>NZ_JBDZDK010000015.1:0-93844 GCF_040049155.1 Sphingomonas silueang
TATGGTGGTTGTAACGAGACATATGAGCCAGCTTAAACTTTAAACGATCCAAAACCACCTTGAATGGCCCAGACCGCAAGCCGCCGCCCACATGTCCCTTCATCTAAACTACAATGTCAAAGAGCGAGACGAAAATACCGGCGTCGCATCCTGACCCCTTTTTGAGGAGGGGCGGTGCGTCGCCTGCTTTTCGCTGCTCCGGTGAAGCGTTCCTGGTGGCTCGCCCCGTCCGGTGAACAGCCCTCTACGGGCGGTGACGCAGACCGTCAACGACTTTTTGCATTTTTATGTCGGGAAGGTTTCAGATCGGCGGATTTCCGCCGGTTTACGCGGATGCAACGGCATCTGGTACAGGCGGTCCCGATGACTTCTTCCCCCGAATCAGCGGCGGTTGCGCCCGAATCACGCGAATCGCTGGGCCGGCAGGTCCGATCGGCGGTGCTATGGCGGTCGGGAAGCCAGATCGCGGGGCAGCTGATCGCGTGGGGATCGACCTTCCTCGTCATCCGCATGCTGACGCCGGCCGATTACGGACTCGTCGCGATGACGGGTGTGGTGTTGATGCTGCTCAACATGCTGAACGGGCACGGCCTCGCCAATGCGCTGATCCAGCACGGCGAGGTCAATCGGCGACAGCAGCGCCAGGTGCTTGGCATGCTCCTGCTGCTGAACGGGGCGCTGGCGCTGGTCCAGTTCCTCGTCGCGCCACTGGTAGCGCGCTTCTATGCCGCCCCGATGGTCGCCGAGCTGCTGCGGGTGCAGACGCTGCTCTATCTGACGACGCCGTTCCTCTCCTTCGCCTATGCGCTGCTGGCGCGCGAGATGGCGTTCCGCTGGCAGGCGCAGGTCAATCTGCTGTCGTCGGTCGCGGGGGCGCTGGCGTCCGTCGCCGGCGCCTATGGCGGGCTGGGCGTGTGGACGCTGGTGCTGGCGCCGATCGTGCTGTTCGCCACCCGCGCGGTCGGGTTGATGATCGCCGCCCGCGCATGGATGTGGCCGAGCTTCGATTTCCGCGGTGCGGGCCATCTCGCGCGCTATGGCGGGATCGTCGCGGGGGCGAGCCTGCTCGGCTTCGCGCAGAGCCAGGCCGACATCATCGTCGCCGGGCGATCGTTCGATTCGCACGCGGTCGGCATCTATACCACCGCGCTGTTCCTGACCCAGATCTTCACCAACAAGGTCGTGCCGCCGCTGAACGAGGTCGCCTTTTCCGCCTATGCCCGGATGCAGCATGACGCGGCGGCGGTGGCGGAAGGCTTCGCGCGGTCGGTCCGGCTCATCATGCTGGTGGCGATCCCCTTCTTCCTCGGGCTTGCGGTGACGGCGGAGCCGGTGGTCGCGCTGGCGCTGGGCGACCAGTGGCGGGAGGCGGCGCCGCTGGTGACGCTGCTCGGCATCGCCATGCCGTTCTGGACGCTGCAGGCGCTGTTCCCGTCTGCGGTGGACGCGATGGGGCGTCCGGGAACCACGGCGGGCACGACCGCGGTGGGGGCGATATTGCTCCCCCTCGCCTTTCTGGTCGGGGGACGGTTCGGCATCCACGGCATCGCCGCGGCATGGATCGTGGCGCATCCGATCCTGCTGGCGATCGTCGCGATGCGGGCGCTGCCGATCATCGGCCTGCCGCCGCGCCGGTTCGTTCGCGCGCTGCTGCCCGCCTTCGCTGCCGGGGTGGCGATGGTGGCGGCGGTTCTGGGCGTGCAGGCGCTGGCGATGCCGCAGACCCATGTCGCCCGGCTGGCGCTGGCGGTCGGGGTCGGCGGCGCGGCCTATGGGCTGTTCCTGCTGGCCTTCGCCCGGCAGGCGGTCGTGCAGGCGATCGCGCTCGTTCGCGGGCGTTAGCAGGCGTTAGCGCAGCCGCCGGATCGCGGCGCGGGTCGCGTTCAGATAGTTGCAGCCCCGGAAACGATGCGTCCCGATGAAATGGACGAACGCCGGATCGGGCGGCAGCGGCATGTTCCAATGGTTGAGATAGCGGTCGTAGGGCAGCAACAGCGGATCGTGCCCGTTGGCGATCATGAAATTCGACGTCACCTGCTCGCTGCCCCAGCGTGCCCAGCCCGCCGCGCCGATCGCATCGGCCATCGCCGCGGAGAAGCCGCAGGCCAGTTCGCGCCCCGGCCCGCCGGGCGCGAAACCGGCGAACCCCGAACAGCCGCGCACATAGCGCAGCCGCCCGCCGTCCCGCACCCGGCCCAGCGCCGCTTCCGCCGCATCCTGCACATGCAGCCCCGGCGCGCGCGGATCGATGCCGGCATGATCGGCCGCCACGGCATGGACATCGCGCAACACCGCGCTCGCCTCCCCGCGCAGGGTGAAGTCGCGGCCCGCATCGATCGCCGCGCGCACCTCGGGCATGTCGCCCAGCGACACCGTGTCCGAATCGACCTGGATGACATAGGCGTCGGCGCGCAGGTCGAGGATGGCGAGCAACCGCTCCCACGTGCCCCCGCGCGGACAGTCGCCGGTATCCACCGCCGCGATCGACAGGATGCGCGGATCGCCGAGCTGCGCCGCGAGCAGCGCATGATCGGCCGCGGTCAGCGTGCCGTCGTCGAGGATCACCACCCGCCCACGCCCGAGGTTGCGATGGAGCGACTTCACCGCGACCAGATAGGGCAGCAGCACCGCCCGCCCGATCATCGAGAACAGGATGACCCCGTCGTCGCGCGGCACCAACGGCACCGTAGCGAGGATGCCCTTCGCCAGCCGGCGGTGCCAGCGCCGCTTGAGGTGCCAGTTCAGGTGCGCGGCGAGGGAGGCCATCGCCGTCCACTATCGCCGGGCGGTTAAGCGCACGTCAATGCCGCGCATCGCTGCCGGACGTTGACCGGTGATCGCAGTCGATCCGGGCATTCCCTGCGCTTCCGCGCCGATCCGCCGCAGGCGGGTGCCCCGCGCCCTTGAGACTTTGCCGGTTCGCGCGCATGGATCGGCCATGGGACAGGATCTGGACGACCCGGCCTATGCCGCCTTCGCCTGGCGGCGCTTCCGCCGGATGCTGGCATGGATGGCGCTGGTATCGCTCGGTGCGGCGCTGGTGGCGCTGGCCGGGCTGTGGTGGTGGCTGGGGACGATGAACTGGGTGATCGCCGCCGCGACCATCGCCGGGGTCGGGCTGTCGGTATTGCTCGGCACCGCGTTGATGGGGCTGGTGTTCCTGAGCAACGGCTCGGGACATGACGCCGCGGTCGATGCCTTCAACGCATCGCGCGATCCGGGGCGCGATCCGGGGCGGGAGGGCGAGCGCTGACGCCCGGAACACGCCCATGCGAAAACCCGCCGGTCACGCATGGGCGACCGACGGGCGAAGCGTTTCGGCAGTCCCGGCCGATGCCGGGGTGCGCGGCCTTACTTGATCTTCGCTTCCTTGAAGTCGACATGCTTGCGCACGACCGGGTCATACTTGCGGAAGGTCAGCTTCTCGGTCTGGTTGCGCGGGTTCTTCTTGGTGACGTAGAAGAAGCCGGTGTCGGCCGAGCTGACGAGCTTGATCTTGACGGTGGTCGGCTTTGCCATGACCCAAAAACCCCTTGGGCCTGACGCCCGTGAAATGACAACGAAAAGCGGCCCGCCGATGCGCGGACCGCTGCATGACCGGTGCCCTTGGGCCAGCGTCGCGCGAAAGTCAAGGCGGCGTGCCTTCACGCCCTCGTAACGAACTGGAGATAGCTTCCAAAACAGCGTGTTGGAGGAGGATTTATGCGGATCGAGTCGGCCCATATCGATGCGGAACATGCCCTGCGGTGCCACCCGGCGAGCAGCCGTGCCGCCGAGATCGATGCGATTCGCGCGATCGCGACCGCGCAGGACAGCCTGCCCGCGCTGTCGGTGCTGGCGGCGGTCGATGCCGCCCTTGCGCGCGGCGAGCGGCGCTCGATCGCCGAACTGACCGCGCTCGCCCGCGAAGCCGTGCGCTGCGGCAGGCGCGACGCCGCGACCGCGCAGAGCTTCGCCGCCGCCTGCGCCGTGCGCCTCGCCGACTGACACGCTTGGACCCGCTCGTCCCTGCATTCGTCGCGGTGCTGCTGGCCGGATGTACCGACCGGCCCGCGCTGCTGGCGGCGGTGCTGGCCGACCGGCACGGCGCGCAGGCGGTGTGGCCGGGCGCGGTGCTGGCGCTGGCGGCGGGATTCGCGCTGTCGGCGGTCGGGGGCGTGGTGATCGCGCCGCACCTGACCCCGAACGCGCGCGGGCTGTTGCTGGCACTGGGGTTGCTGTCCGCCGGGGGCGCGGCATTGTGGCCCCCGCGCGGGTTCGACCGGCTGGAGGGGTGGCGGCTGCCCGGCGCGCTCAAGGCGCTGTTCGGTACGCTGATCCTGATGCTGGGCGACCGCAGCCAGTTCCTCGTCTTCGCACTGGTCGCCCGCAATCCCGAACCTTGGCTCGGCGCGATCGGTGGCACGCTGGCGGGCGCGGTGCCCGTCGTCGCGGCGACGCTGCTGGGCGAGCGCAGCTGGACCCGGCTGCCGCGCAGGGCGATCGGCATCGTTGCGGGCAGCCTGCTGCTGGTCGTGGGCGCGGTCACGGGATTGGGCGCGCTGCGGCTGCTGTGATCCAGCCGTTCGATCAGCCTCCACGGTTTTTCGCATTGGCCGCCATGGGAAAGATTCGCCACGGCGATCGTTGCCCCCGCGAACCGAATATGGAGCAACCGCCATGGCCCAGATCAATCCCGCGCTCGACACGCCGACCGACCTGCCCAACAACAAGACCGTGACCGTCGCCGACGGGCTGAACGCCGCGCTGGCGGACTGTTTCACGCTCTACCTCAAGACCAAGAACTTCCACTGGCACGTCTCCGGCCCGCATTTCCGCGACTATCACCTGATGCTCGACGATCAGGCGTCGCAGATTCTCGCCGTGACCGACGTGATCGCCGAGCGGGTGCGCAAGACCGGCAACACCACGCTGCGCTCGATCGGCGACGTCGCCCGGCGCACCGCGATCAAGGACAATGACAAGGATTTCGTGAAGCCCGACGACATGCTCGCCGAACTGCGCGACGACAATCTCAAGCTGGTCGAGCGGCTGCGCGAGGCGCGCGAGGCGGCGGAGGACGCGGGCGATACCGCGACCAGCAGCCTTGCCGACGACTGGATCGACCAGGCCGAGGAACGCGCCTGGTTCCTGTTCGAAGCCGCCCGCAAGGGGTGATGCCGATGCGTCCCCTGCCGATGCCGATCGCGTCGGCGGGGGGAACCATGCCGTCCGCCCTGCGCTGTGCCGATTGCAAGCTGTCCGTATGGATTGTGGACCGGATCGGTGAGGGAACAGACGATGTTGAAATGGGCGGTGGTATTTCTGGTGGCCGGGCTGGTGCTCGGCGCGCTCGGCTTCGGCGGGATCGGCGGGGCGTTCGTCGGGATCGCCAAGATCCTGTTCTTCGTCGCGATCGCGGTGTTCGTGGTGCTGCTGATCCTCGGCCTGCTGGCGGGCAAGGGCGTCAAGAAGGCGCTCGACTGACGACGGACGGGGGGCGCGGCTGAATGCGCGCCTTCGCCGATTTGCTCGACCGGCTGATCTATACCCGGTCGCGCAACGCCAAGCTGGCGCTGATCGGCGACTATCTGCGCGCCACCCCCGATCCCGATCGCGGCTGGGCGATCGCCGCGCTGACCGGCGACCTCGACCTGCCCGCGGTCAAGCCCGCCGTCATCCGCGCGCTGATCGCCGAACGGACCGATCCGGTGCTGTTCGCGCTCAGCCGCGATTTCGTGGGCGACACCGCCGAGACGGTGGCGCTGCTATGGCCCGATCCGCCGGGCGGCCCGGCCGATGCGCCGCCGCTGACGCTCGACCACGTCGTCACCACCCTCGCCACCCTGTCGCGCGCGCAGGCGCCGGCGGCGCTGGCGGCGATGCTCGACCGGCTCGAATCGGACGAACGCTATGCCCTGCTGAAGCTGGCGACCGGGGGCCTGCGCGTCGGTATCTCGGCGCGGCTGGCCAAGACCGCACTGGCGCAGGCGTTCGGCCTCGACGTCGATGCGGTGGAGGAGGTGTGGCACGGCCTCGCCCCGCCCTATGCCGCGCTGTTCGCCTGGGCCGACGGCCGCGGGGAACAGCCGCATGCCGCCGACCTGCCGGTGTTCCGCCCGTTCATGCTCGCGCATCCGCTCGACGATCTGGTCGTCGACCTGAACGACTATGCCGCCGAGTGGAAATGGGACGGCATCCGGGTGCAGCTGGTCCGCGCCGGGGGCCAGACCCGGCTCTACAGCCGCGGCGGCGACGACGTGACCGCCGCCTTTCCCGAAGTGGCCGCCGCCTTCGGGATCGACGGCGTGCTCGACGGCGAACTGCTGGTGCGCGGCGATGAACAGGGCGCGGCGCTGCATGCCGAGGATGCCGGAGCGGCCAGCTTCAACGCGCTGCAACAGCGGCTGGGGCGCAAGACGGTGTCGAAGGCGATGCTGGCCGACTATCCCGCCTTCGTCCGACTCTACGATATCCTGTTCGACGGCGCGCAGGATCTGCGCGACCTGCCGTGGACGGCGCGGCGGGCGCGGCTGGAGGCGTTCGTGCCCCGGCTCGATCCGGCGACGTTCGATCTGTCGCGCCTGATCGACGCCACCGATTTCGCCGCGCTCACCGCCTTGCGCGCGGGCGCACGCGATTCGGCGATCGAGGGCGTCATGCTGAAGCGCCGCACATCCCCCTATGTCGGCGGGCGGCGCGTCGGGCTGTGGTACAAGTGGAAGCGCGATCCGCTCGTCGCCGATTGCGTGCTGATGTACGCCCAGCGCGGCAGCGGCAAGCGGTCGTCCTTCTACAGCGACTATACCTTCGGCTGCTGGACCGCCGATCCGGCCGCGGGCGGCGAGCTGCTGCCGGTGGGCAAGGCCTATTCGGGGTTCACCGATGCCGAGCTGAAGGACCTCGACCGCTTCGTGCGCCAGCACACCACGGCGCGCTTCGGCCCGGTGCGCGAGGTCGAGAAGTCGCTGGTGTTCGAGGTCGCGTTCGATTCGATCCATGCGTCGAAACGGCACAAGTCGGGCGTCGCGATGCGCTTTCCCCGCATCAGCCGCATCCGCCGCGACAAGCCCGCCGTGGAGGCGGATCACATTGCGACGCTGCTGAAGCTGGTCAGTTGACCGGCGCGGCGGGTTCCAGCGCGATCTCGAACAGCGTCGGCCACCATTTGCCGGTCACGAACAGCCGCTTGCCCGCCGCGTCCCATGCGATGCCGTTCAGCACCGCTTCGGGATCGAGCGCCCCCAGTTCGGCCCGCAACGGCGACAGGTCGACCAGTGCGTCGACCGCGCCGGTCGCGGGATCGATCCGCACGATATAGTCGCGGTGCCAGATATTGCCCCACAGCTTGCCGTCGATCATCTCCAGCTCGTTGAGGTTGTGGACCGGGCGGCCGTTCGCCGTCACCGTCAAGCGGCGGCGCTCCCTGAACGTCTTCGGATCGACGAAGCGCAGCTCGGGCGTGCCGTCCGACAGGATCAGCGAGTTGCCGTCGCTGGCCAGCCCCCAGCCCTCGCCCGGATAGCGTGCCTGGCCGATGGATTTCAGCGTCGAACGGTCCCAGCGATGGGCGATCCCGTCGGTCCAGGTCAGGCTGACCAGCGCCTTGCCGTCCAGTGCCAGCCCCTCGCCGAACTGCCTGCCGGGCAGTTTCGTGCGGGCCAGCACCTTGCCGTCCGACAGGCGCACCCGGCGCACGTCGCTCACCCCCGGCTGGCCGGTGCTTTCGTAGAGGTCGCCGTCGGCCCACACCAGTCCCTGGGTAAAGGCGGTGCGGTCGTGCGGATAGCGCGCGACGATCCGCGCGGCGATCCCTTCGACCGGCACCGGCGCGGTTGCGGCCGCCGGGGCGGGCGGCGAGGTCTGCGCGCCGACGGCAGGCGCGAGTAGCAGCGCGGGCAGCATCCAGGCGAACTTGGTCATCATCGCGCTATCGTCCTTCCTCGCTTGCCGCCGGCTGAACCGGTCAGAACGGCACTGCCGGACCCGCCGGCACGATGCCGGTCGGATTGATCTGGCGATGGCTGCGATAATAATGCGCCTTGATCTGGTCGAGGTCGATGGTGTCGGCAACGCCGGGCAGCGCCGCGATCCGCTCGGCCAGACCGCGCAAGCGGGGATAGTCGAGCAACCGGCGGACGTTGCACTTGAAATGCCCGTGATAGACGGGATCGAACCGCACCAGCGTGGTGAACAGCCGGATGTCCGCCTCGGTCAGCCGTTCGCCGACCAGCCAGTCGCCGGTCAGTCGTTGCTCCAGCCAGTCGAGCGTGGCGAACAATTCGCCGACCGCTTCGTCATAGGCCGCCTGCGTCGTCGCGAAGCCTGCGCGGTACACCCCGTTGTTGACCGCGCCATAGACGCGATCGTTGACCGCATCGATCTCGCCGCGCAGCTCGGCGGGGTAGAAATCGCCCGGCTTCGCGCCCAGCGCGTCGAACGCAGTGTTCAGCATGCGGATGATCTCGGACGATTCGTTGTTGACGATCCGCCCCTCGCGCTTGTCCCACAGCACCGGTACCGTGACCTTGCCGGTCATGCCGGGCTTCGCCTTCGCATAGAGTTGATGGAGATGATCCGCGCCGTTCACCGGATCGCCGCTGCCGCCGAACGCCTGCGCGAAGCTCCAGCCCTGCTCGCCCATCAGCGGCCCGACGACCGTCACCGGCAACAGCGCCTCCAGTCCCTTGAGCGCGCGCACCACCAGCGTGCGATGCGCCCAGGGACAGGCGAGGCTGACATAGAGGTGATAGCGATCCGCTTCGGCGCGGTATCCCGCCTGCCCGTCCGGCCCCGCCGATCCGTCGGAGGTCAGCCAGTCGCGAAAGCCGCTGTCGGCCCGCTGGAAATTGCCCCTGGCGTCGGTCGGTGCGACCGGCGTGTCGCTGGTCCACGCCCCGTCCTGCAACATGCCCATAGGTGCCCTCTCAGTCCGCCAGCTTCGCGTGTTGCCGCTCGGCCCAGTCGCGGCCCTCGTCACCGCCCCATAGCAGCCATGCGATATAGCCCGCCGACGGATCGTCGTCGTTGCCCCATTCGTGCGCCTTGGTATCCTTGTCGACCTTGTGCCGCGCGAAATAGCTGTGCATCGACTTCACATCGGCATCGGACAGCGGCTTGCCGTCGGCCAGTTGCTTCGCCCGCTTCACGCCGACCTCGGTGCCGCCGCGGTCGAACCGCTCGCGCAGCTTCAGTCCCTTTTCGGCGTTCGCCGCCATCTTCTTCGTCGGCTTATGCTCGTCGGCCATCGTCGCTCTCCTGATCGCTTGGGCCCAAGCGATCGGCGCGCGCCAGCGTTCCGTTACCAGAGCACGCCCTTCTCCGGCTGCAACGGCTTGGGCGCCGGATCGCCGATCGCCTGCAGCAGGTCGATCTCGATCGTGCGGCACATGGCGTTGAGCGGCAGGTCATGCACGGTATTGGCGAAGGGATCGACCAGATCCTCGCCGATCTGGAGCGTCGCGAGGAACATCAGCCCCGCGATACCCGACCCGAGCGGCGTGGCGATGCCCAGCGTCTCGACCAGCCCGATCGGCAGCAGCACGCAGAACAGCCGGGTGAACAGCGACGGGAAGAAGCGGTACTGGTTGGGCAGCGGGGTGTTCTTGATCCGCTCCATCCCCCCTTGCGCATTGGCGATATCGATCAGCACGCTTTCGAGGCTGGTCTGCTGGATGCTGTCGATCCAGCCGCGCCGCCGGCTTTCGGCGATGCGCGCGCCGGTACCGTCGAGCAGGCCGTTGGCCGGATTGGTCCGGCCCAGCGGATCGCCCGCCTCGTCGCGCGACAGGAAGCGGTGGACCTCGTCCTTCGGATCCTGCCGCCGCAGCTGGCAGCGCAGCGCATGGACATAGGCGATGTGGCGCAGCACGATCGACCGCTTCAGGTCGCGCTTCTCGCCGCTGTCCTCCGGCCCGATGAACGAGATGGCGCCACGCGCGAGATTGCGCGAGGCATTGATCATCAGTCCCCACAGCCCGCGCGCTTCCCACCAGCGGGCATAGGCCGAATTCACCCGGAAGCCGAGGAACAGCGCCAGCGCCGAACCGAACAGCGTCAGCGGCAGGCTGGGCGCGCGGAACGGCAGTACGAAATAGATGATCGTGACGATCACGTCCCACACGAACAGCGCGAGCGCCGGTTTCCAGACCTCGGCGACGATGCGGGTATAGCGGGGGGTAGCGGTGACGATCATGCCCCCGGTTACGCGCAACCCCATCCATGGTTGCGTTGCAAAATATTGCGAAATGTAGAAATCGCGCGCGCAAACGCCTATCACGCGGCGATGACGAACGACCTGATCCGCAATGCAGCATTGGTTTCAAAGGCTTGGCCCTATGAAGAGGCGCGCAAGCTGCTGAAGCGCTATCCGGACGGAAAGCCGGGCGGCGCGGCGATCCTGTTCGAGACGGGCTATGGCCCCTCGGGCCTGCCGCACATCGGGACGTTCAACGAAGTGCTGCGCACGACGATGGTGCGGCGCGCGTTCATGGAGCTGTCGGACCAGCCGACCCGGTTGATCGCCTTTTCCGACGATATGGACGGCTTGCGCAAGGTGCCGGACAATGTGCCGAACGGCGACATGCTGCGCGCGCATCTGGGCAAGCCGCTGAGCGAAATTCCCGATCCGTTCGGTACGCATGCCAGCTTCGCGGCGCACAACAACGCGCGGCTGCGCAGCTTCCTCGACCAGTACGGATTCGACTACGAGTTCGCCTCCTCGACCGACTATTATCGCGGCGGCAAGTTCGACGACGCGCTGAAGGGCGTGCTGCGCCACATCCAGGCGATCCTCGACATCATGCTGCCGACGCTTGGGGCGGAGCGCCGCGCGACCTATTCGCCGGTGCTGCCGATCAGTCCGAAGTCGGGCGTGGTGCTGCAGGTGCCGGTCGAGGTGCTCGATGCCGACACCGGCATGGTCGCGTTCGTCGACGAGGGCGAGCGGATCGAACAGTCGATCCTGTCGGGCGGCGCCAAGCTGCAATGGAAGGTCGACTGGGCGATGCGCTGGGTGGCGCTGGGCGTCGATTACGAGATGGCGGGCAAGGACCTGATCGATTCGGTCACGCAATCCTCGAAGATCGCGCGGGTGCTGGGCGCGCGCCCGCCCGAGGGCTTCAACTACGAGATGTTCCTCGACGAGCACGGCCAGAAGATCAGCAAGTCCAAGGGCAACGGCCTCAGCCTCGAACAATGGCTGACCTATGGCCCGCCCGAGAGCGTCGCCTTCTACGCCTATCGCGAGCCGAAGAAGGCCAAGCAGCTGCACCTCGGCGTCATTCCGCGTGCGATCGACGAATATTGGCAGTTCCGCGCCAATTACGCCGCGCAGCCGGTCGAACAGCGGCTCGGCAATCCGGTGCATCACATCCATGGCGGCGAACCGCCCGCCGATACGCTGCCGGTGACGTTCGGGCTGCTGCTGAACCTCGTCGGCGTGATGGGTGACGCGACCAAGCCGCAGGTGTGGGGCTATCTCGCCAACTATGTCGAGGATGCCTCGCCCGAACGCTACCCCGCGCTCGACGCGCTGATCGACCATGCGCTCGCCTATGTTCGCGACGTGGCCGAGCCGCCGGTGCGCCGCGCACCTACCGGGGTGGAGCGCGCCGCGCTCGAACGGCTCGATGCCGAATTGGCGGCGATGCCCGCCGATGCGAGCGCGGAGGATATCCAGAACGTCGTGTACGAAATCGGCAAGACCGCCGGGTTCGACAGCTTACGCGACTGGTTCAAGGCCTGTTACGAAACGCTGCTCGGCACGCCGCAGGGGCCGCGCATGGGCAGCTTCATCGCGCTGTACGGCATCGACAATTCGCGCCGCCTGATCGCGGAGGCGCTGGCGCGGTAGCCATCGAACCGTTCGTGTCGAGCGAAGTCGAGACACCGCGCGGGGCATTCGTGCCCCGTCCCTCGACGATGCTCGGGACGAACGGTGTTCCGGCGGGGCCGACGTGGCCCTATCGCGCCGCCATCCGCCGGGCGAAATACACCTCCACCGCGCGGCGGACGCTCTGGGCGATGGCGCGGCGGCCCTCAACCGAATCGAGCCGCTCGGCATCCGCCTCGTTCGAGATATAGCCCGTCTCGAACAGGATCGAGGGCAGGTCGGGGGCCTTGAGCACCATCAGCGACGCCATGCGGTGGTAATTGGGCTTGAGCGGCACCTTGCCGCTCGCCTCGCGCCCCAGCAGCCGGGCGAAACCGGCGGAGGCATTCATCGTCTCGCGCTGGGTCAGGTCGATCAGGATCGAGGAGATGTCGGCGCTCTGCTTGCCGAGATCGATCCCGGCGAGGATATCCGCCTTGTTCTCCCGCGCGGCGAGGCGTGCCGCCTCGCGGTCCGACGCCACTTCGGACAGGGTATAGATGCTCGCCCCGGTCGCATTGGGATTGTCGGCACTGTCGCAGTGGACCGAGATGAACAGGCTGGCCCCCAGCCGCCGCGCGATGGCATAGCGTTCCTGGAGGACGAGGAACTCGTCGCGATCGCGGGTCAGCGCCACCCGCACCCGCCCGCCGTCGAGCAGTGCGTCGCGGATCGCCCGCGCCGCCTTCAGCGTCAAATCCTTTTCGCGCAAGCCGCTGTGCGGCGAGATCGCGCCGGGATCATGCCCGCCGTGCCCGGCATCGATCACCACCAGCGGCCGATCGCTGTCGCCCTGCACCCGGGGCAGCGCCAGCGTGCGGCGCCCCGGCGGCACGCGGACCGATGCCGCCGCGCGACGATCGACCACCACCGCCGCTGCCGACGACACCGGTACGCTCGCCGCCGCGACCAGCCCAGTCGAGAATTGCATCCGCGCATCGCGGGTGGCGCGCACGAAGCGCTCGCTGCCGACCCGTCGCATCGTAAGGGTGAGCTTGCGCCCCGAATCGGAGAAGCGCCCGGCGGTGACCAGCGCCGGTTCGGCCAGGTCGAACACGATCCGCGTCCCCTCGCTCCCGCGCGCGCCCAGCCGGACGTTGGCGACCGGGCCGCCCGCCTGCCGCCGCCCGCCGGGCACCGCGCCGTCGACGTCGAGCGCGATCCGGTCCGGCCCGGTCAGCGCGAAGCTCGCCGCCGCCGCGACGCTCTCGTCGAAGCGCACGACGATGCGGTCGTCGGACACCCGCACCTCCTCGACCGCGCGCGCCGCCGCGGGCGCGCCGCCGAACCAGATCGAAAGCATGGCGAGCATCCATCCCATGCCCTCCCCATGCCGTGGGTTCACGAACCCGGTCCAGTTCAAAACCATCGCGTCGGCACCTGTCCCACCTGTTGGTGATGCCGTGATGCGCCCATGGCCATCAACCCCGCGTGAACCAGCACGCTGAATCGCGCATTAACCTTTTGTTCGCATTTGCTACGCTAGCGCAACGATCCCCCCGGTCGCTGTTGCCGCTGTTGCCGTGTCGCGGGGGCGGTGCTACGCACTGATCCATGTCGGTCCGGCGCACAGCCGCTCGGGACCCGGCACATCCCCCCGCAGCGACCCCGCAGCGGGGCTAGTTCAGGTTGACGCTCGCATGTGGCAAGTTCCGTCCCGCCCCGCCCGCGCCGCTTTCGCGGCCGGCGTTCGGGCGACGGCTGTCCACCCGGAGGTTTCCGGGCTTGCCGCTCGAGCAGACGCATATCCCAGCAATCGCGCGCAGGCACGGGGCATGATCCCCGCCGCGCGCCATGGCGCGCCGACGCTCCGTTCGATCGTGCGCGCCCGGAGAGACTATCATGACCACGCGGATGCTGATCGACGCACGCCACCGGGAGGAGACCCGGGTCGCCGTCGTCAAGGGTAACCGGATCGAGGAATTCGATTTCGAATCGGCCGAGCGCAAGCAGCTCAAGGGCAATATCTATCTCGCCAAGGTGACGCGGGTCGAACCGTCGTTGCAGGCGGCGTTCGTCGATTACGGCGGCAATCGCCACGGCTTCCTCGCCTTCAGCGAAATCCATCCCGACTATTACCAGATCCCGAAGGAAGACCGCGACGCGCTGCTGGCCGAAGAGGCCGCACATGCCGCCGAGGAAGCCGCGCTGCGGGCGGGCGACCATGACGACGACATGGATTACGACGATCACGACCATGACGACGACCATGAAGGCGGCGTCGAGGTCGTCGAACGCGACGAGGACGAGGACGATCACGAAGCCGACGAGGAAGGCGAAACCCCCGCGCCGCGCGCCCGCAAGAACGGCGGCGACGATGCCGCGGTCGAGGCGCTGCGCCAGCGCCGCCTGAACCTGCGCCGTCGCTACAAGATCCAGGACGTGATCCGCCGGCGGCAGGTGCTGCTGGTGCAGGTCGTCAAGGAAGAGCGCGGCAACAAGGGCGCGGCGCTCACCACCTATCTGAGCCTTGCCGGTCGCTATTGCGTGCTGATGCCCAACACCGCGCACGGCGGCGGCATCTCGCGCAAGATCAGCTCGGCCGCCGACCGCAAGCGGTTGAAGTCGATCATGGCCGAACTGACGCTCCCGGCGTCGATGGGCTGCATCGTGCGCACCGCCGGGCTCCAGCGCAGCCGCCAGGAGATCAAGCGCGACTTCGACTATCTCGCCCGCCTGTGGGACGGCATCCGCGAACAGACGCTGACCTCGTCGGCACCCGCGCTGGTCTATGGCGACAGCGACCTCATCAAGCGCGCGATCCGCGACATCTACAACAAGGACATCGACGAGGTGATCGTCGAGGGCCCGGACGGCTTCCGCCATGCCAAGGATTACATGCGGCTGCTGATGCCCGCGCATGCCCGCCGGGTGAAGCAGTACGCCGACGCCGTGCCGCTGTTCCAGCGCGCACATGTCGAGGATCAGCTGGCCGCGATGTACAATCCGGTCGTGCAGCTCAAGTCGGGCGGCTATCTGGTCATCAACCCGACCGAGGCATTGGTGTCGATCGACATCAACTCGGGGAGGTCGACCCGCGAGCATAATATCGAGCAGACCGCCACCGCGACCAACCTCGAAGCGGCGCAGGAAATCGCGCGCCAGCTGCGGCTGCGCGACATGGCGGGCCTCGTCGTGATCGACTTCATCGACATGGATCACGGGTCCAACGTCCGCAAGGTCGAGAAGGCGATGAAGGAGGCGCTGAAGAACGATCGCGCCCGCATCCAGGTCGGCCGCATCTCCGCCTTCGGGCTGATGGAGATGAGCCGCCAGCGGCTGCGCACCGGCGTGCTCGAGGCATCGACCCGCCAGTGCCCGCATTGCGAGGGCACGGGTCTCGTCCGCACCGCCTCGTCGGCGGGCCTGTCCGCCCTCCGGCTGATCGAGGACGAGGCGGCGCGCGGACGCGGTTCGCTGATCGTGCTGCGCGCGAGCCAGGAAGCGGCGTTCTACGTCCTGAACAAGAAGCGCGCCGACATCGCCGAGGTCGAGGACCGCTATGGCGTGACCGTCGAGATCGTGCCCGACGCCGAGATCGAGGGCGCGCGCATGGCCGTCGAGGCGTCGGGCCCGCCGCCCGCGCATCCGCCGAAGATCGAGCCGCTGGTCGTCGTCGAGGACGAGGACGACGCCTATGACGAGATCGAGGAAGAGGATGACGTCGAGGTCGAGGAATCGGCCGTCGAGGAAGCGCCGCGCGCCCGCCAGGACGATGAGGGCGAGGGCCGCGGCAAGCGTCGCCGCCGCCGCCGCGGTCGTCGCGGTCGCAACCGCGAGGAAGGCGATACCGAGGAAAGCGCCGACGAGGGCGAAGGCGATGCCGACGCTGCCGAGGAAGAGGACGCCGAGGACGACGCCGCCGACGAGACGGTCGACGGCGAAGCGCCGGTTGCCGCCGAGGCGCACGACGACGGTGCCCGGCGCGACGGGCGCAAGCGCCGCCGCCGGGGCCGTCGCGGCGGTCGTCGCGGCGACGCTGCGTTCGATGCCGCCGATGGTGCGGTCGCGATCGGCGATCTTCCGGTCGAGGACGTCGAGCCGGTCGCCGAAGCCGTCGAGCCGGTCGCCGGGGAAGCCCCCGTCGCCGCGCCCGAGCCCGAGGTCGCGCCCGAACCGGCCCCCAAGCGCACCCGCCGCCGCCCGAGCGCGCGCGCCAAGGTCGCGCCCGCCGGTGACGCCGAAGCTGCCGCACCGGTCGAGCCGGTGACGATCGAGGCGGGGGATGCCGCGCCGGTCGTGACCCCGTCCGAACCGCCGGTCGCCGCCGCGCCGGTCGCCGAGGCAGCGCCCAAGCCCAAGCGCACCCGCCGCAAGAAGGCGGAACCCGCCGCCGAAGCGACCCCGGCACCGGTCGAGCCGGAGCCGGAGGCCGAAGCGGCCCCCGCACCCAAGCCCAAGCGTACCCGCCGCAAGAAGGTGGAAGCCGAAGCCGATCCCGCCCCGGTCGAAACCCCGGTCGCGGAAGCGGCACCCGCCGAACCGGTCGCTGCCGACCCGGTGGAAGCGGAGCCCGAAACCGAAACCGCCGGCGAGGACTCCCCGACCCCGCGTCGCGGCTGGTGGCAGCGCACCTTCGGCTGATCCCGCCGAAGCGGAGAGAACGAAAGGGCGGCACTTGCGGGTGCCGCCCTTTTTTGATCGGCGGATCAGATCGACGAACGTATCGACGCCATCACGACCGGCAGGCCACGAAGCGCGCTACCGCCGGACCAGCGCGTCTGCCCCGATGGTGATCCGCACCGCCAGCCCCTCCGGCTGCCAGTCGCGGACGATCGTGCCGCCCAGCTGCTGCTCGATGCTGAGCGCGGCCAGCTTGGTGCCGAAGCCGCTCGTATCGGGCGCCCCGTCGACCACCGGGCCGCCGCGTTCGCACCAGTCGAGGATCAGCAGGTCGCCCCGCCGGGTGCTGCCGAGCGTCACATGCCCCTGCGGACATGACAGCGCGCCGTATTTGGCAGCGTTGGTCGCCAGTTCGTGGAACACCAGCGCGATCGGCGTCGCGCCGCGATCGTCGATCGGCACGTCGTCGCCGGTGATGCTCCATTGGCTTGCGTCATAGGGTTGGAGCAGTTCGGCGAGGATATGGTGCAGCGTCGCGGCATCGCCGACCGTCGGGCGCGAACGCTCGCTGTGCGGCCGGGCAAGGTCGTGCGCCGCGCCCAGCGCCGCGATCCGTCCGGCCAGCCGGTCGGCAAAGGGCCGCGCCGCCGGGTCCTGCCGCGCGGACATGCGCAGCAGGCCGGTGATGACCGCGAAGATGTTCTTGATGCGATGGCTCAGCTCGCGGCTGAGGATCTCGTTCTGCTCGGCGGCGCGCTTGGCCGAATCGATGTCGGTGCAGGTCCCGATCCAGCGCACGATCGCATCGTCGGCCCCGCGCACCGGCAGCGCCCGCCCCAATACCCAGCGATAGACGCCGCTGTGATGGCGCAGGCGATATTCGATCTCGTAATCCTCGCCCGTGGTCAGGCTGTGCCGCCAGCGCGTCCACGCCCGATCCTGATCGTCGGGATGGAACATGCCGTTCCACCCCTCGCCGTCGGTCGAACCGTCGGGCATGCCGGTGAAGCGGTACCATTGCGCGTTGTAATAATCGTGATGGCCGTCGGGCCGCGTCGCCCACACCATCTGCGGCATGGCGTTGGTCAGCGTGTCGAGTTCGGCGCGGGTCGCCGCCCGGTCGCTCTCGGCGCGCAGTTCGGCCTCGTCGTCGGCGATGACCCCGACCCACCGGGTCGCGGTGCCCGAGGCGGACAGGATCGGACGCAGCG
This sequence comes from Sphingomonas silueang, assembly GCF_040049155.1. NCBI lineage: Bacteria > Pseudomonadati > Pseudomonadota > Alphaproteobacteria > Sphingomonadales > Sphingomonadaceae > Sphingomonas > Sphingomonas silueang. The sequence goes on from NZ_JBDZDK010000015.1 coordinate 17,626, forward strand.
TCACCGTCCTGCGGTGCGGCCCGCGCGGCGTCGCGAAGGATACCGGCGCGGCGAATGCCTGTCCCTCGACGGCGCACGCCTGCCATGCCGCGCGAACCGCATCGATTTCGTCCGGCTGAAGCAGGTCGGTCCAGTAATCGGCAACCGTCCCGGCAGCGATCTCGTCGCGCCAGCGCCGGTTGCCCCACAGCATCCGCCCGTTCCCGTCGCCGATCCATGCCGCGACCGGCAACTGTTCCACGATATCGTGCCAGATCGGCGCTCCCGGTTCGATCGACGTCACTGGCGGCGCGGCCTGTGATCGTTCGGTCACCGCCGCCTCGGCCAGTATCGGTCGAAACCCTGCCGCGTTCGGGACCGGTCGGTTATCATGGGATAATCGCATCCCGAAATACTCGCATGACCGTTAACCTTGTCAACGTCGGCGAATATTCTATCGTCCGAAGGGACCAGCGACGAACTAATGGCTCGATCGGCGACGCTATTGTCGAACCATCCGGAATGGACCCATTGACGGGAACCATTATGCGTCGCATGCGCATCGTCATCGAAGGAGAATATCATGGCAGACGACGGTTCCGAACTGAATGCGATCGAGCTTGCGGCCGAACTGACGATTGCGTGGCTGAACAACGGCAATAATCGCGTCGCGGCGGAGGATGTTCCGGCGTTCCTTCAGACGATGCACGCGACGGTGCTCGGCCTCGCGTCCGGCGCTCCGGAGCAGGAAGAGGCCCAGCCGCAGCAGGACCATGTGCCCGCCGTATCGGTGCGCAAGTCGCTGGCGTCGAAGGACCACATCCTGTCGATGATCGACGGCAAGCCGTACAAGACGCTGCGCCGCCACCTCGCGGGTCATGGCCTGACCCCCGAAACCTATCGCGAGCGCTACGGCCTGCGTCCCGACTATCCGATGGTCGCCGAAACCTATTCGCAGAGCCGCCGCGACATGGCGAAGCGGATCGGCCTCGGCCGCAAGGCACGCACCACCGACGATGCCGCGCCCGCGGACGCCGAGACGGGCGAAGCGCCGCGCCGTCGCGGTCGCAAGCCCAAGGCCGCTGCCGAGTAAATGGTCCGGGGGGCGGCGCGCCCGCTCCCCCAACCCGATCAGCCAAGCGACCGGACCATGTCGCCCTGCCAGACATGGGTGCACAACTGCGCCTCGGGCGTGTCGGCGGGGTTGAGCGCGGCCACCGTCACCCAGCCCTGCCCGCGCAGCCGCGCCGCGACCGCCGGATCGGTGCCATGGGGCACGAACAGCCGCCGCCGCTCCTGCCGCCCGAGCCCCGCATCGAGCAGCGCATCGGCATAGAGCGAGAAGCCGACCGCCGATTCCTCGACGCCGTCGGCATGGCACACCGCATAGCTGCCGCCGCGCCCGACCTCGCCCAGCACCCCGCGCGCGAACAGCGAGAAGCCGAGCCATGTCTGATACTCGAACCCGTGCCGCTCGGTCGGGTCGAGCGTGACCGCGATATCGTCGCCCAGCGTCGCGACGATCGCCTCGATCGCATCGAGCCGGTCGGCGAAGCGCGCCGCACCGTCGGCGGTGCGCAGCCGGGCGAGGGCAGGCGCGAACGGCCCCGCCGCCTCGACCAGCGGCAGATAGGCGGGATCGATCGCCGCGACCCGCCCGGCGTCCTTGGCATCCAGCGCGGCGATCAACGCGGCGCGGTGGACCGGGGAGAGATCGCCCGCCAGCGTCGCGACCAGATCGGGCAGGGTGAAGTCGATCGACAGGCCGGTGACGCCCGCCGCGCGCAGCGCCTCGACCGCGACGGTGACGATCTCGATCGCGGCGCCCACGCTGTCCAGCCCGATCAGCTCCGCGCCGATCTGCCGCAGCGCGCGCCTGGGGCTGAGTTCGCTCGCGCGCAGCTTCAGCACCGGCCCGGCGTAGGACAGCCGCACCGGGCGCGGGTGGTGCCCCATGCGGGTGGCGGCGATGCGCGCGACCTGCGCGGTCAGGTCGGGCCGGATGGCGAGCGTGCGCTGGCTGACCGGATCGACGAAGCGCACCGCATCGGTGACGCGCGTGCCCTTCAGCCGCCCGGCCAGCCCCGCCTCGAACTCGGCGAGCGGCGGATCGACCTGCTCATAGCCATAGCCGTGCGCCACGCCGAGCACCGCATGCTCGAACCGGCGCAGGGCGTCGGCGGCGGGGGGCAGGCGATCGTGAAACCCTTCGGGCAGGAGGCCGGTATCGTGCATGGCACTTCCCCTAGCGGCTGCGGATGCAGCGGGAAAGCAGGCGTTGCGCGCGCGATCGGAAGGCAGGCTATCGCATCGATGGTGCGCGACTGGCCCGGTATCGAAACCTCTCCGTGCCTCCACGCCTCCGCGTGAATCAAATTCGGGTTCACGCGGAGGCGCGAAGACGCGGAGGTTCGCTCCCGGTCGGCGTCGCGACGATGTCGACCGTCATACGGCGCGCAGGTCTCCCGAACGAAAACGGGCTGCCGGGTCGCCCCGACAGCCCGCCCCTCGCCGATCGGACAGCGATCAGAAGGTCAGCGGCATCACCGTCTTGACGCCCGGCAGCGCGCGCACCTTGGCCACCAGCTCGGGGCTGACCGCTTCGTCGACCGACAGCAGCACGATCGCCTCGCCGCCCGCCTCGCGACGGCCGAGGTGGAAGGTGCCGATGTTGACGCCTGCCTCGCCCAGCGCGGTGCCGATGCGGCCGATGAAGCCCGGTGCGTCCTCGTTGACGACATAGAGCATGTGCCCCGCCAGATCGGCCTCGACCTTGATGCCGAACAGCTCGACGAGGCGCGGCTGGGCGTTGCCGAACAACGTGCCCGCAACCGAGCGCTCGCCCGCCTCGGTCTTGAGGCTGACGCGCACCAGCGTGTGGTAATCGCCCTCGCGGTCGTTGCGCACCTCGCGCACCTCGATGCCGCGTTCCTTGGCGAGGAAGGGCGCGTTGACCATGTTCACCGTGTCCGACTGCACCCGCAGGAAGCCCGCGAGCACCGCGCCGACGACCGGCTTCTGGTTCAGCTCGGCCGCCGCACCCTCGCTGTGGACCGAGACGCGCGCGATCACGCCGGTGGTCAGCTGCCCGACGAGGCTGCCGAGCTTCTCCGCCAGCGCCATGTACGGCTTGAGCCGCGGCGCTTCCTCCGCCGACAGCGAGGGCATGTTGAGCGCGTTGGTGACGCCGCCCGACACCAGATAGTCGGCCATCTGCTCGGCGACCTGGATCGCGACATTGACCTGCGCCTCGCTGGTCGATGCGCCCAGATGCGGGGTCGAGATGAAGTTGGGCGTGCCGAACAGCGGCGAATCCTTGGCCGGTTCGGTCTGGAACACGTCGAGCGCCGCGCCGCCGACCTGACCCGAATCGAGCGCCGCCTTCAGCGCCGCCTCGTCGATCAGCCCGCCGCGCGCGCAGTTGATGATGCGCACGCCCTTCTTGGTCCTGGCGATATTCTCCGCCGACAGGATGTTGCGCGTCTGGTCGGTCAGCGGCGTGTGCAGCGTGATGAAGTCGGCACGCGCCAGCAGCTGGTCCAGCTCGACCTTCTCGACGCCGATCTCCAGCGCGCGTTCCGGCGACAGGAACGGATCGAAGGCGATAACCTTCATCTTCAGCCCCTGCGCGCGGTCGGCGACGATCGAACCGATATTGCCCGCGCCGATCAGCCCCAGCGTCTTGGCGGTCAGCTCGACCCCCATGAAGCGGTTCTTCTCCCACTTGCCCGCCTGGGTCGAGGCATCGGCCTCGGGCAGCTGGCGGGCGAGCGCGAACATCAGCGCGATGGCGTGTTCGGCGGTGGTGATCGAATTGCCGAACGGGGTGTTCATCACCACCACGCCCGCCGCCGACGCCGCCGGGATATCGACGTTGTCGACGCCGATCCCGGCGCGGCCGACGACCTTCAGGTTGGTCGCGGCGGACAGGATGTCCTTGGTGACCCTGGTCGAGCTGCGGATGGCGAGGCCGTCATATTCGCCGATGATCGCCTTGAGCTCCTCGGGCGTCTTGCCGGTGATCTCGTCCACCTCGACCCCGCGTTCGCGGAAGATCTGGGCGGCTTTCGGGTCCATCTTGTCGGAAATCAGTACCTTGGGCATGTCAAATTCCTTCTCCCTCTCCCCTTCGGGGGAGAGGGCCGGGGAGAGGGGGAATCGGGGAGCGGGTGGAGGGGGCGTCTGCATGCCCCTCTCCCAACCCTCTCCCCTGAAGGAGAGGGCTATTCGTCAGCCGGCCTTCGCCGTCGCATAGGCCCAGTCGAGCCATGGCCCGAGCGCCTCGATATCGGCGGTGTCGACCGTCGCGCCGCACCAGATGCGCAGACCCGCCGGAGCGTCGCGATAGCCCGCCACGTCGTACGCGGCACCTTCGGCCTCGAGCAGCGCCGCCATCTTCTTGATGAGCGCCTCGTCCGCGCCCGCGACGGTCAGGCAGACGCTGGTCTTCGAGCGCGTTGCCGGATCGGCGGCGAGATGGCCGAGCCAGTCGCGCTCGGCCACGATCCTGTCGAGCGCCGCGGCGTTGGCGTCGCTGCGCGCGATGAGGCCGTCGGCCCCGAGCGACCTGGCCCATTCGAGGCTGAGGATCGCATCCTCGACCGCCAGCATCGACGGCGTGTTGATCGTCTCGCCCTTGAAGATGCCCTCGGTCAGCTTGCCCTTGGAGACGAGGCGGAAGACCTTGGGCAGCGGCCATGCCGGGGTGTAGCTCTCCAGCCGCTCGACCGCGCGGGGGCCGAGGATCAGCACCCCGTGCGCGCCCTCGCCGCCCAGCACCTTCTGCCACGAGAAGGTCGCGACGTCGATCTTGGTCCAGTCGATGTCATAGGCGAACACGCCCGAAGTGGCGTCGGCGAACGACAGCCCTTCGCGGTCCGCCGGGATGAAATCGGCATCGGGCACGCGCACGCCGCTGGTCGTGCCGTTCCAGGTGAAGAGCACGTCGTTGGTCCAGTCGATCGCCGACAGGTCGGGCAGCTGGCCATAGTCGGCGCGCATCACCGTCGGATCGATCTTCAGCTGCTTGACCGCATCGGTCACCCAGCCCTCGCCGAAGCTCTCCCACGCCAGCGCGGTGACGGGCCGTGCGCCGAGCATCGTCCACATCGCCATTTCATACGCGCCGGTGTCGGAGCCGGGGACGATGCCGATGCGGTGGGTGTCGGGGAGCTTGAGCAGCTCGCGCATCAGGTCGATGCAATATTGCAGCCGCTGCTTGCCGATCTTCGAGCGGTGCGACCGCCCGAGGCTCACCGGGTTCAGCCTGTCGGCGGACCAGACCGGCGGCTTGGCGCACGGACCGGACGAGAAATAGGGGCGAGCGGGAGTCGTGGCCGGTTTCGGCGGAAGCTCAGTCATGTCAGTCTCTCCTCACAGAGAGCACGCGCTGCGTTGGGACAGCGTGGCCCGCCGCGGCCCCTAGCGATGTCGCATCCGGGGCACAAGCAGCGATTTTCAGGCACGTTCGCGCAAGATCATTACTTCCGTAACGGAACATGGCCTGCGGAACGGCGTTGCGGATATACTGGATCAACAGGAAATCCGCATGTCGATGCCTACCGTTCTGATCGTCGAAGACGAAATGCTGGTCGCGACCGATCTGGAAGCGTCGCTGGAGGAACTGGGCTATCGTCCGGTCGGCATCGCCGCCGACATGGTCAAGGCGATGCAGCTGGCCGAGAAGCGTCCGGACGTGGCGCTGGTCGACTGCAACCTGCGCGACGGGCTTACCGGGCCGCAGATCGGGCGCGCGCTCGGCTGCATGTACGGCACGACCGTCGTGTTCCTGACCGCCAATCCCAATCTGCTCGAGCAGGGCGTCGAGGGGACGCTCGGAGTCGTGTCCAAGCCGTGCGGCTATGATTCGGTCGGCAGCATCGTCGATTTCGCAGTGCGCGCGCGCAGCGGCGATCGCACTGCGCCGCCGATGGGCATGAAACTGTTCGACGGGATGGACGGGGCGCGCCCGATCCACGCCTGACGCTCGGTTCGGCGCGGATGGTCCAAGCCGCGCGTTGACCGGCCCCCGCGCCCTGGCCGATAAGGACGGTATGAAGCGCCTGCTCGGCGGCGGCATCGCCGCCCTCCTCCTGTTCGCCCAGCCCGCCGTCGCGCAATCGATGCTGCGCGATGCCGAGACGGAAGCGCTGCTGAACGACATGGCACGCCCGATCGCGGTGTCGGCGGGGCTCGACCCGCGCAACTTCAGCGTCGTGCTGTTGCAGGACAAGTCGATCAACGCCTTCGTCGCGGGCGGGCAGACGGTCTATATCCATTCGGGCCTGATCGACGCCGCCGACGACGCGAACGAGGTGCAGGGCGTCATCGCGCACGAGATCGGCCATATCGTCGGCGGGCATGTGCCGCTGGCCGGGCGCGGCATGGCCCCGGCGACCGGCATCACCGTGCTCAGCCTGCTGCTCGGCGTCGCGGCGATGGCGGCGGGCGCGGGCGAGGCGGGAGCGGGCATCCTGGCGGCCGGGCAGCAGGCGGCGATGGGCAGCTATCTGTCGTTCAGCCGGACGCAGGAAACCTCCGCCGACGCGGCGGGCGCGCGCTTCCTGCGCGGGGCGGATGTGTCGGGACAGGGGATGCTGGACTTCTTCAAGAAGCTCCAGAACCTCGAATATCGCCTCGCCATCCCGCAGGACAACAGCTACCAGCGCACCCACCCCTTGAGCGGCGAGCGCATCGCCAACCTGACCGCCGACGTACAGGCGAGCCCGGCGTTCAAACGCGCCACCGACCCCGCGCTCGAACTGCGCTTCAAGCGGGTGCAGGCCAAGCTGCGCGGCTATGTCAGCGATCCCCGGGACACGCTGCGCCGCTATCCCGACAGCGACCAGAGCGTGATGGCGCATTACGCCCGCGCCTATGCCTATCACAAGTCGGGCTATCCCGAGCAGGCGGCGGCGGAGACGCTGGCGCTGGTCAAGGCGGCACCCGACGATCCCTATTTCCTCGAGCTGGAGGGGCAGATCCTGCTCGAATCGGGCAAGCCGAAGGAGGCGCTGGCCGCGCTGCGCGAGGCGACCGAGCGGACGCGATCGTCGCCGCTGATCGCCGCCACCTTCGGCCATGCCCTCATCGCCGCCGAGGATCCGGCGCTGCTGCCCGAGGCGGAGCGGGTGCTCAAACAGGCGATCGCGCGCGACGGGCAGAACCCGTTCGCCTGGTACCAGCTGTCGATCCTGTACGAACGGCGCGGCGATCCGGCGCGGGTCGCGCTGGCGATGGCGGAATATGCGTCGCTGTCGGGCGACACCGGCATGGCGCTGGCCAGTGCGCGGCGGGCGATGGCGCTGCTGCCGCAAGGGTCGAGCGACTGGATCAGGGCACAGGACATACAGATGACGTCGCAGACCGCCGCCGAGGAAGAACGCCGCAACCGTCGCCGTCAGGTGGCGAACTGATGCGCGGCCTGATCGGACAGGGGCTGACGATCCTCGTGGCGGCGCTGGCCGGGGCGGGCGGCGGCGCACTGGCGGCGCGGCACGCAGGGAGCGGGGACGGGACGGCAGCGACCGAACTGGTCGTGCGCGACTATATCCTCGCCAATCCCGAGATATTGCCCGAAGCGATGCAGCGGTTGCAGGCGAAACAGGCGGGCAAGGCCGTCGCCGCCAATCGCGCGGCGATCGTCGAGCCCTTTCCCGGTGCCGTCGCGGGCAATCCCGACGGCGATGTCAGCGTCGTCGCCTATCTCGACTATGCCTGCGGCTTCTGCCGTGCCAGCCTGCCCGCGATTTCGGGGCTGATCGCCAGCGATCCGGGGGTGCGCATCGTCTATCGCGAGCTGCCGATCCTGTCGCCCGACAGCCGCAGCGCGGCGCAGATGGCGCTGGCGGCGGCGTTGCAGGGCAAGTTCAAGCCGTTCCACGACGCGCTCTATGCCGCAGGCCGGGTCGACGCCGCAGCGATCGCGCGCGCCGCGCAGGCCGCAGGACTGAGCGCGGAGGCGACGCGCGTCGCACAGGGGCCGCGGGTCGCCGCCGAGATCGAGCGCAATCTCCGGACCGCATCGGCGCTGGGCTTTACCGGCACGCCGTCATGGGTGGTCGGCGACCAGGTGCTGGGCGGCGCGCAGACGCTTGCGGGCTTGCAGGCGGCGGTGGCGGCAGCGCGCAAGGCGAAACCCGCCGCCTGAGGCGCGCCTGCTACCAGCCCATCGTGCCCGGCCCGCCCTTATACGGTCCGGCAAGGTCGGGGGTGATCCAGCCGCCGTAGAAGCCGCCCGGTTGCGGCACCACGGCCACGCCGTCGACCGTGCAACGATCGAACGGCGCGGCATAGAAGGCGACATGATCGCGCAGCAATGCGAAAGCGGGCGCGGGATCGGCATAGCTCCACCCCACCGCCGCCAGCCGCACGTCGCCCACCACCACATCCCAGTAGCGCGCCTGCCCCTTCCATTCGCACAGCGAACGCCCGGCGGCGGGGCGCAGCAGGTCCGTCGCGATATCCGCCGGGGGAATGTAATAGCTCGGCGGATGGCTGGTTTCGAGCGTGCGGACGGCGCGGCGGGTGTCGGCGATCACCCGGCCCGCATGGACGATGCGGATATGGCGCGCGGTCGGCTCGGCGATCGCCGGGCGCGGATAGTCCCACACGCTTTCCTGCCCCGGACCGGGCGGATCGCGCCGCGGCCTCATCGCAGCCACCGCAGGCCACGCAGGAAGCGCCGACAGGAGGCCTCCGGCCCGCTCACGGGTGCGTCAGTCGATAGAACAGCGCCAGTGCCAGCAGCGCCAGCAACAGCGCGATGCCGAGATAGGTCAACAGCATCCTGGCGGGACGGGGGATCGACATCCGATTACACTCCTGCGGCCGGATCAGAACAGGTCCGCGGTCATCAGCTTGTTCCACGCCGCGATGAAATCCCCGACGAAGCGCTGCTGCCCGTCGGCGGCGGCATAGACCTCCGCCACCGCGCGCAGCTGGTTGTTCGCGCCGAAGATCAGGTCGTTGCGGGTGGCGGTATGGCGCTGCTCGCCGGTCACGCGGTCGTTCAGCGTGAAGCGCCGGCCCGCCGCGTCCGCCTTTTGCCAGACATGGTCCATGCTGGTGACGGTGACGAAGAAGTCGTTGGTCAGCACGCCCACCCGGTCGGTGAACACGCCGTCCGCGCTCCCGTCCCAATTGGCGCCGAGCACGCGCAGCCCGCCGGTCAGCACCGCCCATTCGGGTGCGCTGAGGCGCAGCAGCGCCGCCTTGTCGAGGAACAGCTGCTCGGGGGCGATCCGGCCCCCGGTGATCTCGGCGAAGCGATCGTCGACATAGTTGCGGAAGCCGTCGACCACCGGCTTCAACCACTCGAAGCTGTCGGCATCGGTCAGCGCATCGGTGGTGTCGCGCCGCCCGGCGACGAACGGCACCGGTTGGGCATGGCCCGCCGCCGCCGCCGCATCCTCGACCGCGACGCAGCCGCCCAGCACGATCAGGTCGGCGAGCGAGACGCGCTTGCCCGCCCCGGCCTGCGCATCGAAGCGCTCCTTGATGTCCTTGAGCGCCGCGACGACCGGCACGGTGCGGCGGTTGACCGCCCAGTCCTTTTGCGGGGCCAGCGCGAGGCGCGCGCCATTGGCCCCGCCGCGCTTGTCGCTGTCGCGATAGGGGATCGCCGCCGACAGCGCGGTGAAGGCGAGGTCGGACACCGACAGTCCTGCCGCCCGGATCATGTCCTTGAGCGCGGCGATATCATTGTCGTCGATCAGGTCGTGATCGCGCGCCGGGATCGGATCCTGCCACAGCAGGTCGGGGGCGATCGTCACCTCCGGCCCGACATAGCGCTCGCGCGGGCCCATGTCGCGGTGGGTCAGCTTGTACCACGCCTTCGAGAACTGTTCGGTGAAATAATCGAAGTCGTTCAGGAAGCGCTGGCAGATCGCGCGGTACACCGGATCGACCTTCAGCGCGATGTCGGTGGTCATCATCATCAGCGGATGATCGCGGCCCGGCACATGCGCGTCGGGCGTGCGCGGCGCGTCCCTGTCCACCGGGGTCCATTGCAGCGATCCCGCCGGGCTGCGCGTCTGTTCCCATTCATGGGCGAAGAGATTGTGCAGATAGTCGTTGTCCCAACGGGTCGGGTGCTGGGTCCAGCTGCCCTCGATCCCGTTGGTCATGGTGAATTCGGCATTGCCGCTGCCTTCCGGATTGTGCCAGCCGAGGCCCATCGCCTCGATCGGGGCCATTTCGGGCGGGGCGCCGATGCGGTTGGGCTGCACCATGCCGTGGCTCTTGCCGAAGGCGTGACCACCGGCGATCAGCGCCACCGTCTCCTCGTCGTTCATCGCCATGCGGGTGAAGGTGGTGCGGATGTCGCGCGCCGACGCTTCCGGGTCGCCGTTGCCATACGGCCCCTCCGGATTGACGTAGATCAGCGCCTGGTTCGATGCCGCCAGCGGCTGTTCGAGATCATAGTCGGCATCGCCGTTCTGCCCGCGCCAGCGCTTGTCGCGCATCGTCATCGAATCGAACGATTCGATATGGTCGGGATTCCATAGCTCCGGGCCCCAATAGGTCGCGTCGTCGGCGATCCACGCATCCTCGCGCCCGCCGCCATAGCCGTGCGTCGGCAGCCCCATGATCTCCAGTGCGCAATTGCCGGTCAGCACGATCAGATCGGCCCATGACAGCGACGCGCCATATTTCTGCTTGATCGGCCACAACAGGCGGCGCGACTTGTCGATATTGCCGTTGTCCCACCAGCTTTCGATCGGGGCGAAGCGCTGCATCGCCTCCCCCGCACCGCCGCGCCCGTCGGCGATGCGATAGCTGCCCGCCGAGTGCCACGCCATGCGGATCATCTGCGGCCCGTAATTGCCGTAATCCGACGGCCACCACGCGACCGAGGTGGTCAGGAACGCCTTGATCTCCGCCTTCAGCGCGGCAAGGTCGATCCGGGCGAAGGCGGCGCGATAGTCGAAATCGTCGCCCAGCGGATTGGCGGTGGCGGCGTTGCGCGCCAGCAGTTCGACGCGCAGCCGGTCGGGATACCAGTCGGCCAGCACCGGGGGCGTACCCGCCGTGCCGCCGATCCGGTCCCCGCCGAACGGACATTTGCCTGCGAGTGCCGTCTTGTAATCCTGCATGGTCCGAGCCTCATGTCCTGAACGGGGTTGGAAAGGGACGACCGGCTCCGGACGTGCCGAAGGGCGGGCCTGTATCGATGGGGAACGGTGGTCGGGATCGGCGATATTCCAATGAACGCGGCCACCGGGCGGAAGCATGACAATACTCCACCGGGACGGTGGAATAGTTCGCGGCAGACAACGCGGTTCGTCGCCCCTCGATCCTCCATATTCGGGATGTTTCCGCGGGAAGACGGCGGCCGTGGCCGGACAATGCTTGCCCGACAGGGACCGGTATCGCCCGGATCGGCCGATGGGATCGGCTCAACTATCTGGTATTACTGGAAACATCTAAAACCACGTCGCAAGGTCGATCCGATCTTCGGTACATCGGGTACGAAACGGTGTCTGCTGCGTTGCACCGGTGACACGAACGATCAGGACGGAAACGGTTGACCGACAGCATCGCCATCATCGGAGCGGGCATGGCCGGACTCGCCTGCGCCACCGCGCTCGTCGCCGGGGGGCGGCGGGTCACACTGTTCGACAAGGGCCGCCGCCCGAGCGGAAGGATGGCGGCGCGCACCGTCGATGCGGACGGCACCGCCTTCGCGTTCGATTACGGCGCGCAGTACATGACCGCGCGCGACCCGGCGTTCGTCGCCATGCTGGAGGCATGGGCCGCGGCGGGGCTGGCCGCGCGCTGGCCTGCGGCGGGCGCCGACGCCTGGGTCGGCACGCCGCAGATGGATGCGCCGCTGGCGGCGATGGCGGCCTCGCTCGACGTGCGCTGGTCGACCCATGTCACCGCGATCGCACGGCAGGCGGACGGTTGGACGCTGACTCACGGCGACGCCGCGACCGGGCCTTTCGCCACGCTGGTGGTGGCGATCCCCGCCGAACAGGTCGCGCCGCTGCTGGACGGAGTCGATCCGGCGCTGGCGGCGCTCGCCCGTGCGACGCCCTCCGCGCCCTGCTGGTCGGTGATGCTGGGGTTCGACCGCGCCCTGCCCGCACCGGACCGGCTGACGGGCGACGCGATCCTCGACAGCGGCTTCCGCAATTCGGCCAAGCCCGGCCGCACCGGCGGGGAGAGCTGGACGTTGCATGCCGCCGCCGACTGGTCGGCCTCGCATATCGAGGCGGCGCGCGACACGGTGATCGCCGCGCTGCGCGACGCACTCGCCGCACGGGTGGGCGAGCTGCCCGATCCGGTCCATGCCGCCGCGCACCGCTGGCGCTATGCCCGTTCGGGTGCGGCGGGGGTCGGCTGCTATCGCAACCATGCTGCCGCCCTGCTGGCATGCGGCGACTGGCTGCTCGCCCCCCGGGTCGAGAGCGCATGGGTTTCCGGCCGCGCGGCGGCGCGCGCTATTCTGGATCGCAGCTGAACCGTACGCTGTTGTCGAGCGCCTCGGCCAGCACCAGCGTGTGCAGCCCGGCGGCGCGCGACGCGGCGCACAGCCTGTCGCGCGCGCCGCCCGCGTTGGTGCGATAGGCCGCCTTGTATTCGGCGACGAACACCGGCTTGCCTGCCGCGACGAACGGCGCGAGCAGGCCGCATTCATCATATTCGTGGCACTGTTCGTTGACCGCGAAGTCGAACGCGCCGACCAGCGCCGCGACCTGATCGAGATCGTTCTTCAACCCGACGCCCAGCCCGCGCGCATGCGCGGCGTCGGCGAGGAAGCGGTTATAGTCGAGCTGCTGCTGCGCGGTGATCCCCAGCCCGTTCCTGTTGGCATAGCCATCGACATTGTCCGGCTCCACCGCATCGCACCCCTTAGTCCGCGCCAGATCGAGCCGCAGCCCCATCACCCGCCGGACATTGGCGGACGCGACCGAAAGCCAGCGCTCGCCGGGCCAGCCGTCGAGCGTCGCGCCGCGATCGGCGGCCACGAACTCCTTGTCGTCGGGGCGCCAGTCCTCCGACGATCCGGCGGAGAAGTAGCAGATCACCCGGCGTCCGGCGGCATGCAGCGCGGCGATGGTGGCGACCGGCGTGTCGAACAGGTCGATGTCATAGGCGTTGACGGCATAGCGGGTGTCGACCGTCCCGCTCAGCTGCCATTGCCACGTCGTGGCGGCAGGCGCCCGCCACCAGCCGCCGCCGCTCGGGAGCGGGGTGGTCGTCGCGCTCGGGCCGGGGGTCGGTGTCGGGGTGGCCGTAGCGGCGGGCGTCGGCGTGATGCCGACCGTCCCGCCCGCATCGTCGCTTCCGCCGCCGCCGCATGCCGCCAGCAACAGCGCGATGCCTGACAGCCCTCTTCCGTATCGCATGTCCGCTCCCCTCGTCGCCGCGCGCTACTGCCGGGGCGGGCGGGCGGCAATCGGTCCGTTCGGATGGAGGTGCTGGCCTTTCGTCCCGTTCCGGCGCAGGATCGCGGCCATGGGTGACGTCATCAACCTCAACCGCGCCCGCAAGGCCCGCGCCCGGACGCAGGCAGGCGCGCAGGCCGACGCCAATCGCGCGAAGTTCGGTCGGACGAAAACGGAGAAGCACGCCGAAGCACAGGCCAAGGCCCGCGCCGCCGCGCTGCTCGACGGGGCGAAGCGCGAGGAATAGGCGTCCGGCCTATCCCAGCCCGAACGCCACCGCCGTCCAGTAGGTCGCGCCTGCCGCCAGATAGGCGAGGGCAAAGAGGTAGACGATCATCACGACCGGCCATTTCCAGCCGTTGGTCTCCCGCCGCGCCACCGCGATGGTCGACAGGCATTGCGGCGCGAACACGAACCACGCGAGAAAGGCGAGCGCGGTGGCGAGGCTCCAGCGTCCGGCCAGCCGCCCGCCCAGTTCCTGCGCGCCTTGTTCCTCGTCCGCCGCGTCGATGGCATAGACGGTCTGGAGCGCCGACACCGCCACCTCGCGCGCGGCCATCGCCGGGATCACCGCCAGCGACATCTCGTGGTTGAAGCCGATCGGCTTCAGCACGACTTCCAGCCCGGAGGCGATGCGCCCGGCGATCGAATATTCCGACTGCTTCACCCCGGCAGGTGCCACCGGATAGGAGGTGAGCAGCCACAGCGCGACCGTCACCTGCAGGATGATCGTGCCCGCCCGGCGCAGGAACACATAGGCGCGCTGCCACAGCCCGATCGCGACGTCGCGGATCGAGGGCAGCTGATAGCGCGGCATCTCCATCAGGAAGCCGCCCCCTGCCCCCCTGGTCGCGGTGCGCCGCAGGACGAAGGCGGCGACGACCGCGCCGAGGATGCCGGTCAGGTACAGCACCAGCAGCACCAGCCCCTGCAACCCGACGCCGGGCAGCACCTGCCGCGCGGGGATGAACGCGCCGATGATGACGGCATAGACCGGCAGCCGCGCCGAACAGGTCATCAGCGGTGCGATCAGGATGGTGGTCAGCCGCTCCTTGGGATCGTCGATCGAGCGGGTCGCCATGATGCCGGGGATCGCACAGGCGAAGGACGACAGCAGCGGGATGAACGCGCGGCCCGACAGCCCGACGCCGCTCATCAGCCGGTCCATCAGGAATGCGGCGCGCACCATGTACCCCGATGCCTCGAGCAGCAGGATGAACAGGAACAGGATCAGGATCTGCGGCAGGAACACCACCACCGATCCGACGCCGTTGATGACCCCCTGCACCAGCAGGTCGCGCAGGAACCCGGCCGGTAGCGCGGCGGTGGCGCTGTCGGCCAGCCAGCCCTGCGCCCCCTCGATCCAGCCGATCGGTGCCTCGGACCAGCTGAACACCGCCTGGAACATCACGAACAGGATGGCGAGCAGCAGCAGCGGTCCTGCGACCGGGTGCAGCGCCACGCGGTCGACGCCATGGGTGAAGGCGCGCATCCGCGGCTGTTCGACCACCGCCGCCCGCGCGATCCGCCGCGCCTCGCGCTGGAAATGGCGGATGTCGGCCTCGACCCGCTCGATCGGTGCCTTGGGCGCGGTGGTGCCCAGCACGTCGCCCAGCGCCGCGCGCAGGTCATCGAGGCCGCGCTTGCGCACCGCGACGGTGGCCACCACCGGCACGCCCAGTTCGGCGGACAGCTTGGGCAAGTCGATCGTCAGCCCGTCGCGCGTCGCCATGTCGATCATGTTGAGCGCCAGCACCATCGGCCGCCCGAGCGACTTCAACTGGAGGACGAAGCGCAGGTGATTGTCGAGGTTGGTCGCGTCCGCCACCACGATCATCGCGTCGGGCACCCGCTCGCCGCTCTGGCGGCCCAGCACCACGTCGCGCGTCACCGCCTCGTCGGGGCTGCTGGGGTCGAGGCTGTAGGTACCGGGCAGGTCGACCAGCTCGACCGGGCGACCGTCGTTCAGCGCAAGCCGACCCGAATGGCGCTCCACGGTCACGCCGGGATAGTTGCCGACCTTCTGCCGCGCGCCGGTCAGCGCGTTGAACAGCGCGGTTTTGCCGGCATTGGGATTGCCGACGAGCGCGACCAGAGGTGCGGCGTTCACGTGGGCGGTGCCGTCAACCGCCCGGCGGGGCCACGCGGATCGCCCCGGCGACATGCGCGCGCAGCGCCACCGTCATCCGTCCGATCCGGCAGGCGAGCGGCCCGCCGCGCAGCATCGCGCGGTGGAGCAGTTCGACATCGACGCCCTCGTCCAGCCCGAATTCGCGCAGGCGGCGCGCCTCGCCGGGCGACAGCCGGTCCCAATCGACCGAGGCGACCGTCGCCTGTGCGGCGCGGGGCAGTTGGGCGAGGCAGATACCGGGGGAAAGCATTGCGACTGATTATCAATAAGCGAGCCGCAAGGGAAGCGCTTATTTCCCGAGCAGGTCCTTCAGCCCGCCGAGTGCGGTGGCGGGGGTGACATCCTCTTCCCGCACCACCCCGGCGGCACGCAGCGCTTCCTCGGCGGCGGGGCTGCGGGGATAGGGGTCGAGCGCCAGTGCCAGCGTCTCCGCCGCCGCCTCGCCAAGGTCGATCGCGCTCCCGGCGTAGAACATCGTATCCATCGCCGAGTCGTCGAGGTCCTCGACATCGCTCTCGATGCTGCCTTCGGGCAGGAAGCGCAGGGTGAAGGATTCGTCGACCGATTCGGGCACCGGCTCGCCGCTGGCGACGCACGCCTGCGCGACCTCGGCAGTCAGCCGACCCGTCGCGACGATCCCGGCGGCATCGCGGTGCAGCACATAGTCGGCGGCGAGCGAGTCGAGCGCCAGCAGCCCGAACCGGCCCATCAACCGGCGACGCTCGTCGGGTTCGGCCTCGATATGGCGGGTGATGTTGCCCTCCCCGATCTGGTCGATGCGCAGCGGGCGATGGAATTCGGGGGTCATTGCGGCAGGTCTCCGGCAAGCAGGCGGTCGAGCGGCACGGGGGCGAGCGCGGCGTGGAACGCGCGCAGGCGTGTCGCGACATGGGCGAGCGGCGCCGCGCCGGGATCGGTCCCGCGATACAGGTTGCGCACCAGCGCCGCCTCCAGCCCGCCCTCGGCAAGGCCGTCGCGATACGCCCCGATCCGTCCGCCGAGCATCGCCATCATCCGCCCGATATGCTTGCCGACCACCATGTCGCCGAAACCGATCTGGCGCAGCTGCCCGTCCATGTCGTCGACGAAACATTCCGCGAGGCTGGCGGCGGAGACCGCTGCCGCCGGTTCCGATTCGAGGCGGAGCATCACCATCGACAGGACCGCGGCGATCATGTCGAACCGCCCGTCGATGGTGTCGGGGACCGCCCCCTCCACATACCAGTGCGGCGCGCGGCCCCGCGCCACGACCGCGGCATAGAGCGCTGCCGCCTCGCGCGGGGGCGGTTCGCGGCGGAACAGGCGGTCGAGGATCATGGCACTCCGGCGGTGAGGGTAAGCGAAGGGCGCGCTTGTCGTGCGCGCGGGACCGGCATATTGAACGCACGGCGGCGCGATGCAACAATTCGGCGCGGCCCGGTTGCGCGTTCGCTGGACGGAGAAGTTATGGTTCGGTTCCCCACCCGTGGCGCAGCGGCGCTGATGATCGCCTGCGTCGCGGTGGCGCTGCCCGGTTGCACGCGCCTGCGCAGCCATCAGGGCTATGTCATCGATCCCGATCTGGTGAACGCGGTGCAGCCCGGCGTCGATACCCGCCAGTCGGTGCTCCAGACGCTGGGCACGCCGACCTTCACCGGCCAGTTCGGCGACCGCGAATGGTTCTACCTGTCGCGCGACAGCCGCAACCTGGCGTTCAACCGCCCGCGCGCGGTGGACCAGACGACGCTGAAGATCAGCTTCGACCAGCGCGGCAACGTCACCGCGATCGACCGTACCGGCGTGGATCAGGTCGTCGGCATCAGCCCGTCGGACAAGAAGACGCCGACGCTGGGCCGCGAATCGAACTTCTTCAGCGACCTGTTCGGCAACATCGGCACGGTCGGCGCGCCGGGTACCGGCGGCCCCGGCCCCAACCAGCGGTAAAGCTGTCGCTTTCCTGACCGGCGCATTCGCGGATCGTTCAGGGCGAATCGGGCATTTCGGTCGGCATCATGCACGACAGGAGTGTTCCCATGCGCAAGATCATCCTCGCCGCCCTCGCCGCGACGGTAGCGATCCCGAGCGTCACCGCCGCCCCGGCGATGGCGCAGTCCCGCCACGAACTGCGCCGCGACCGGCAGGACGTTCGGGAAGAACGCCGCGAATATCGCCAGGCGCTCCGCCATGGCAGTCCCCGCCAGATCCGCGAGGAGCGCCGCGAACTGGACCGCGCGCGCCGCGAATATCGCGACACCCGGCGCGACCGGGCGTGGGGCCGGGGCGACTGGCGCGGCTATCGCAACAGCCACCGCGCCCTTTATGCCCGCGGCAACTGGAACGCGCCGTTCCGCTACCAGAGCTTCCGTCCGGGCGTGGCGATCGGTCGCCCCTATTACGCGCAGCGCTACTGGATCGCCGATCCGGGCCGCTATCGCCTGCCCCCGGTGCGCGGCTACCAGCGCTGGGTGCGCCACTATAACGACGTGGTGCTGGTCGATTATCGCCGCGGGCGGGTGATCGACGTGATCCGCGGCTTTTACTGGTAGGAGTCTGTCCGGAAACGCGCGAAGGCGCGCGTTTCCAAGCAGCACCAGCCCACTCCCCCGCCCGGCCACCCACGCCAGTATCCTGATGGGTGGCCGGGCGGGGGAGTGGGCCGGTGCCGCAAAACGTGCCGTCGGCACGTTTCCGAACACGGCCCAAGACGGTTCGGCCGCGCCGCCGATACGCGCGGCGCGGCCGGTGCGTCATCCGCACCAGTCCCGAAAGGGGATTGAGGACCGTTTCGGCTAACGCCGACTGCGCGCTGCGGTTCAACGGCGGCGCGATATAATTTTCGCAAGCGTCCGATGCGTGCCGTCGCGCACCTGCTTGCCCCCTGCCCGACCGGCGGATTACATCCGTTCCGGGGCGATATGGGGGCAAGGCGGCGATGGCATGGATCGATGCGATCCTGCGCGAGACGATGCTGTTCGCCGCGATCGGTTTCCTGATCGGCGGGCTGGACGACCTCGCGGTCGATTTCACCTATCTTCTGCGCAGCCTGCGCCGTCGGTGGCGCGGGGCGCGGTCGCCGCTGCTCGACGCCTTCCCGGTCGCGGGCTGTACCGGGCGCATCGCCGTGCTGGTGCCCGCATGGGACGAATCGGCGGTGATCGGCGCGATGCTGCGCGCCACGCTCGCCCGGTTCGACCATCCCGACTGGCGGCTGTACGTCGGCGTCTATCCCAACGATCGCGCGACGATCGACGCGGTCGCCGCCGCGGCGACCGGCGAGCCGCGCCTGCGCATCGTCGTCAACCCGCGTGCCGGACCCACCACCAAGGCCGATTGCCTCAACGCGCTGTGGCAGGCGGTCGCAGCCGATGGCCGGCGGGAAGGTCGCGCCTTTACCGCCGTGGTGCTGCATGACGCGGAGGACGTGGTGCATCCGGGCGAGCTGCGGGTGTACGACCATCTGCTGCGCGATGCCGATACGGTGCAGCTGCCGGTGCTGCCGCTCGTCGATCCGGGATCGCGCTGGGTGTCGGGCCATTATCTCGACGAGTTCGCCGAGGCGCATGGTCGCCAGCTGCCGGTGCGCGGCGCGCTGGGGGCCGGACTGCCGCTGGCCGGAGTCGGCTGCGCGATCACGAGCGCGATGCTCGCCCGGATCGCGGCGGCGCGCGGCGGATTGCCGTTCGACGAGGCGAGCCTGACCGAGGATTACGAACTGGGGCTGACCGTGCGCGCGCTCGGCGGTCGCGGCGTGTTCGCCCGCGTGCTGGAACATCCCGGCGGGCCGCCGGTAGCGGTGCGCGCCTATTTCCCCGCGACCCTCGCCACCGCCGTGCGGCAGAAGGCGCGCTGGATGACCGGTATCGCACTGGCCGGATGGGATCGCACCGGCTGGCAGCGCGGCGGGAACCTGCGCGAACACTGGATGCGGATGCGCGACCGGCGCGCGATCCTGGCGATCCCCGTGCTGGCGGTCGCCTATCTGGCGTTGCTCGCATGGGGGCTGGCGCTGGTCGGACACGCCGTCACCGGGAGCGAACCGCCGCTGCCGCACGCGGCGATGCAGGCGCTGCTCGGCGTCAACCTGCTGCTGCTCGGCTGGCGGATCGTCGTCCGCTTCGCGATGGTCCGGCGCAGCTATGGCCGCGGCGAGGCATGGCGGTCGATCCCGCGGCTGTTCGTCGCCAATCTCGTTGCGCTGCTCGCCGCGCGGCGGGCGATCGGTCGCTATGTCGCATCGCTGCGGCACGGGCGGCTGGCGTGGGACAAGACCGCGCATCACTTTCCCGACATGGCGGAACTCCCCCAGGCGTGAGCGTGCACGGCCCAACTGGACGCGGGCGGCCGCTGCGCTTTCTGGGGCTGGTCGCCGGGGGCTGGATCACGCTGCGGATCGTGCTGCTGTGGCCGGAGGGGGCGACCCTGCCGCAGGCGATCCGCGCTGCGGTGCCCGTCGCGGGGGCGATGCGGCACCCGATCGCCGCGCTGCCGCCGCGGATCGAACGGCGCTCGCCGATCCCGCTCGCCGCAGCGAGGCGACCGGCCCCACACGGCATGGTCGTGCCGTTCGGCTATCCCGAGCTGCCCGGACTCGCCCGCCCCGAACGGAGCGAGGCGCGCATCGAGCTGGCGCTGCTCGCGCTGGCGACGTTCGGGGCGACGACGGTGATCGAGCCCGCGTCCCCCCCGGTTGGCGTACTGCTGCCGCCCGACCGGCCGCATCCGACCTTCAGCCTGTGGGCGATGGCACGCGGCGGCGACGCGACCGGCGGGCCGGTGCAGCTGGGCGGCGGGCAGGCGGGGGTGCGGATGCGGATGCCGGTCGTGCCCGACGGCCGCTTCGCGCTGGCCGGACGGCTGGCGACGCCCCTCGCCGGGCCGGGACACGAGGCGGCGCTGGGCGTCGAGTGGCGCCCCGCCGCGCCGGTCGCGCTGGTCGTCGAACGGCGCGTCGCGCTCGATCGCAGCGCCAGCGGCGTCGGGCTGGGTGCGATCGCGGGCATCGACCGGCCGGACCTGCCCGGCGGGTTCGCTCTCGAAGCCTATGGACAGGCGGGTGCGGTCGCGCGGACGGGCATCGAACCCTATGCCGACGGCGCGGTGCGCGCGCTGCACCCCGTCGCACAGGTCGGGCGGGCCGAACTGCGCCTCGGCATCGGCGGCTGGGGCGCAGCGCAGCGTGAGGGGCAGCGGATCGACATCGGCCCGTCGGCGGTACTGGCGCTACCGGTCGGGCGGGTGCCGGTCCGCCTCTCGCTCGACTGGCGACAGCGTATCGGCGGCAATGCCGCGCCCGGCTCCGGCCCGGCGCTGACGCTGGGCAGCGACTTTTAGGGTCCGATCCAGCAAAGGCGGATCAGCGCGGTACCGGCCCGCTCCCCCACGGGTTCCAGCAAAACAGTACTTTGCTGGGCTACCCGCACCCGGCCACCCATCAGGATACTGGCGTGGGTGGCCGGGTGGGGAGCGGGCCGGTACCGCTTCGACGTACGTGGAGCAGACTTTAACGCCCGCGCCCGCTGGCCGCGCGGCGGGGAAGCGGCTAACCCATGTTCGCCATGGATCTCTACCTCCCCATCGCCAATCTGTCGGTCAATGCGCTGGTGATCGTGCTGCTGGGCGGCGGCGTCGGGTTCCTGTCGGGCATGTTCGGGGTGGGCGGCGGGTTCCTGACCACGCCGCTGCTGATCTTCTACGGCATCCCGCCGACCGTCGCCGCCGCCTCCGCCGCCAGCCAGGTGACGGGGGCCAGCGTGTCGGGGGTGTTCGCGCATCTGCGACGTGGCGGGGTCGACTTCCGCATGGGCGGGGTACTGGTGGCGGGCGGCGTGCTGGGATCGGTCGCGGGCGCGTTCGTCTTTCGCCTGCTGCAATCGAGCGGGCAGATCGATACCGTCATCGCCATCCTCTATGTCGTGATGCTGGGGTCGATCGGCGGGCTGATGCTGAAGGAAGCAATCGGCGCGGTGCGGGTGCTGCGCGGCGCGATCCCGCCCCGGCCTGCGCGGCGGCGGCATCATCCGCTGGTCGCGGCGCTCCCCTTGCGCTGGCGCTTCTATGCCTCGGGGCTGTATATCTCGCCGCTCGCGCCGCTGCTGCTGGGGTTCGCGACGGGCATGCTGACGGTGCTGCTGGGGGTGGGCGGCGGATTCATCCTCGTGCCCGCGATGCTCTATCTGCTCGGCATGGGAACGCGGGTGGTGGTCGGCACCTCGCTGTTCCAGATCCTGTTCGTGACCGCCGCCGCCACGATGGTCCATGCGCTGACGACCAAGGCGGTCGATATCGTGCTGGCGGTGCTGCTGCTCGTCGGATCGGTGACGGGCGCGCAGATCGGTGCGCGGTTCGCGCAAAAGGCCAAGCCGGAGTATCTCCGCCTCGCGCTCGCGATCATCGTGCTGGCGGTGGCGTTCCGCATGGCGCTGGGGCTCGGATGGCGGCCCGACGACATCTATACGGTGCAGCCCGCGTGAGGCGGCGCATCGCCGCCCTGGCGCTCGCATCGCCGCTGTTGCTGGGGGCGACGGGCGCGCCGGTGCTGGTGCCCGACGTGTCGAGCCGCGACGTGCGCATCGCGTATAGTTTCACGGGCGCCGACCTGCTGCTGTTCGGCGCGATCCTCTATCCCGGCGGGCGGGTGCCGCAGGGGGACCGTCCCGCCGAGATCGTGGTGGTGGTGAAGGGCCCGCCCGAATCGATCGTGGTGCGCGAGAAGGAGAAGGTGGCGGGCATCTGGGTCAATGCCGACCGGATCAGCTACCGCTCGGCCCCGTCCTTCTATGCCATCGCCTCCTCGCGCCCGATCGGGCGGATCGTCGATGAACGCACCCGCGCGATCTACGAACTGGGGCTGGACAGCCTGCAACTCTCGCCCACTGCGGGCACGTCGGCGGCAGACCAGGCGCGCTTCGCCGCCGGGTTCGTCGACCTGCGCCGCCGTGCCGGGCTGTACCGCGAACTGCCGAACGCGGTCGAGATCACCGACGACGTGCTGTACCGCGCGGCGATCGCAATCCCGGCGCGGGTGCCGGTCGGCACCTTCACCGCCGAGACCTTCCTGATCCGTGACGGTCGCGTGCTGGCGGCGGCGGTGCGCGAGATCGACATCCGCAAATCGGGGTTCGAGCGCTTCGTCGCCACCGCCGCCGAGCGGGCATCGGTGCTCTACGGGCTGGTCGCGGTGCTGCTGTCGGTCGGCTTCGGCTGGGCGGCGGGGACGCTGTGGCGGCGGTTCTGAGGCGGATCCGGGGCAGGAACGCGACGGCCGTGGCACGTCCCTCGACGTCGCTCGGGACGAACGGATAGGTCGCTTCGTTACCAGCCCTGGATCGCGTCCGGGTCGATCGTGCCGATCAGCCGCCGCGCCGCGCGTCTGGCGAAGGCAAGGGTACAACGCTTGCGGACGTGCGCGGGCAGGGGGGTCGTCGCCGCCTCGCGCAGGATCGTCGCGTCGTAGCGGTCGGCGACGATGATCCCGGTCCGCTCGGGCAGGAACGCCTCGCCGTTCAAGGGGCCGGCATCGAACCCGGCAGGCACCGCCCAGAAATAGCGGTCGCAGTGGCCGAGATAGTCGGTCCACTTGCCGTCGCCGAGCAGGTCGGCGCGCGACACCTTGATCTCGACGATCACGATCTGCCCCCGCGCATCGATCGCCATCAGATCGGCGCGCCGCCCGCCGTCGAGCGGCACCTCGGCCATCGCGGTCAGGTCATGCGCGAGCAGCATCCGCGTGACGCCGCGCGCGACTTCGGCGGCGATCAGCGGATGGGTATCGGGCGCGGGGACGAAATCGCGAGGGGCGGCAAGACTCACCATCGCCGCATCATAGGAACATCATGCGAACATGGGAAGGGCCGGTTCAGCGATAGAAGACGTGATTCCCGACCGAGGCGACCCGTGCCTTGCCCCAGTTCGGGCTGAGGTGCCGGGCGTGGAAATAGAGCGCGTCCTTGGCCGGGCTCTCCCACAGATCCTTGGTGGCGACGCGGGCGACGGCGACGGCGGTCTTCCATGCGCGGCGGCTGGTGTCGATCTCGGGCAGCTTGCCGCCCTTCACGAACGAGAACTGCCCCGGCTGCTTGACGACCGAGCAGACCGACTTGGGGAAACGGCCCGAGGTGGTGCGGTTGAGGATGACGTCGGCGACGGCGAGCTGACCCGAGAGCGGTTCGCCCTTCGATTCGTAATAGACGCTGACGGCGAGGCAGTTGAGCTCTTCGTCGTCGATCGCGGCGCTCTGTGCGGCAACCGCGGCATCGAGCGAGGAGAAATCGGTGTCCGTGTCGGCGACGCTCGCATCCGCGGTGGCGTCGTCGGTGGCGACGGCCGGCTTTGCGGAGAGGTCCTGCACGACTTCGGCAGGGGGGGCGAACTGCACCGGGGCGTTCGCGGGAACCGTCGGGGTGGTCCGAAGGTTGGTAACCCTGGTCGGCGATGCGGTTTCTTCCGCGATCACCGGCGAGGCGAGGCCGGCAGCGAGTCCGGCAAGAAAGGTCACGGCGGCGATCGTCGCCGTGGGGAAGCGCAGCTTCATCTGTCGTCAATATTATGCGGTTGGTGCGCGACCGACGTGCCCTTCGCGAACGAAGGCCCGGCGACCGGACTTGCCCCCCGACTGCGTAACCGATCGGTATCGCACCCCGACCGGCACAACGCGTGTGCCTGATGCACGCCGCTTAGGTTTCGTTACGGTCCTGTGTCAATCAGCCCACAGGGTTTCAGCGGCCAACCGTTCGCCGCCTGCGACGATCGCCTCGACCACCCACAGGTCCGGGTCGTTGCGGCGTCGTTCCTGCCAGTAGCGGGTAAGCTCGCCTTCGCTCGCCAGATCGGGTTTGCGCCGGACGATCCTGGCCCGCCCGTCGAGATCGCGTTCGCGCTCGAACAGGGCGGCTGCGCCCGTGCGATCGATCGTCAGCAGCAGGACGATTCCGGACTCGGCGTCGCCGCGCGCCAGCACCATCGCCTGCCCGCCCGCCGCCTCCACCGCGCGCACGAAACCCCCGACCAGTAGTGCCGTGGGCAGGCCGCTCACGGGGTACGATAGCCCGGCAGGGTGGCGAGCGGGATGCGGCTTTTCATGAAGGTGCCGGTACCGCGCGCCGCCTCCTCGCCCTCGGCATCGATCAGGTGCGCGTCGGCGATGAACACCCGCCGCCGCCCGCTGACCCAGCGCCCCTCCGCCACCACCGGCCCCGGCCCGAGCGGGCGGGTGAGCAGCAGGTTGAACGCGGTGGTCAGCAGGAAGCGATCGGTGACGAGCGTGTTGGCGGCATAGAAGGCGGCATCGTCGAGCATCTTGAAATAGGCGGTGCCGTGCGCCGCGCCCGCCGCATGGAAGTGGCGCGGATCGATCGTGAAATGGATGCGCGCATGGCCCGCCCCCACGATCTCCAGCCGCGAATCGAACAGCCGGTTGACCGGGGCCGCGGCGTAGAGCGCCTCCAGTGCCCGGAAATGCGCCGCCTCGCCCGCGGGCGGCTCAGGCGGCGTCACGTGCCTCTACGCCTGACAGCAGCGCGTAGAGCGCGTCGGCGGACCCCGCCCCGCGCAGCTTCGCGCGGAACGCTGCATCGCGCAGGGCCCGCGACACCCGCGCCAGCGCCTTCAGATGATCGCTGCCCGCATTGGGCGGCGAGAACAGCGCGAACACCAGATCGACCGGCAGATCGTCGACCGCCGCGAAATCGAGCGGGCGGGCGAGGCGCAGGAACACCCCGCCGACCTGCCCCAGCGATGCGATCCGCGCATGGGGAATGGCGATGCCGCCGCCGAACGCGGTCGATCCCAGCCGTTCGCGTTCCGCGAGCAACTCGGCCACCGCGCGCGGATCCGTGTCGAACACCGCCCCCGCCACGGTGCCGAGCTGCGCGAACAATGCCTTGCGGGTGCCGACGGACACGTCCGCCAGCACCGACTTCGGCGATACCAGGTCGTGGAAATCGTACACTATGACGCTTGTGCCGCACGGTTGGGTTCGACCCAGCCGATCGTGCCGTCGTGGCGGCGATAGACCATGTTGAACGCGCCGGTGCCGCTGTTCAGGAACAGCAGCGCGTTGGTGTTGCGCAGGTCGAGCATCATCACCGCGTCGGACACGCTGGCATCGGGCACGTCGACCCGCGTCTCGGCGATGATGAGCGGGGCGTCGGCCACCTCCTCGTCATGATCGTCGTTGCCGCCGAACACGGTATAGCCCGCATTGTCGAAGCCGTTGTCGTATCCGCCCGCCTCGGTCATCGCCACGACCTGTGCCGCGTTGCGGTCCTTCAGGCGGCGGGTGTAGCGGCGCAGCTGCTTCTCGATCTTGTCCGCCGCACCGACGAACGCGCCCTGCGCATCCTGGCCGGTGTTATGCCCCTTGAGGACGAGGCCCTGGGTCACATGGCACACGATGTCGCAGACGAAGCCGTTGTCGTGCGGCCCCTTGCCGAACGTCGCGGTCGCAGAGATCGCGCGCTGGAAATATTTGTCGGCGATGCCCTGGAGCCGGTCCTGGACCATCACCTTCAGCGCGTCGCCAGTGTCGACCTGGTGCCCCGAAACCCGGATGTCCATGTAATCCTCCGTCATTGTGGTACTCGAAAACCGCTGAAAGCGGGGGGCGTCAACGCCTCAGGGCGCCGACTGTGCCCATAACGGTTCCTTCAGCGTGGCGATGAAGGCGGCATGCGCGGCCAGTTCGGCCTCGCTGGCATGGAAGGTGCGCGGCGGGCGGGGCTGCGGGGCGGCGACCGTCTCCACCCGTTCGACGACGACGGGGGCAGGCGCGGCGTCCAGCCCGAAGCCGATCTGCCGCCCGCCCATCAGCTCGACATAGACCTGCGACAGCAGCTGCGCGTCGAGCAGCGCGCCGTGCAGCACGCGGCGGCTGCGGTCGATCCCGAAGCGGCTGCACAGCGCGTCGAGCGTGTGCTTGGCGCCGGGATGGCGGCTGCGCGCGATCGCCAGCGTATCGACCATCCGCGACATCGCGATCGGCGCATATCCCGCCTGTTGCAGCTCGCCGTTGAGGAAGCCGAAATCGAAATTCGCATTGTGCGCGACGAGCGGCGCATCGCCGAGGAACGCCAGCAGCTCGTCGATCGCGGTCGGGAAGGCGGGCTTGTCGGCGAGGAAGGCGTCGGACAGGCCGTGCACCGCCTGCGCCTCCGCCGGCATCGAGCGGCCGGGGTTGAAATAGCGGTGGAAGGTCGCGCCCGTCTCCACCCGGTTGACCAGCTCGACGCAGCCGATCTCGACCAGCCGGTCGCCTTCGGAGAATTTGAACCCGGTGGTCTCGGTGTCGAACACGATCTCGCGCATCGCTACCTTATCCGCCTTCCCCCGCGCCCATGCAAGCGACCAGCGCCGCGACCCGTGCCCGCGTCGCGGCGGGCGTCGTGCCGGTATCGATCACATGGGTGGCGCGGGCACGCTTCTCGACATCGGGCAGCTGGCTGGCGAGGATGGCGGCGAAGGCGGTTTCGGTCATGCCGGGGCGGGCGAGGACGCGGACGCGCTGGACCGCTGCCGGGGCGGAGACGACCGCCACGGCATCGCAGTAGCGCTCGCCGCCGGTTTCGTAGAGCAAGGGCACGTCGAGCACGACCAGCGGTGCGGCGGCATGGAGCCGAAGGAAGCGTTCCCGTTCGGCGGCGACCGCGGGATGGACGATCGCTTCGAGTCGGCGGCGCGCGGCGGCATCGCCGAAGATCGCGGCGCGCAGGGCGGGGCGATCGACTCCGGCAGCGGAGGTCGTGCCGGGAAACGCCGCCTCGATCGCGGGCAGCAACGCGCCGCCCGGCCCCTGCAGCGCGTGGACCGCGGCATCGGCGTCGAACACCGGCACGCCGAGGTCACGGAACATCGCGGCGACGGTCGACTTGCCCATGCCGATCGATCCGGTGAGGCCGAGGACGAACGGGCGCGCCGCCTGCGTCACCGGGCGCGGGTCCGGCGGTCAAAATGTACAAACTTTACACTCGTGCCACGGGTTTCGGCAGGGCGGGACGGGCGCATCACCCCAGCAGCAACGCGCGCAGTTCGTCGTCGCGGTCGCGCGGCGGGGCGACGCCGAAGAAGAGCTCGAACGCCAGCGCCGCCTGTCCGACCAGCATCTCCAGCCCGTCGACCGTATCGAGGGCGCGGCCATGCGCCTGGGCCAGCAGGCCGGTCTCGATCGGGGCGTACACCGCATCGTACACCACCGCATCATCGGGCAGCGGCGAGAGGTCGACGGTCAGCGGCGGCTGACCGGTCATGCCCAGCGTGCTGGCGTTGACCAGCAGCTTTACCGGCGGCAGCGGCGCGGTGAGCGGCAGCGCGTCGCCCTTCAGGCCGAACTGCGCGAGCAGCCCCGCCGCCTTCAGCACGTTGCGGTTGAGCACCGTGACCCGCCCGACCCCCAGCCGCGACAGCGCGAACAGGATCGCGCGCGCCGCCCCCCCGGCACCGATGACCGCCACCGGCTTGCCCGTCAGGTCGAGTCCCGCGATCGGGGCATGGAAGCCCGCCGCGTCGGTGTTGGTCCCGATCCAGTCGCCGTCCTCGCCCCGGAACACCGTATTGATCGCGCCGATCGAGCCGCGCACGTCGCCCGGATCGGCGACATGGTCGAGCACGGCCAGCTTGTGCGGCGCGGTGACGTTGCATCCGCGCCAGGCCGGATCGACGCGCCGCGCCGCGAAATAATCGGCAAGCCCCTCCGGCGTGACGTGCGCCCTGCGATACTCGGCATCGATCCCGAGCTGGCGGAGCCAGAAGCCGTGGATCAGCGGCGACTTGGACTGGGCGATCGGATCGCCGATCACCTCGGCATAGGGCGTCATTGCGGCAATAGTCCCCGGTGGCGCAGATAGCGTTGCAGTTCGAGCAGCGGCAGGCCGAGGATCGTCCAGGGATCGCCGTCGATCCGGTCGAACAGCTGCACCCCCGGCCCCTCGATGCGGAAGCAGCCGACACAGCCCGCGACGGCGGGCCATTCGGCGTCGAGATAGGATTCGATGAAGCCGTCGGACATCGGCCG
Organism: Sphingomonas silueang; assembly: GCF_040049155.1. Classification (NCBI taxonomy): domain Bacteria; kingdom Pseudomonadati; phylum Pseudomonadota; class Alphaproteobacteria; order Sphingomonadales; family Sphingomonadaceae; genus Sphingomonas; species Sphingomonas silueang. The sequence continues at coordinate 46,112 of NZ_JBDZDK010000015.1, forward strand.
GACGGTCAGCTTCGCATGGCCGACGTGCCGCCAGACCGGACGCCCGCCCTCGACGATCACCGCCGCGCTGAACAGGTCGTGCCGCCCCCCGGCCAGGCTACGCAGGTGGCGCGCGGCGTCGGCACGGTCGACCGGCTTGTCGAGCACCGTCCCGTCGGTCAGCGCCACCACCGAATCCGCGCCCAGCACCAGGGTGCCCGGCACCCGCGTCGCGGCGCGCATCGCCTTCATTTCGGCAAGGGCGTCCGCCAGGTCGCGGGGCTTGAGCGCCTCGGCCGCCAGCGCCGCCTTGGCCGCATCCTCGTCCAGCCCGCTCGGGATCGCGTCGTGCGCGATGCCCGCCGCATCCAGCATCGCCCGCCGGGCGGCGCTCATCGAGGCGAGGACGAAACTCATGCGCGCGGCTCCAGTCGGCGTTCGTTGCACAAGGTGATGATCGCCGCCGCCGTCTCCTCGATCGAGCGGCGGGTCACGTCGATCACCGGCCAGCCGTTATCCGCGAACATCCGCCGCGCATAGGACAGTTCGCGCACCACCGCATCCTGTTCGACATAATCGGTGTCGGGCATCTGGTTGAGCGACAGCAGCCGGTTGCGCCGGATCGCGATCAGCCGGTCGGCGCTGGTCGTCAGCCCCACGACCAGCGGGTTCTTCAGCGTGAAGAGGATCGGCGGCGGCGGGCTTTCGACCACGATCGGGATGTTCGCGGCCTTGTAGCCGCGATTGGCGAGATAGATCGACGTCGGCGTCTTGGACGAGCGCGACACGCCCGCCAGCACGATATCGGCCTCCTCCCAATCCTCCGAGGCGATGCCGTCGTCATGGGCGATGGTCCACTGGATCGCCTCCACCCGCGCGAAATAGGCGGCGTCGAGGCTGTGCTGCCGCCCCGGCCGGGCCTTGGCCTCCTGTCCCAGCAGGTTGGAGAGCGCGTTGCTGACCGCGTCCATCGGCGCGACCGCGGGCAGGCCCAATGCCGCGCAGCGCGCCTCCAGCATCCGCCGGATCGCCGGATTGACCAGCGTATAGAGCACGAGGCCGGGATTGACCGCGATCTCCGACAGGATCCGCTCGAGATGCGTCTCGGAGCGGACCATCGGCCAGAAATGGCGCATGGTATCCACATCGTCGAACTGCGCCAGCGCCGCCTTGGCGATGTTCTCCAGCGTCTCGCCGGTGGAATCGGACAGGAGATGGAGGTGAAGGCGCATCGCCGATTCCCGCTGTGGACAAGCCTGTGGATAACTCGCGGAGAACCGCTAGCGTAAGCCGGACCCCCTGCAAAGCTGTGGATAAGTCGGAAGTTATCCACAGGGGATTCACACGCCCCGCACAGGGGCCGATTTTATCCACAGGCTGTGGATAACGTGGATAAGCCTGCGGGAATCGCGGGACTCCCGCGGAGTCCGGATGAGTCAATCTGTTGGCAATCCGGGCAATCCCCCATAAGCCCCGTTGTCCACCGCCCAACCACTTCCCCAACCTTTCTTGAATCCTCTTATGGTGTGGAGGCTCGCCTGACCGTTCCGACCGAACCGAAACCGCTGCTCGCGACGCTGCGTGGACATCGCCAGCCGCGCCCGCCGCTCTGGCTGATGCGTCAGGCCGGGCGGTACCTGCCCGAATATCGCGCGCTCCGGGCGGAGAAGGGCGGATTCCTCGCGCTGGTGCATGACAGTGCCGCCGCCGCCGAAGTGACTGTGCAGCCGCTGCGCCGCTTCGGGTTCGACGGGGCGATCCTGTTCAGCGACATCCTCGTCATCCCGCACGCACTCGGGCAGGACCTGTGGTTCGAGGCGGGGGAGGGGCCGCGCCTCGCCCCGCCGCTGGTCGACGGGGCATGGGCGGCGCTGACCGCCGCGCCCGAACGGCTCGACCCGGTGTACGAGACGGTGCGGCAGGTGGCGGCGATGCTGCCCCCGGGTGTGACCTTCCTCGGCTTCGCCGGATCGCCGTGGACCGTCGCCACCTATATGGTCGCGGGGCAGGGATCGAAGGAGCAGGCGGCGGCACGGCGGCTGGCGCATGCCGATCCGGCGGCGTTCGGATCGCTGATCGAGGCGATCGAGGAGGCGACCTTCACCTATCTGCTCGGCCAGATCGATGCCGGGGTCGAGGCGGTGCAGCTGTTCGACAGCTGGGCAGGGAGCCTGTCGCCGCAGCAGTTCGAGGCATGGGTGATCGCGCCGACCGCGCGGCTGGTCGCGCGGTTGCACGAGGCGCGGCCGGGCGTACCGGTGATCGGCTTCCCCAAGGGCGCGGGCGGCAAGCTCGCGGCCTATGCGCGCGAGACGGGCGCGGATGCGATCGGGCTGGACGAGACGGTCGATCCGGCGTGGGCGAACGCAGTGCTTCCGCAAGGGCTTCCGGTGCAGGGCAATCTCGATCCGCTGCTGCTGATCGCGGGCGGTGCGGCGCTCGATGCGGGGGTCGACCGGGTGCTGGCGGCCTTTCCGACAAGGCCGCATGTCTTCAACCTCGGCCATGGTATCCAGCAGGACACGCCGATCGCGCATGTCGAGCGGCTGGTGGCGAGGGTGCGCGGATGAGCGGGTTTCTGGGCGGCGCGTATCTCTGGGTGAAGGCGGCGCATATCGTCTTCGTCATCTTCTGGATGGCGGGGCTGTTCATGTTGCCGCGCTATCTGGTGCATCATCAGGAGGGTCTGGACGATCCGGCCGAACCGGCGCGCTGGGTGCGGCGCGAGGCGCTGCTCAGGCGGATGATCCTGACCCCGGCGATGATCGCGGTGTGGGTGCTGGGGCTGACGCTGGCGGCCAATGTCGGGCTGTTCGAGGGCGGCGCGGGGCTGGGGTGGCTGCACGCCAAGCTGTTGGTGGTGGTGGTGCTGACCGGCTATCACGGCTGGGCGGTCGGCTATGCAAGGAAGCTGGCGGCGGGGCGGCCGACGCTGACCCCGAAGCAGTTGCGGCTGGCGAACGAGCTGCCCGCGCTGGCGGCGATCGCGGCGGTGGTGCTGGCGGTGGTCAAGCCGTTCTGAGGGGGATGCGATGCTGGCATGGTTGATCGCGATGCAGGGGGTACCCGCAACCGATGTCGCCGACGACATACGCTGTGCGGCGGTGGTCGCCACGCGGCTGGAGCAGGTGCGCCCGGCCGAACGGCAGCCGCTGCTGGTCGCCCTGGCGTATTTCATCGGACGGATCGGCGTGGCTGCACCTGCGATCGATATCCCGATCGAGGTCGAGCGGGTGCGGCGCCTGCCCGATACGGTGACCGCCGCGACCAGCGCGCAATATGCCGCACGGATGCGCACCGTCGCCGAGACGTTCGTCATGTTCGACCGTGCCGCCAGGGGTGCTGCCTCGTCCAACTAGCACCGGCGTGTCGGCTTGACTTGATCGGGGACAGGACCTAGGTCCGGCGGCAGTGGTGCCCGGTCCTCGGTGCGCCCGTCCCAGCCGCTTGCGTCCGCCTGAGTGCCGACCCTGCCTCCCCATCGCTGTCCCGGACCCCCCATGCACCTCAAAGACCTAAAGAAGCACGCTCCCGCCGAACTCGTCTCCATGGCCGAGGAACTGGGGGTCGAAGGCGCGTCGACCATGCGCAAGCAGGACCTGATGTTCGCCATCCTCAAGGCGCGCGCCGAGAACGGCGAGCAGATCATGGGGGTCGGCACGATCGAGGTGCTGCAGGACGGCTTCGGCTTCCTGCGCAGCCCGGAAGCGAACTATCTCGCGGGGCCGGACGACATCTATGTCTCGCCCAACCAGGTGCGCAAGCATGGGCTTCGCACCGGCGACACCGTCGAGGGCGAGGTGCGCGCGCCCAAGGACGGCGAGCGCTATTTCGCGCTGACCCGGCTCGTCTCGGTCAATTTCGACGATCCCGATGCGGTGCGCCACCGGGTCAATTTCGACAACCTCACCCCGCTCTATCCCGAGCAGAAGCTGACGCTCGACCAGCTCGACCCGACGATCAAGGACAAGTCGGCGCGGGTGATCGACATTGTCAGCCCCCAGGGCAAGGGCCAGCGGTCGCTGATCGTCGCCCCGCCGCGCGTCGGCAAGACGGTGCTGCTCCAGAATATCGCCAAGGCGATCACCGACAACCATCCCGAAGTGTTCCTGATCGTCCTGCTGATCGACGAGCGCCCGGAGGAAGTCACCGACATGCAGCGCAGCGTGAAGGGCGAGGTGATCTCCTCGACCTTCGACGAACCGGCGCAGCGCCATGTGCAGGTCGCCGAAATGGTGATCGAAAAGGCCAAGCGCCTCGTCGAGCACAAGAAGGACGTGGTGATCCTGCTCGATTCGATCACGCGGCTGGGCCGGGCGTACAACACGGTCGTGCCGTCGTCGGGCAAGGTGCTGACCGGCGGTGTCGATGCGAACGCATTGCAGCGGCCCAAGCGCTTCTTCGGCGCGGCGCGCAACATCGAGGAGGGCGGGTCGCTGTCGATCATCGCCACCGCGCTGATCGATACCGGCAGCCGCATGGACGAGGTGATCTTCGAGGAGTTCAAGGGCACCGGCAACTCGGAAATCGTGCTCGACCGCAAGGTGGCGGACAAGCGCATCTTCCCGGCGCTGGACGTCGGCAAGTCGGGTACGCGCAAGGAAGAGCTGCTGGTCGACAAGACCAAGCTGTCCAAGATGTGGGTGCTGCGCCGCATCCTGATGCAGATGGGCACCGTCGACGCGATGGAGTTCCTGCTCGACAAGATGAAGAATTCCAAGACCAACGAGGACTTCTTCGACAGCATGAATCAGTGATCGAATGCGGCAGGCGGCGTGCCGCCGCCTGACTCGCATCGATCCGGCCGGCGGGCTGGAACGCCCGACCGACGACATGGGCTTCGCCCATGTCCGCCCGGAGCGCCCGCGCTTCCTTTGCCGGAAGCGCGGGCGTTCTCGCATTCCGAACCATTCGACCCTATGCATGGGGCATAACACCGAACCCGGGGGAGCCCATGAAGATCAACGTCACCGTCGACTGCACCCCCGAAGAGGCGCGCCGCGCGATGGGCCTGCCCGATTTCACCCCGGTGCACGACCGCTATGTCCAGATGCTGACCGACACGATGGAGAAGGGGGCCAGCCCCGAGCTGCTCGACCAGATGATGAAGAGCTGGGCGCCGATGGGCGAGGCGGGCATGACCTTCTGGCGCAAGATGTTCGAGAGTGCCACGCGCGGCGGCTGAGCCGATGGCGAGCACGATCTTTGCCGTGTCGAGCGGTCGCCCGCCCGCCGCCATCGCGGTGGTGCGGGTGTCGGGCGCGGGCGCGCGCGCGGCGGTGACCGCGCTGGCGGGCACCTTGCCGCCGCCGCGCGCGGCAAGGTTGCGAAGGTTGCGCAGAACGGGCGACGGCGCGCTGCTCGACCGGGCGGTGGTGCTGGTGTTCGACGCCCCGAACACCGCGACCGGCGAGGATCTGGTCGAACTGCACCTGCACGGCGGGCGGGCGGTGGTCGCGGCGGTCGAGGCCGAGCTGGCGGCCATCCCCGGCCTGCGCCCCGCCGAGCCGGGCGAGTTCACCCGGCGGGCACTGGCGCATGGCCGGATCGACTTGACCGAGGCGGAAGGGCTGGCCGACCTGTTGTCGGCGGAGACGGAAGCGCAGCGACGCCTCGCGATCGATACCAGCGGCGGACGATTGCGGCGACAGGTCGCACGCTGGTCCGCCGATGCGACGATGCTGGCGGCGCAGGTCGAGGCGATCCTCGACCATGGCGACGAGGACGACGTCGATGCGGGCGATGCGGTGCTCGACGGCATTCGGGTACAGGCGGTGGCGCTGGCGGGCGCCATCGATGCCGTACTCGCCGCGCCGCCGGTCGAGCGGTTGCGCGACGGCATCCGCGTGGTGCTGGCCGGGCCGCCCAATGCGGGCAAGTCGACGCTGCTCAACGCGCTGGTCGGGCGCGATGCGGCGATCGTATCGCCGGTGGCGGGGACGACCCGCGACGTGATCGAGACGCCGGTGGTGCGCGAAGGGGTCGCGTGGCTGTTCCTCGATACCGCGGGGCTACGCGATGCGACCGACGATGCGATCGAGGCGATCGGCATCGATCGGGCAGGGGCGGCGATGGCGGGGGCGGACATCGTGCTGTGGCTGGGCGACGATGCGCCGCCGCCGGGCGCGCTGGCGCTGTGGCCGCGCGCCGACCTGCCCGGTCGCGTCGCACCGCCGGAGCGGATCGGCGTGTCGGCGGAGACGGGCGCGGGGATGGAGGCGCTGTGGCAGGCGCTGGCCGATCGGGCGAAGGCGTTGTTGCCCAGGGTCGACGAACTGGCGCTCAACCGTCGTCAGGCCGACCATGCCCGGACTGCCGCCGCCGCATTGCACCGCGCGGCGGCGCAGCATGATCCGCTGTTGCTCGCCGAAGAATTGCGATATGTTCTTAACGGCTTTGCGGCATTGACCGGGCAGCACGCCACCGAAGCGATGCTCGACGGGCTGTTCGGGCACTTCTGTATCGGGAAATGATGTTCCACGTGGAACGATGGAAATGATGACGTTCGATGTAGTGATCGTCGGTGGCGGCCATGCCGGTACCGAAGCCGCCCATGCGGCGGCGCGGCGTGGGGCGCGGACTGCGCTGATCGACTTCGATCCGGCGCGGATCGGAGCGATGTCGTGCAACCCGGCGATCGGGGGGCTCGGCAAGGGCCATATCGTCCGCGAGATCGACGCGCTGGGCGGGGTGATGGCGCGTGCGGCGGATGGCGCGGCGATCCATCACCGCATGCTGAACCGCAGCAAGGGATCGGCGGTGCAGGGGCCGCGGGTGCAGGCCGACCGGGTGCGCTATGCCGCGGCGGTCAAGGCGCTGCTGGCGCATCCGAACCTGACCGTCATCGGCTGCGACAGCGTGGCGCTGACCGTGGCAGGCGATCGGGTGACGGGCGTCGAACTGGCCGATGGTATGCTGATCGGCGCCGGCGCGGTGGTGCTGGCGACCGGCACGTTCCTCGGCGGCACGATGTTCAGGGGGGACGAGCGGTCGGTCGGCGGGCGGATCGGGGAGCGGGCGGCGACGCGATTGGGACAGCAGTTGCGCGACTTGTCGCTGCCGATCGCGCGGCTCAAGACCGGCACGCCGCCGCGGCTCGACGGGCGGACGATCGACTGGGCGGCGCTGCCCGAGCAGCCGTCGGACCGCGAGGTGTGGACCATGTCGCCGCTGAGCGATCCGGCGCAGCGACTGCCGCAACTCGCCTGCGCCATCGCCCGGACCACGGCGGCGACGCACGATATCATCCGCGCCGGGCTGGACCGGTCGCCATTGTTCTCGGGATCGATCGCGGGGCGGGGGCCGCGCTATTGCCCGTCGATCGAGGACAAGGTGCATCGCTTCGGCGACCGCGACGGGCATCAGATCTTCCTCGAACCCGAGGGACTCGACACGCATCTGGTCTATCCCAACGGCGTCTCGACCTCGCTGCCGACCGATGTGCAGCTGGCGATGCTGCGCAGCGTCGCCGGGCTGGAACGGGTGGTGATCGAGACGCCGGGCTATGCGGTCGAATATGACTATATCGATCCGCGCGCGCTGGATGCGACGCTGGGGTTGCGCGCGCTGACCGGGCTGTATTTCGCCGGGCAGATCAACGGCACGACCGGCTATGAGGAAGCGGGCGGGCAGGGGCTGGTGGCGGGTGCCAATGCCACCGCCCATGCGCTGGGGCTCGCGCCGCTGATCCTCGATCGCGCGTCGAGCTATATCGGGGTGATGATCGACGATCTGGTGTTGCAGGGCGTGTCCGAGCCCTACCGGATGATGACCGCGCGCGCGGAATATCGGCTGCGGCTGCGCTCCGACAACGCGACTACGCGGCTGGGCGGCATTGCGGAAGACGCGGGGCTGTTGTCGCCCGAACGGATGGCGTTCAACCGGGCGCGGGCCGGGCGGCGCGATGCGCTGGCGGCGGAACTGGCGGTGCGGCATCCGGCAGGCGCGTTGCAGTCGCGCGGCGCCCCGGTCGGCGGGACCGATACCCGCAGCGGCATGGAATGGCTGCTGGTGCACGGCGTCACCCCGGCGCATCTGGGCGTGAGCGCGGACGACGATATCCTGACCGAGCTGGTCGAGGATGCGCGCTATGCCCCCTATCTCGAACGGCAGGCGGCGGAACTGGCGGCGGCGCGCGACGATCATGTCGTGCTGCCCACCGACTTCCCGTTCGCACGGGTGCCGGGGCTCTCGAACGAGATGATCGAGCGCCTCACCGCCGCCCAGCCCGAGACGCTGGCGGCGGCAGGCCGGGTGCAGGGGGTGACGCCCGCCGCGCTGGTCACGATCCTGCTGCATCATCGCGGCGGGCGGCTGGCGGCATGAGCGAGGCGGACGCGCAGGGCTGGATCGCGCAGCGGTTCGATGCGGCGAAGGTCGATCGGCTGGCGGCCTTTGCCGACCGGATCGTGGCGGAGACGGCGCACCAGAATCTGATCGCGGCATCGACGGTGCCGCATATCTGGGAGCGCCACATCCTCGATTCGGCGCAACTGGTGCCGCTGGCCGATGCGGCGGGGCCCGGCGACTGGATCGATATCGGATCGGGCGCGGGCTTTCCGGGCATCGTCGCCGCGATCCTGACCGGGCGGCGCACGGTGCTGGTCGAACCGCGGGCACGGCGGGCGCAGTTGCTGGAGGCGATCGCCGCCGATCTCGGCCTCGGCAACGTCGTGGTGCATCAGGCGAAGATCGAGCGCCTCCCCGCTGACCACCCGGCGGCGATCATCAGCGCGCGGGCGGTGGCGAGGCTCGACGCATTATTCGCAATCGGCCTTGGGCATGCGAACCGCGATACGCTATGGCTGTTGCCCAAGGGGCGCAGCGCGGCCGACGAACTGGCCGAAGCGCGCCGTGTCTGGCGCGGAACGTTTCACGTGGAACACAGCATCACCGATCCGGCATCGGCCATCGTGATCGCTACGGGAGTGCACAAGCCATGATCTGTATCGCGATCGCGAACCAGAAGGGGGGCGTCGGCAAGACGACGACCGCGATCAATGTCGGCACCGCACTGGCGGCGACTGGCCTCGAAGTGCTGATCCTCGACCTCGATCCGCAGGGCAATGCCTCGACCGGGCTGGGGATCGGGCGGAACGACCGGCAGTTCTCGACCTACGACCTGCTGGTCGGCGACATGATGCTGACCGAGGCGGTGATCCCGACCAAGGTGCCGCGGCTGTCGATCGTGCCCGCCACGGTCGACCTGTCGGGCGCGGAGATCGAGCTGATCGAGTTCGAGGCGCGCACCCATCGCCTCGACCGGGTGGTCGAGGCCAGCGGCGGCAAATGGGACGTGATCCTCGTCGATTGTCCGCCGTCGCTGGGGCTGCTGACGGTCAATGCGATGGTGGCGAGCCATGCGCTGCTGGTGCCGCTGCAATGCGAGTTCTTCGCGCTGGAGGGGCTGAGCCAGCTGCTCAGCACCGTCGAGCGGATTCGCGGGCGGTTCAATCCGGGGCTGTCGATCCTCGGCGTGGTGCTGACGATGTACGACCGGCGCAACCGGCTGACCGATCAGGTGAGCGACGATGTGCGCGCGGTGCTGGGCAAGGTGGTGTTCGACACGGTGATCCCGCGCAACGTGCGCCTGTCCGAAGCGCCGAGCCACGGCATGCCCGCGCTGATCTACGATTATCGCTGCGCCGGGTCGGAGGCCTATATCGCGCTGGCCCGCGAGGTCATCGCGCGGCTGCCCAAGCTGGCGGAAGCGGCATGAGCGAGGCGCAGACGCCGCGTCGCGCACCGCGTGCCGGATTGGGCCGGGGGCTGAGCGCGCTGTTCGGCGATGTCGAGGGCGAGGGGCAGCCCGCGCGCGGTTCCACCACGCCGTCGGTCGGCGTGCGGCAGTTGCCGATCACCGCGCTGACGCCGATGGCGGGGCAGCCGCGCCGCTTCTTCGACGATGCGGCGCTGGACGAGCTGGCGGAATCGATCGCCGCGCGCGGGATCATCCAGCCGATCGTGGTGCGCCCGCACGGCAAGGGCTATGAGATCGTCGCGGGCGAGCGGCGCTGGCGCGCGGCGCAGCGGGCACGGCTGCACGAGGTGCCGGTCGTCGTGCGCGACCTGACCGATGCCGAGACGATGGAAATCGCGCTGGTCGAGAATATCCAGCGCCGCGACCTGACCGCGATCGAGGAGGCGGAGGGCTATCGCCGCCTGATCGACGAGTTCGGCCATACCCAGGAAGCACTGGCGCACCTGGTGGCCAAGTCGCGCAGCCATGTCGCGAACCTGCTGCGGCTGCTCGACCTGCCGCGCGCCATCCAGGAGATGGTCGGCGACCAGCGCATCTCGATGGGCCATGCCCGCGCGCTCATCAATGTGCCGGAGGCGGAGGCGATCGCCCAGCGGATCGTCGCCAAGGGGCTGTCGGTGCGCGAGGTCGAGAAGCTGGCGCGCGGCGCGAAGGGCGAGGCGAAGCCGCGCGAGCGTGCCGTGGGGCAGCGCGATCCGCTGGCGGGCGACGACGGCACCAGCGATGCCGACCTGCGCGCGCTGGAGCGGCAGCTGGGCGACGTGCTGGGGCTGAAGGTCAGCATCGTGCATGGCGAACAGGGCGGGGCGATCACCATCGGCTATTCGACGCTCGGCCAGCTCGATCTGGTGTGCCAGCGGTTGAGCGGCGACATGATCTGATACCCGGCCTTAACCCTGTCGTGCGCAGGGTATGGCCATGGTTTCGCTTGCTCCTGCCGTCCCGCCGCCGGTGATCGGGACGGTCCTTGCCATATCCGGCCCTGCCAGCCGGTTGCTGCTCGACCTCGGGCAGATTCATGCGCTGGCCGATCTGCCCGATGCCGTCACCGCCGCCGGGGGACAGATCGGATCGCAGGTGCGGATGCGCGTCGGCAGCCGCTGGGTCGTCGCCAGCATCCGCGCGATGCGGCTGGCCGATACGGGCGAGCAGGTGATCGCCGAGGTCGATTTCCTGGGGGAGGGCGAGGCGATCGGCGACAGCATCGATCGCTTCCGGCGCGGCGTGACGCGCTATCCGCTGCCGGGTACCGCGGTGCAGGCGGTGACGACCGACGATCTGCGGCGGGTCTATGCCGCCGACGATCGCGCGCGGATCGAGATCGGCCATGTCCATCCGACCCGCGACGTGCGCGCCGCGTTGCAGGTCGATGCGCTGCTCGGCAAGCATTTCGCGCTGCTGGGATCGACCGGGACCGGCAAGTCGACCTCGGCGGCGCTGATCCTGCATCGCATCTGCGAACAGCATCCGCAGGCGCATATCGTGATGGTCGATCCGCACGGCGAATATGCCGCCGCGTTCGGCGACACGGCAATGCGGTTCGACGCGGGCAACCTGCAACTGCCATACTGGCTGCTCGACCTGCGCGAGCATTGCGAACTGCTGCTGACCAGCAGCGGGGCGGAGCGGCAGGTGGATGCCGACATCCTCGGCCGCTGCCTGCTGGCGGCACGCGCGAAGCACCGGCTGGCGCAGGAGGTCGGGCGGCTGACGGTGGATTCGCCGATCCCCTATCTGCTGACCGACCTGCTCCAGATCCTGCAACAGGACATGGGGCGGATGAACCGGGCGGGCGACACCGCGCCCTATCTGCGCATCCGCGGGCGGATCGACGAGGTGCGTGCCGATCCGCGCTATGGCTTCATGTTCTCCGGGCTGCTGGTCGCCGATACGATGGCGGCGCTATTGAAGCGGGTGTTCCGCCTGCCCGCCGAGGGGCGGCCGGTGTCGATCGTCGATGTGTCGGGCATGCCGTCCGAAGTGACCGGGGTGGTCGTGTCGGTGCTGGCGCGGCTGGTGTTCGACTATGCGCTGTGGTCGCGCGACGAACCGCGCCGCCCGATCCTGCTGGTATGCGAGGAGGCGCATCGCTACGTCCCCAACGAACGGCATGCCGATGGATCGCCGGTCGCGCAGATCCTGAGCCGCATCGCCAAGGAAGGGCGCAAGTACGGCGTCGCGCTGGGTCTCATCACCCAGCGACCTTCCGACCTTGCGGAAGGGGTGTTGTCGCAGTGCGGCACGATCCTGACGATGCGGCTCAACAACGAACGCGACCAGGCGTTCGTGCGGGCGGCGATGCCGGAAGGCGCGCGCGGCTTCCTCGATGCGATCCCGGCGCTGCGCAACCGCGAATGCATCGTGGTGGGGGAGGGGGTGGCGACGCCGATCCGGGTGTTGTTCGACGACCTCGAACCGGAGCGTTGCCCGGCGTCGACCGATCCGTCCTTCTCGACGCTGTGGCGCCAGACGGGGGAGGAGGATGCGATCGTCGCGCGGACCATCCGGCGGTGGCGGGCGCAGGGGCGGTAGGGCGCTGGCCACGTTCCACGTGGAACAGCGCTCAGCGCGTGCCGACCGCCATTAGTCCGGCGAGCGTCCGCCGGAAGCGCGCCAGTTCCTCGCCCTGCAACCGCTCGACAGTAGCGAACGACACGCGGCGCGGATCGATCGGCTGGCCGTGCTGCCACAGTTCGTAATGCAGGTGCGGCCCGGTCGACAGCCCGGTCGAACCGACATAGCCGATCACCTGCCCCTGCGCGACGCGCATGCCGGGGCGCACGACGATGCGGCTCATATGGCCATAGCCGGTGGCGAGCCCGCCGCCGTGGAGCAGCTTGACGAAATTGCCATAGCCGCCGTGGCGCCCGGCGATCGCTACCGTGCCGTCGGTCGTCGCGCGGATCGGCGAACCATAGGCGGCGGCGAAGTCCATGCCCTTGTGCAGTCGCCGGAAGCCCAGCACCGGATGCATTCGCCAGCCGAAGTTGGACGAGATGCGCGCCGCGACCGGCCATGTCATCCGCCCCTTGCGCTCGCCCACCCCGGCGGGGTCGAGCCATTCGGTGCGCGCGCCGTCCTGCCAGCGGACCAGCCGCACCGCGCGCCGCCCCTCCAGCCCGGCGTAGAGCAGCTGCCCGAGCTGGACTTCGCCCGTCGCGGCGCGGGCCTGCTCGACGATCAGGTCGAAGCGGTCGTCCTGCCCCAGCTGGCCCATCGGCACGAGGCCGGACACCGCCTTGATATAGCTCTCCACCGCCCTGGCGGGCGCACCGGCGGCGCGGGCGGCGCGATACAGGCTGGTGCCGACGCGACCGCGCAGCCGCAACGGGGTGTGGTCGATCGCGATCGGGCGGGCATCGAGCCGCAATTCGCCGCCTTCGCGCACCACGTCGAGCGCGAGGTCGAAGCGCGCGCGAAAGGCAAGGCGTTCGAGCGGGCGCGGCTGCTGCAGGCTGTCGCGCCGCCCCAGCGTAATGTCGAGCCGGGTGCCGGGCGACAGTTCGGCGGGATCGATGCGTCCGGCGACGAGGGATGCGACCCGTTGCGCCTCGCCCCGGCCTACGCCCGAGCGTTCGAGCGTGGCGGCAAGCCCGGTGCCGAGCGTCGCGGTCGCCTCGAGGATCGGGCGTTCGGGGGTGTCGGCGAGTTGGACGACGCGCTTCGTCGGCGCGACGCGACTGCCGCTTACGGCACCCAGCGCACTTGCACCGAAGGCGAGGCTGCGGGTGTCGGCCTGTGCCGCATCGTCGAAGGCGGCGGGAACGGCAGCGAGGATCGGACGGCCGATCGACGGGGCGAGCAGCCACGCCGCGCCGCACAGCGCGGTGCAGGTGGCGAGGCCACGCCACCAGTCGCGCGATCCGATGTCGGCGCCGAGGTCCACCGTCCAGTCGCGTTCGGCGATGGCGGCGATGCGCGGCGCGGCGGCGGCGATCGGCGCGCGCCCGAAGCGCAGCGCGCTGGTGCCCCCGGCCCATTCCAGTCCTTCGTCGGTGCGCAGGAACACGCTGGCTTCGATCCCCGTCAGCGGCCGCATCCCCCGGCCCGGTCGTTTCCCTGTGCACCCAAGGATTTAAAGTCAAATGAACCGGGGGCGCGGGGCGGTTGCGCCGCGACCGGGCGTGGCGGGGGAACGCCGGGACGATCGCGCGCACGAAAGCCGTTGCGCATGGGGCCGACAGACCCGATGTTGAGCGCGATGAGCCAGTTCGCGCGTAGCCCGGTCACGGCAGTGCTGGGACCGACCAATACCGGCAAGACGTACCTCGCGATCGAGCGGATGTGCGGTCATGCATCGGGAATGATCGGCTTTCCGCTGCGCCTGCTGGCGCGCGAGAATTACGACCGGGTGGTCGCGATGAAGGGCGTCGAGAATGTCGCGCTCGTCACCGGCGAGGAGCGGATCGTGCCGCCCAGGGCGCGCTGGTTCCTGTGCACCGCCGAATCGATGCCGCTGGAGCGCGAGACGGCGTTCGTCGCGCTGGATGAGGCGCAGCTGGGCGCGGACCCGGAACGCGGCCATGTGTTCACCGACCGGCTGCTGCGCGCGCGGGGGCGCGAGGAGACGATGATCCTCGGCTCCGATGCGCTGAAGCCGATGGTCCGCGCACTGGTGAAGGATGCGGAGATCATCACCCGCCCGCGCTTCTCGACGTTGAGCTATGCGGGCGCGCGCAAGCTGTCGCGGCTGCCCCGGCGTTCGGCGATCGTCGCCTTTTCGGCGGAGGAGGTCTATGCCGTCGCCGAGGCGATCCGGCGGATGCGCGGCGGGGCGGCGGTGGTGATGGGGGCGCTCAGCCCGCGCACCCGCAATGCGCAGGTGCAGATGTTCCAGTCGGGCGAGGTCGATTATCTGATCGCGACCGATGCGATCGGCATGGGGCTGAACCTCGACGTCGCGCATGTCGCCTTCGCTTCGCTGCGCAAGTTCGACGGGCGGCGGCAGCGGCGCCTCACCGTCGCCGAGATGGCGCAGATCGCCGGGCGCGCCGGGCGGCATCACAAGGACGGGACGTTCGGCGCGCTGGTCGAGGAGGGGCCGAACGCCTTCACCCCCGAGGAGGTGCTGGCGATCGAGGGGCATCATGTCCCGCCGCTCGAACGGCTGTACTGGCGGCGGGGCGAGCCGGACTTCGCCAGCATCGATGCGCTGATCGCCTCGCTGGAGGAACGCCCGGAGCATCCGGTGCTGACCGCCGCGCCGGAGGCGATCGACCTGATCGTGCTGAAACGGCTGGCCGAAGAGGATTGGGTGCGGGCGCGGACGCGGTCGCCGATGATGGTGCGGCGGCTGTGGTCGGCGTGCGGGCTGCCCGATTTCCGCAAGCTGGGGCCGGACCCGCACAGCCGCTTCGTCGGACGCATCTTCGGGCATCTGAGCGAGGGGGCGGGGCATATCCCGCACCAGTGGTTCGCCGACGAGCTGCAACGGCTTGACCAGATGACCGGCGATGTCGAGACGATCGCGGGCCGGATCGCGGCGGCCCGGAGCTGGGCCTATATCGCGCACCGCGCCGACTGGCTGCTCGATCCCGAACATTGGGCGGCGCGTACCCGTGCGATCGAGGAGAAGCTGTCCGATGCGCTGCACGATCGGTTGCGCCAGCGCTTCGTCGATCAACGGACCACCGTGCTGCTCCGGCGGATCGGGGCGGGGGCGGCGGACCTGCCGGTCGATGTCGCCGGGGACGGCGCGGTCAGCGTGGACGGCCATGCGATCGGGCAGCTGACCGGATTCCGCTTCGAGGTGTCGCCCGAGACCAGGGTGGCCGACAAAAGGCTGTTGATCGCCGCTGCCGAAAAGGGGCTGGCGAAGGAACTCGCCAGGCGCGGGGCCGAACTGGTCGTCGCCGCCGATGGCGAACTGGCATTGGCGGCGGAGCCCGGCGGGGTGCCGGTCGTCACGTGGAACGGACTGGCCGTCGCGACGCTGGCGGCGGGAACGACGCTCGATCGTCCGGCGGTGACGCTCGATCGCGCGCTGAACGTGCTCGACCGCGCGGTGCAGGGGCAGGTGCGCGAACGGATCGCCGCATGGGTGCAGGCCGGGATCGCGCGGCAGGTGCCGACGCTGGCCGCGCTCGCCGCCCTGTCGCGCGATCCGGCGGCGAGCGGTGCGCTCAGGGCCGCCGCCGCCGCACTGGCCGAGGTCGGGGGGATCGCGCCGCGCGACGGGTTCGACGCGATGCTCCATCCGCTGGAGCAGGATGACCGGCGGCGGTTGCGCAAGGCGGGGATCACGCTCGGCACGCTCGACCTGTTCGACGCGCGGCTGTTCCGGCCGCAGGCGGCACGGTGGCGCGCGGCGCTGTTGGCGGCGCGCGACGGGCAGCCGGTCGAACCGCTCGCGCCGGTCGGGGCGACGGTGCTGGCGGGGGGACAGGGGGCGTGGGGCTATCGCCGCTTCGGGGCGCAGGCGGTGCGGGTGGACCTGATCGAACGCATCGCGCGACAGGTGCATGACGCGCGCCGGGGGTTCGCGCCGTTCGCGCCCAATCTGGCGCTGGCCACCTCGATCGGATTGAAGCCGGAGACGATCGCGCGGCTGATGGCGGCATTGGGCTTCCGCCCCGCCGCGCCGGTCGATGCGGTGCCGCAGTGGCGCTGGCGGGGTACGCGGCGGCCGACCCCGGCGACGCCGCAGCCGCAGCGGGTGGCGCGTCCGGGCAATGCGTTCGGTGCGCTCGCCGATCTGGCGTTCGATCGATGAGGGCGGCGGGCGACACGCTGCGGATCGACCTGTTCCTGTGGTATGCCCGCTTCGCCAAATCGCGCAGTACGGCGCAGGCGATCGCCGCCACCGGCATGCTGCGGATCGATGGCCGCCGGATCGAGCGCGCGCATTGCCCGGTGCGCGTCGGCAACATCGTCGCCTTTCCGCTGCACGGGCAGGTGCGCATCCTGCGGGTCGAGGCGTTGCCGGTGCGGCGTGGCCCGCCCGCCGAAGCGCAGGCGCTGTACACGCTGCTGGAACCGGGGCGGTCCAGCCCCGTTGACGAGTCGGATTCAGCGGCATAACGCGGGTCCAGGATTTTCCCGGAGCCTGTTCGACCCATGACCTATGTCGTCACCGACGCCTGCATCCGCTGCAAATACATGGACTGCGTGGAAGTGTGTCCGGTCGACTGCTTCTATGAGGGCGAGAACATGCTCGTCATCAACCCCAGCGAGTGCATCGACTGCGGCGTGTGCGAGCCGGAATGCCCCGCCGAGGCGATCCTGCCCGATACCGAATCCGGGCTGGAGCAATGGCTGGAGCTGAACGCGACCTTCTCCGCGCAATGGCCCAACGTCACGCGCAACGCGAACCAGACGCCGCCCGACGCCGATCAGTGGAAGGGCGTCGAGAACAAGTATGAGGAACATTTCTCGGCAGAGCCCGGCGCGGGCGACTGACCCGGCTGCCATGCCGCTGTTCCACGTGGAACAGCGGTGCCGACCGGTTCGGCTTTGCCACTGGTAATTTTCTTGCGGTAATGCTATAGGCATGACCGACGGCGGCGACATGTCCCTGCGCCCCGCCCGGAGAGCCACCTCTAGCAACGTCCCGTCGTCTGCCCTTTGCCTGTCCGCCCGATCGCAGTTCGGGCCGGTCCGAGGCGATGGCGGCGCTGGCGACGACCACGGAAAGGTTACCAATGGCTGCCAAGGCATTGTCCTTCGATGTCGGCGATTATGTCGTGTACCCCAAGCACGGTGTCGGCCGTGTGATCGAACTCCAGCGTAGCGAAATCGCTGGCATGCAACTCGAACTCTATGTCCTGCGCTTCGAGAAGGAGCGGATGACGCTCCGCGTGCCGACCAACAAGGCCGAGAGCGTCGGCATGCGCAAGCTGTCGTCGGACAAGACGATGCGCGAGGCGATGGAGACGCTGAAGGGCAAGCCCAAGGTCAAGCGCACCATGTGGTCGCGCCGCGCGCAGGAATATGAGGCGAAGATCAATTCGGGCGACCTGGTGTCGATCGCCGAAGTGGTCCGCGACCTGTTCCGTGCCGACGACCAGCCCGAGCAGAGCTATTCCGAGCGCCAGATCTTCGAGGCGGCGGCCAGCCGCCTCGCGCGCGAACTGGCGGCGATGGAGCAGGTGGACGAGCCGAAGGCGCTCGACCGGATCATCGAGATCCTGCGGGAAGCCGCCGCCATCTACAACAAGGAAAAGACCGCCGCCTGAGCCGCACCACGGCACGGACGACGGACGGGGGCGATCGGCAACGGTCGCCCCTTTTCTTGGGCGTTGCCGTGGTGTATTGTATCACCAACACAGGAGGATGCGATGCGGATCATGGGTGTGGCGGCGCTGCTGATGCTGGCGGGGTGCAACGGCGGGGCGGGGGCGGCGCCCGCGCCGGTCGAGCGCAACCTTGCGCTCGGCGATTTCACCGCGGTCGAACTGACCGGGCCGGACCGGGTCGACGTCCGCCGCGGGACCGAGTTCGCGGTGCGGATGAGCGGCGACCCCAAGGCGCTCGAGAAGCTGGAGATCCGGCGCGACGGCGATACGCTGCGCATCGGGCGCAAGCCCAACGCCGGCGGCTGGCAGTGGCATAAGGACGGCGGCGTGACCGTGTTCGTGACCATGCCCGATATCCGCCGGGCGACGCTGAAGGGATCGGGGGACCTCGCCATCGATCTGGCCGACGATCTGGCGGCCACGCTGGCGGGATCGGGCGACCTGACGGTCGGCCGGTTGCGCGGGCGCAGCGCCAGCCTGTCGCTCAGCGGATCGGGCACGATCGCGGCGGCGGGGAAGGTCGACCGGCTGGCGCTGTCGGTCAGCGGATCGGGCGATATCGATGCGGCCCAGGTGAAGGCCGCCGAGGCGCAGGTCGGCATCACCGGATCGGGCGACGTCACCGCCGACGTGACCGGGCCGGCGAGCGTCGCGCTGGGCGGATCGGGATCGGTGACGCTGGGCAAGGGCGCGCGCTGCGCGGTCAGCAGGACCGGATCGGGCGAGGCACGCTGCGGCGGCTGACGCGCTTGCGTGGGGGCGGTGGATCGGCGACCCTGGCGGGATGATCGCGCTTGCCCTCGCCCTGCTGGTCCAGCCCGTTGCCGAACGTCAACTGATGCTGACCGGGTTCGATCGGGTGCGGGTGGACGGGCCGTTCACGGTGACGATCGCCACCGGCGGCAGCGCAGGCGCGCGGGTCACGGGCGCCCCGGCGGCGCTGGAGATGGTGACGCTGCGGGTGGAAGGCGGGGTGCTGGTCATCGCCCCGGCGCGCGACGATCGCGGGCGTCCAAGGGGCGGGCCTGCGCCGGTCGTTACGGTCCACGCCGGGCGCGTCGCGGGTCTCGCGATCCGGGGCGGTGGCACGGTGCGGATCGACCGGATGGTCGCGCCGCGGGTCGACCTGTCGCTGACCGGCGACGGGGCGGTGGAGGTGGGCGCGATCGATGCCGGGCAACTCGACCTGCGGCTGATCGGCGCGGGCAGCGCGACGCTGGCCGGGCGGGCGGGACAGGCACGGGTGCTGGTCAACGGCGCGGCCGGCGTGGCGGCGGACGGATTGCGGCTGGACGAACTGGTCGCGCAGAGCAGCGGTACGGGTCAGGCGCGCTACCGGGTGCGCTATGCTGCCGATATCAGCGCGTCGGGATCGGGCAGCGTGACGGTGGCGGGCGGCGCGCGCTGTCGCACGCGCGGCACCGCCACCATCCGCTGCGCGAGCGAGCCTCAGGCCGGTTCGCGCGCCATTACCGGATAGTCGGTATAGCCCTCGGCCCCGCGGGAATACCACGTCGCCATATCGTCGCGGTTGAGCTCGGCCCCGGCCTTCAGCCGCGCGGGCAGGTCCGGATTGGCGAGGAACGGGCGACCGAAGGCGATGGCATCGGCGACGCCCGAATCGAGTTCGGCCTGCGCGCTGTCGCCGCGATAGTCCTGGTTGAGCACGAGCGGCCCCGTGAACACCTTGCGGATCGCGGGCGAGACGCGCGGCTGGGTGGTGCTGCCGAAGGTGCCGTCCGGCCCCACCTCGCGCAGTTCGAGGAAGGCGATGCCCTTGTCGGCCATGAGCTGCGCGGCGGGCACGAAGACGCCGGCCGGATCGCTGTCGATCACGCCCTGCGTCTCGCCATTGGGGGAGAAGCGCACCGCCGTGCGGCCCGCGCCGACCTCGGCGATCAGCCGGTCGACCACTTCGCCGAGCAGGCGGATGCGGTTCTCCGGGCTGCCGCCATAGTCGTCGTCGCGGTGGTTCGCGCCGTCGCGCAGGAATTGATCGATCAGATAGCCGTTGGCAGCGTGGAGCTGCACCCCGTCGAACCCGGCGGCCTGCGCATTGCGCGCGGCGCGGCTGTAGTCGTCGAGCACGCGGGCGATATCGTCCTTCGTCGCAGCGCGTGCCGCGCCATAGGGTTGCTTGCCGTCATAGGTATGCGCCTGTCCCGGTGCGGTCGTGGCCGACGCCGACAGCGGCGCGGCGCCGCCGAGGAAATCGGGATGGACGACGCGGCCCATGTGCCACAGCTGGGTCACGATCCGCCCGCCCGCGGCATGGACCGCATCGGTAATCGGCTTCCACGCTTCCACCTGTTCGTCGTTCCAGATGCCCGGCGCATAGGGCCAGCCGAGCCCCTCGCGGCTGATGCCGGTGCCCTCCGAGATCAGCAGCCCGGCGGACGCGCGCTGCGCATAATATTCGGCCATGATCGGCTGCGGCACATGCGCCCGGCTGGAGCGGCCACGGGTGAGCGGGGCCATCAGGATGCGGTTGGGGGCTTGGATATCGCCAAGGGCGATGGGGTCGAACAGGCTCGGCATGAAAACTCCGTGAAAGCCGGAAGATGGGGGCAGACGGCACAGAGATAGGGGGGTAGGGGGCGCCATGCAGCCGGTAACACCTGAAACAAAAGCTACGCTCCCGCAAAGCACGCCCACGCGCGCGGTCGCGGCGCTGATCGTCGCCAATGTCGCGCTGGCGTTCGGGCCGTGGTTCGTGCGGCTGGCCGATACCGGGCCGGTCGCCGCCGCCTTCTGGCGGGTGGCGCTGGCGCTGCCGCTGCTGCTGGGGGTGGTCGCATGGCGCGACGGCCGGGCGATCCCGCGCGCCGTACGGCTGTGGCCGTGGCTGCTGGCCGCCGGGCTGGCGTTCGCCGTCGATCTGGGGAGCTGGCATATCGGCATCCACCGCACCACGCTCGCCAATGCCACGCTGTTCGGCAATTGCGCGGTGCTGATCTTCCCCGTCTATGGCTTCGTCGCGATGCGCCGCTGGCCGACGGGGATGCAGGCGCTGGGGCTGGCGCTGGCGGCGGTCGGCGGGGTGCTGCTGATCGGGCGATCGGCGGAACTGTCGGCCCGGCATCTGGCGGGCGACCTGTTCTGCCTGCTCGCGGGCGTGCTCTATGCGGTCTATTTCATCCTGATGACGCGGGTGCGGCGTGAGGTCGCGCCGTTGCCGGCGCTGGCGCTGTCCAGCGTCGCCGGGGTGCTGCCGCTGCTGGGCATCGCGCTGGCACTGGGCGAGCGGGTGTGGCCGGGCAGCTGGACGCCGCTGATCGCGCTCGCGCTGGTCAGCCAGATCGCGGGGCAGGGGCTGATGATCTATGCGCTCGGCCATCTGACCCCGCTGGTCGTCGGCCTCGCGCTGTTGCTGCAACCGATGGTGGCGGCGACGATCGGCTGGCTGGCCTATGGCGAGCGGCTGACCTTCACCGATGCGGTCGGCGCGGTGCTGGTCGCCGCCGCGCTGGCGATCGTGGGGATGCAGCGCGGCGGGAAGGGATAGCGATCAGTTCACCCCGGCGCGGCCCAGGTCGACCAGCGCCGCGCCGAAGCGGGCGATGTCGCCGGGTGCGAAGCCCGCGATGTTGATCCGGCCCGATCCGGCCATGTAGATGGCATGGGTCGCGCGCAGCCATTCGATCTGGGTCGGGTTGAGCGGCAGCGTGGCGAACATGCCCTTGCCGCCCGCCAGCGTGGCGAGATCGACCGGACCCGCGACGCCGATCGCCGCCAGTTCGCTGCGCAGCCGTTGCAGCCGCGCGCGCAACCCGTCGAGTTCGGCGCGCCAGTCGGCGGCAAGGGCGTTGTCCTCCAGCACGATCCGCACCGCCGCCGCGCCGTGATCGGGCGGCATCGACCAGTTGGCGCGGGCGAGCGCCAGCAGGTTCGATCGGACGACCTCGACCGACTCCGCATCGGGCGCGGTGGCCCACAGCGCGCCGGTGCGTTCGCGGTACAGCCCGAAATTCTTGTCGCACGAATAGGCGACGATCCCGAACGGCACCGCCGACAGCACCGCGCGGGTGCCCATGGCGTCGGCCTCCATGCCGTCGCCCAGCCCCTGATAGGCGAGGTCGACGAACGGCACGAGGCGGCTGTCGGCGACGGCGGCGGCGATCGCCTGCCATTCGGCCGCATCGGGATCGATGCCGGTGGGGTTGTGGCAGCAGCCGTGGAGCAGGATCGCGTCGCCTGCCTCCGCCTGACCGATCGCCGCGCGGATCGCGCCGAGGTCGAGCCGCTGGCCGATCATGTCGAACGCGGCATGGGGCACGACGGTCAGGCCCGCCGCGGCGAACACCGGGGCGTGGTTGGCCCAGCTCGGCTGGCCGACGAGGATGCGGCGCACCCCCGCCTTCGCCAGCAGCTCCGCGCCGAGACGCAGCGCGCCGGTGCCGCCCGGCGTCTGGAGCCCGCAGCGGCGGTCGGCGGCCACGCTGTCGCCGAACACCAGCGGTTCGAGCAGCGCGGTGAAGCCCTTGTCGCCCTCCGGCCCCAGATAGGCCTTGCTGTCCTGCGTCGCGATCAGCCGCATCTCGGCCTGTTTCACCGCGTTCATCACCGGCGTGTGCCCGGCATCGTCGCGGAACACGCCGACGCCAAGGTCGATCCTGTGCGCGCGCGGGTCGGCGCGGAACGCCCCGATCAGGCGGAGCAACGAGTCGGCAGGCTGCGCGACGAGCGAACGGAACGGCATGGAAACCCTCAAGTCAGCGATGAAACGCGGCCGCTATAGCGCGGGGAATGCGGCAGGGGTTCGGCAAAATGCCGCGGGTCGATCGATGGGACGATAGTGGGCCAAGGATTCGGTTTCACGCGAAGGCGCGGAGGCACGAAGAAGTAGGAAGAAGGGGTTCGCGCAGAGGCGCGGAGGCGCAGAGAGGGTGTGTGCGCGGCCCCCTCAGCCTGTCCGGCGCAGCCTTGCTTCATTTTGATGCCGCAACAGGAAAGGCTGCTGGGGCGGCGGGGGATTGCCGCAAGCGCATCTTCTCCGCGCCCCTGCGTCTCTGCGCGAGAATCTGCCTTCTCTTCGCGCCTTCGCGTGAAACCAATTCTACCCTTCCGCCCCCACCAGCCGCGCCACCGCGTCGCTGCCGCCGATACGCTCGCCGTCGATGAATACCTGCGGCGTGGTGTCGACGCCGTGTTCGGCCTTGAACGCATCCACTTCCTCGCGCGAGCGCAGGATGCGGTCGTCCACCACGTAACCGGCATGTTGCAGCAACTGCTTGGCGCGCACCCCGAACGGGCAGGTGTGATCGGGCAGGACCATGCGGTACAGGATCGCTTCGGGCTGGTCGGACATCATGCTACTCCTCTGGCACAGGCAGCGCATCGGCGCGGCGATCGTTCCACCGCGGGGCTGGCAAGCGGCGGTGCGAAGCCCTAGCTAGGGGCGCAACCGAGGATGGAGAATGCGATGGCTCCGGCCGATCTGACGCTCGACGAACTGCGCGCGGCGCTCGCCCCGCTGGTCGCGGCCAATGCCGCGTTCGACGGCTGGTCGGACAGGGCGGTGATCGCCGCCGCCGAACAGTTCGGGGCCGACCCCGATGTGGCGCGGCTCGCGTTCAAGGGCGGGGCGGTCGAGATGATCGACGCCTGGTTCGCCGAGGTCGATACGCGGATGATCGCCGCCGTCCCCGCCGACCGACTGGCCGCGATGAAGATCCGCCAGCGCATCACCGCGCTGGTCGAGGCACGGCTCGACGCCGTGTCGGGCGACCGCGAGGCGCTGCGCCGGGCGCTGACCATCCTCGCCATGCCGCAGAACGTCGCGCGTGCCGCCAAGCTCGCGTGGCGGACGGTCGACCTGATCTGGCGGCTCGCGGGCGATACCGCGACCGACTACAATCATTATACCAAGCGGGCGATGCTGGTCGCGGTCTATGGCACGACCGTCACCGTGTTCCTCGACGACGAGAGCGGCGGCCATGTCGACACCCGCGCCTTCCTAGCGCGCAGGATCGACGGGATCATGGCGTTCGAGCGGCTGAAGCACCAGTTCCTGTCGTCGCGCGATCCCGAACGGCGGCTCAGCCTGTCGCGCTTCGTCGGACGGCTGCGCTACCCGGCGGTCTGAAACCCCAACCCTCTCAGTACAGGACCGGCGTGGCCCATGGACACGATCCTTTCGATCCGCGGGGTCGCCAAGACCTACAAGTCGGGCACCGTCGCGCTCTCGCCGACCGACCTCGACATCGCCAGGGGCGAGATCTTCGCGCTGCTGGGGCCGAATGGTGCTGGCAAGACGACGCTCATCAGCATCATCTGCGGCATCGTGACCGCGAGCGCGGGGACGATCACCGCCGCCGGATATGACACGGTGCGCGATTATCGCGAGACGCGCACCCGCATCGGCCTGGTGCCGCAGGAACTGCTGACCGATGCGTTCGAGACGGTGATGGCCACCGTCACCTTCTCGCGCAGGCTGTTCGGGCGGCACGGCGATCCGGCCTTCATCGAGAAGCTGCTGCGCGACCTGTCGCTGTGGGACAAGCGCGATGCGAAGATGACCGAATTGTCGGGCGGCATGAAGCGGCGGGTGATGATCGCCAAGGCGCTCTCCCACGAACCCGACATCCTGTTCCTCGACGAACCGACCGCGGGCGTCGACGTCGAACTGCGCCGCGACATGTGGCGGCTGGTCCACGAACTGCGGACGAAGGGCGTCACCATCATCCTGACCACCCATTATATCGAGGAGGCCGAGGAGATGGCCGACCGGGTCGGGGTGATCGCCAGGGGCAGGCTGATCCTGGTCGAGGAGAAGCAGGCGCTGATGCGCAAGCTCGGCAAGAAGACGCTGACCCTGACCCTGACCGATCCGATCGACCG
Organism: Sphingomonas silueang; assembly: GCF_040049155.1. Taxonomy (NCBI): domain Bacteria; kingdom Pseudomonadati; phylum Pseudomonadota; class Alphaproteobacteria; order Sphingomonadales; family Sphingomonadaceae; genus Sphingomonas; species Sphingomonas silueang. The sequence goes on from NZ_JBDZDK010000015.1 coordinate 70,925, forward strand.
GGTGCCGGACGCGCTGGCGCACTGGCCGCTGACGCTGGCCGACGACGGGCATGCGCTGACCTTCGCCTTCGATGCCAATGCCGAGGACAATGGCGTGCGCGCGCTGCTGCGCGAGGCGGACGCGGCGGGGCTGGCGTGGAAGGACATCGCGACGAAACAGTCGAGCCTCGAGGACATCTTCGTCGGGCTGGTGCACGAGCAGGAGGGGCGGGCATGACGTTCAACTGGCACGGCGTGCTCGCCATCTATCGCTTCGAGCTCGCGCGGTTCGGGCGGACGCTGTGGACCTCGCTCGCGACGCCGGTCATCACCACCTCGCTCTATTTCATCGTGTTCGGCACCGCGATCGGCAGCCGGATGAACGAGGTGTCGGGCGTGCCCTATGGCGCGTTCATCGTGCCGGGGCTGATGATGCTGACGATGCTGACCGAGAGCATCTTCAACGCCAGTTTCGGCATCTTCATGCCCAAATGGTCGGGGACGATCTACGAACTGCTCTCCGCCCCCGTCTCCACGGTCGAGACACTGGTCGGCTATGTCGGCGCAGCGGCGACCAAGTCGGTGACGGTGGCGCTGGTGATCTTCGCCACCGCGCATCTGTTCGTCGACGTGCAGGTGGCGCATCCGCTGTGGGCGCTGGGCTATCTGCTGCTGGTGGCGATCACCTTCTGCCTGTTCGGCTTCATCCTCGGGCTGTGGGCCAGGGGGTTCGAGCAGTTGCAGGTCATCCCGCTGCTGGTCGTGACGCCGCTGACCTTCCTCGGCGGGGCATTCTATTCGATCGACATGCTGCCGGGCATCTGGCGCACGCTCAGCCTGTTCAACCCGATCGTCTATCTCATCAGCGGGTTCCGCTGGACGTTCTTCGGGGTGGGCGACGTGTCCGTAGCGGCGAGCCTGGGCGCGACCTTCGGCTTCCTGCTGCTCTGCGTGAGCGTGATCGCGGTCATCTTCCGCACCGGCTGGCGGCTGAAGAAATAACGGAGGACGACGATGGACCTGGGCATTGCCGGACGGCGCGCGATCGTGTGCGCATCGAGCGCGGGGCTGGGCCGGGCGTGCGCGCTCGAACTGGCGCGGGCGGGGGTCGCGGTCACGATCAACGGGCGCGATGCGGACAAGCTGGCGGCGACGGCAGCGGCGATCCGTGCGGAAACCGGGGTCGAGGTGATCGAGGTCGTCGCCGATCTTTCGACCGAGGCGGGGCGCGCCGCGCTGCTGGCAGCGTGTCCCGAGCCGGACATCCTCGTCAACAACAACGGCGGGCCGCCGGTCAAACCCTATACCGAGCTGGAGGCCGAGGGCATCCGCGCGGGTCTTGAGGCGAATTTCGTGACGCCCGCGCTGCTGTTGCAGGCGGTGCTGCCGGGGATGGTCGAACGCGGCTTCGGGCGGGTGGTCAACATCACCTCCGGCTCGGTCAAGATGCCGCTGTCGGGGCTGGACCTGTCGAGCGGGGCGCGGGCCGGGCTGACCGGGTTCGTCGCGGGGATCGCGCGTCAGGTCGCGGGGGCGAACGTCACGATCAACGGGCTGCTGCCCGGATCGTTCGACACCGCGCGCATCGCGTCGATGAGCGAGGCCGCGGCGGCGAAGAACGGCACGACCCCCGCCGAGGAAAAGGCGAAGCGGGCGGAATCGATCCCGGCGAAGCGGATCGGCGATCCGGCGGAGTTCGGCGCGGCGTGCGCATTCCTGTGCTCGGACCGGGCAGGGTTCATTACCGGCCAGAGCTTGCTCATCGATGGCGGGGCGTTTCCGGGGATCCTGTGAGGACGCCCCTGCCGGAAGAAGGAAGGTCGGGTTCACGCGAAGGCGCGGAGAAGCAGTAGAAGAGAGTTTTCGCGCAGAGGCGCGGAGGCGCAGAGAGGTTGCGTGCGAGACGGCGGTTGCCGATGCGGCGAAGCCTTTCGCGTGCAGTGGCCGGGGAGGGAGAGCCGCTGTCGCGGCAGGCGCATCCTCTCCGCGCCTCTGCGCCTCTGCGCGAAAATCTTCCTTTCTGATCGCGTCAGGCTGAAGGGCGTGCTGGCAGTCACCGCGAGCCCTTCGTGTCTCCGCGCCTTCGCGTGAATCCGATCTCCCTCGATCAGAAGATGCCGAGGAATTTCTTGCGCTGTTCCTTGCGCTCGCCCCGGTTGGAGCGGCCGTTTTCCGCCTTGGCGGTGGTGCCCCGGCCCACATCGTCGCGCGCCTCGCCGTCCTTGGTCCGCTGCGCCCGCGCGGTGGCGCCCGCCAGCACGGGTCCGCAGGCCGCGCCCTTGGCATCGCCCGGATCGACGAACGCCAGCACGCCCGCCAGCGGCGAGGCGACCACCGCCAGCCCCAGCCCCGCCCCGGCGCGCCCCAACAGTTCGGGGCTGACGACCGAATAGCGGGGCGCCGCGAAATAGCCGCCGATCCCCACCGGCGACTGGCCGGAGAACAGCGAGAAGCGCTTGGAATCGGCGCGGAAGGCCAGATCGATCGTCTCGTTGCGGAAGCTGAAGCCGCCGCGCCCGATCATCACGTTCTTCTGCGTATCGATCAGGATCGGGTCCGCCGCCGCCACCCCGCCGCGCACGGTGAAGCCGATCAGCCCGCAGTTGATCCGCACCGGCTCCTTCAGCCGCCCCTCGAACATCTTCTGGGCAAAGGTGCCGAGGTCGAGTTCGGACAGCTGCACGTTGCGGGTCCAGAAACTGCCCGCGGGCAGGATCACCGCGATCCGCCCATCGGATGCCGCCAGCGAATCATGCACCGTATCGCCGGTGCCGGTCAGCTTCACCCGCGCCTTGACCGTGCCGGTGGTGCCCGCTTCCTCGACGCCCCAGCCCGCGAGCAGCCGTCCCATCGGCGTCGGCGACAGGCGGATGTCGTAATCGGTGACGGCGGGGCGGCGGCGCGCGTCGATCACGATGTCGGAGGCGACATTGCCTCGCGCCATCGCGAAGGTCAGTGGCGACAGTTTCAGCAGCCGGTCGTCGAGGTCGAGCGTCAGGTCGGCGTCGGAGATCGGCAGGCTGCGGGCGCGCAATGTGCCTACCTTGTAGCGCACCTTCGCATCGAAGTTCCTGAGCGCCTCCACGTTCAGCCGCGCGTCGGGGAGCAGGCGCGGCGCGCCGCCTTCGCGGGTGATGACGCCCGCCGCGCCCTGCGCCTCGACCCGTTCGAGGTCATAGCCGACGAAGGCCGAGACATCGACGATGTCGAGCGTCTTCGTGGTCAGATCGGCGGTCAGCAGGATGCGCGGTTCGCGCTGGGTGACGGTGAGACTCCCCGCCAGATCGCTGCCGCCGAACATGCCGCGAAGCCGGGTGAATTTCCAGTCCGGCCCGTCCTTGGTCATCCGCCCGGTCAGGCGATAGGTGCGGGTGTCGGGCGTGACGATGCCGAGCACCGCGAACACGTCCGCCAGATTGCGCCCGCGCAGGCGCACCGCAAGGTCCGATCCGTCGAGCTGGGTCGGTCCCGGCAGCGTGCCCGCGAGGATCGCGACCGAGCGGGCGACCTCGATCCGCGCGATCAGCCGGTTCTGGTCGCCCTTGATCGTGGCGTTGGGCGACTGCAACTGCCCGGTCAGGCGGAACGGGCGTCCGCGCACCGTGCCGCGTCCGGTCGCGCGGATCGCCCGATCGAATCGGGTATCGCTGGTCGTGACGGTATCGAGGTCGAACGTCCCGTCGAGCAGGAACTGCGGGTCGCGGTAGCGGATGCGGGTGTCGCGGAACGTGCCCGCGCGCACGACCGGCAGCTCCAGCTTCTCGCCCCTCGCGTCCGGATCGCCGAAGGTCCAGGTGTTGCGCCGTCGTGCCGCATCCCAGTGGAGGTCGGCCCGCGCACCGTCGAGTTCCAGCCAGTTCACCCGCCGCCGCCCGAACAGGAAGGTCAGCGTCGCGGTCGAGCTGTCGAGCCGTTTCGCCTCGAACGTGTTGCCGCCGCCCGCCCATGCCGGGTTGGCGACGCTCAGCCCTTCGGCAAGGAATTTCAGGTCGATGGGGTTGAAGTAGAACTGGAAATCGCCCGCCACGCGCACCGTCCGCCCGCTCTGCGCCGTGGCGATGCGCTCGAAACTGCTCTTGAGAAACCGGCCCTTGGTGATGAACAGTACCAGCCAGCACAGGAACAGCGCCGCGAGGATGCCGAGCACCACGCGCAGCGCGATCCGGCGCCAGTCGCGGCGCGGGCGGGGCGTGTCGGCAGCGCCGATCGATTCGGGAACCTCGGCCATCGCGCCTCAACCGTTCGGCTGCGTAACGAGTTCCGCCGGTTGCGTTTTGCCGGAAACGCGGTTAGGAGCGCGCTCTTTCCACGACCCCGAAGGGATTCGCCCGGCCATCTGGGGCTGCCGCGGCAATCCGCACGTCGTGTCATCTGAGGAGACCAAAATGCCCAAGCTCAAGACCAAGAGCGGCGTGAAGAAGCGCTTCAAGCTCACTGCCACCGGCAAGATCAAGCACGGTGTCGCCGGCAAGCGCCACCGCCTGATCTCGCACAACGCGAAGTACATCCGCCAGAACCGCGGGACTTCGGTCCTGGCCGACGCCGACACCGCGCGTGTCAAGGCGTGGGCGCCCTACGGCCTTCGTTAAGGAGTACTGAGCAATGGCACGCATCAAGCGCGGCACGACCACCAAGGCGAAGCACAAGCGCATTCTGGATCAGGCGAAGGGCTATTACGGCCGTCGCAAGAACACGATCCGCATCGCCCGCCAGGCCGTCGAAAAGGCCGGCCAGTACGCCTATCGCGACCGCAAGGTGAAGAAGCGCACCTTCCGCGGCCTGTGGATCCAGCGCATCAACGCCGGTGTCCGGGCGGAAGGCATCACCTATTCGCAGTTCATGCACGGCTGCAAGCTGGCCGGGATCGAACTCGACCGGAAGGTGCTGGCCGACATCGCGATGCACGAGGAAGCCGCCTTCAAGGCGATCGTCGCGCAGGCGAAGGCCGCCCTGCCGGAACAGGCCGCGGCGTAACGCGCCAGCGGTTCCGGTTCGGGACACGAGGAACGCCGGTGGGGGAACCCGCCGGCGTTTTTTGTTGTCCGTAAGAATCGTCATTCCGGCGAAGGCGGGAATCCATAGACGCTACCGTCGCGGCACTACTATCAACGTCAGCGTGTATGGGTTCCCGCCTTCGCGGGAACGACGGGGGGGGCTGGCGTGCCGCGCATCATCGAACCTTGCGTCTATATCATGGCGAGTGGTCGTAACGGGACGATCTACACCGGCGTCACCAGCAACCTTATGCAGCGCATCCACCAGCACCGGACGTGCACCTTCAAAGGCTTTTCCGCCGAACACCGTTGCACCCGTCTCGTCTGGTTCGAGCGCCACGACACGATGGAAACTGCGATCCAGCAGGAGAAGCGGATCAAGAAGTGGAACCGCGACTGGAAGCAGAATCTGGTGGAGCACGCCAACCCCCACTGGTCCGACCTCGCCACGGGGCTAGGCTTCCCCGAAATCCCGCAATAAAGCGGACCGGATATCTGCGTTACCACCGGAGCGACCGTGACCCCCGATCTCGACCAACTGCGCGCCGACCTGCTCGCCGCGATCGATGCCTCGTCGGGGCTGGATGCGCTCGATGCGGTGCGCGTCCATGCGCTGGGCAAGCAGGGGGCGGTGACCGGGCTGCTCAAGACGCTGGGCGGCCTGTCGCCCGACGAGCGGCAGACGGTGGCGCCACGCATCCATGCCCTGCGCGAGGCGGTGAGCGACGCGATCGCCGCGCGCAAGGCCGATCTGGAGGCGCGGGCGCTGGCCGCGAAGCTGGCGTCGGAGCGGGTCGACCTGACGCTGCCGGTCGATGCGCCCGCGCCCGGCGCGGTGCATCCCGTGTCACAGGTGATGGACGAGCTGGCGGAAATCTTCGCCGACCTGGGCTTCGCGGTGGCGACGGGCCCGGAGATCGAGGACGACTGGCATAATTTCACCGCGCTCAACATTCCGGAGACGCATCCCGCACGGGCGATGCACGATACGTTCTACGCGCAGCGCCGAAGCCCGCAGGGCGAGCCCGGCGCAAGCGCGGCCGGCGGCGCGCAGGCGCCGTCCGACGACGGTGGCTCCGCCACCGGCGCGCCCGAACGCTACGTCCTGCGCACCCATACGTCGCCGGTGCAGATCCGCACGATGATGACCCAATCCCCCCCGATCCGCATCATCGCGCCGGGCCGGGTCTATCGCAGCGACTCCGATGCGACCCACACCCCGATGTTCCACCAGATCGAGGGGCTGGTGATCGATCGCGGCATCCATATGGGGCATCTCAAATGGACGCTGGAGACGTTCCTCAAGGCCTATTTCGAGCGCGACGACATCGTGCTGCGGTTGCGGCCCAGCTATTTCCCGTTCACCGAACCGTCGGCGGAGGTCGATGTCGGCTACCGCCTAGAGAAGGGCCGCCGCGTCGTCGGTGGCGATCCGGCGAAGGGCAACGGCGGCTGGATGGAGGTGCTGGGCAGCGGCATGGTCCACCCGAAGGTGATCGCCGCGTGCGGGCTGGACCCGGACGAGTGGCAGGGCTTCGCCTTCGGCACCGGCGTCGACCGGCTCGCCATGCTGAAATACGGCATGGACGATCTCCGCCCGTTCTTCGACGGCGATCTGCGCTGGCTGAAGCATTATGGATTCAACAGCCTCGACGTGCCCACGCTGTCGGGGGGAGTAGGCGCATGAAGTTCACCCTTTCGTGGCTGTACGAGCATCTCGACACCGATGCCGGGGTCGAGCGAATCGTCGACGGCCTCACCCGCATCGGCCTCGAGGTCGAGGGCGTCGAGAATCCGGCGGCGAAGCTGGACGGGTTCCGCATCGCCCGCGTGCTGACCGCCGAGCGCCATCCGCAGGCGGACAAGTTGCAGGTGCTGTCGGTCGATGCGGGCGACGGGCCGCTCCAGGTGGTGTGCGGCGCACCCAATGCGCGCGCGGGGCTGGTCGGGGTGTTCGGCATGCCCGGCGCGGCGGTGCCCGCCAACGGCATGGTGCTGAAGGTCGCCGCCATCCGCGGGGTCGAATCGAACGGCATGATGTGCTCGACCCGCGAGCTGGAACTGGGCGAGGATCACGACGGCATCATCGAACTGGCCGAGGACGCGCCGGTGGGGCAGGCGTTCGCGCCCTATGCCGGGCTCGACGATCCGGTCATCGACGTCAGCATCACGCCGAACCGGCAGGACTGCATGGGCGTGCGCGGCATCGCGCGCGATCTGGCGGCGGCGGGCTATGGCAGCCTGAAGCCGTTGATCGTGCCACAGGTGGCGGGCGAGGGGGCCGGTCCCGACGTGTCGATCGCGGACCCGGACGGCTGCCCGGCCTTCTACGCGCAGGCGGTGCGCGGCCTCACCAACGGCGAGTCGCCCGAGTGGATGCGCCGCCGCCTGACCGCGATCGGGCAGAAGCCGATCTCGACGCTGGTCGACATCACCAATTACGTGATGTTCGATCTCGGGCGGCCGCTGCACGTCTATGACATGGCCAAGCTCGACGGCGGGCTGGTCGCACGGCGGGCCGCTGCGGGCGAGAGCGTGGTGGCGCTCAACGGGCGCAGCTACACCATGGCCGGGACCGAGACGGTCATCGCCGATGCCAGCGCGGTGCACGACATCGGCGGGATCATGGGCGGCGAGCATTCGGGCGTGTCGGATGCGACCACCGACGTGCTGATCGAATGCGCGTACTTCACCCCCGAGGCGATCGCCCGCACCGGGCAGCGGCTGGCGCTGACCAGCGATGCGCGCACCCGGTTCGAGCGCGGGGTCGATCCGGCGTTTCTGGACGAGGGGCTGGCGATCGCCGCCGCCTATGTCCTCGAGCTGTGCGGCGGGCAGGCCAGCGGCGTGACGCGCGCGGGCGAGCCGCCGCTGGCCGGGCGGACCATCACCCATGATCCGGCGCGGGTGGCGGCGCTGGGCGGGCTGGACGTGGCCCCGGGGCGGCAGCGCGAAATCCTCGAACGGCTGGGCTTCACTGTCGGCGACGACTGGCGCGTGACCGTGCCGTCGTGGCGGCGCGACGTCGACGGCGTGGCCGATCTGGTCGAGGAAGTGATCCGGATCGAGGGGCTGGACAAGGTACCCTCGACCCCGCTGGCGCGCCCGGCGGGTGTCGCTACGCCGACCGCTACCCCCGAGCAGAAGCTGGAGCGGCGGATGCGTCGCGCCGCCGCCGCGCGTGGCCTTGCCGAGGCGATCACGTGGAGCTTCATCGCCGACGACGAAGCCGCCCCGTTCGGCGGCGGCGCGTGGGAGGTGATGAACCCGATCGCCAGCGACATGCGCGTGATGCGCCCGTCGCTGCTGCCCGGCCTGCTCAGCGCGGCCGCGCGCAACCTGAAGCGGGGCAGCGCCAGCGTGCGCCTGTTCGAGATCGGGCGGCGCTATCTGGCGGACGGCGAGCGCGCGACGCTGGGCATCGTGCTGGCGGGGGATCGCGCCCCACGCGGCTGGCGCGGCGGCAAGGCGCAGGGGTTCGATGCGTTCGACGCCAAGGGCGAGCTGCTCGCGCTGCTGGAGACGGCAGGTGCGCCGGTCGGCAATCTCCAGGTGATGGGCGATGCGGGCGACGTGTTCCATCCGGGGCAGTCGGCGACGCTGCGGCTGGGGCCGAAGACGGTGCTGGCGAGCTTCGGCGTGCTGCATCCGCTGACCGCCAGGGCGTTCGACCTGCCGCAGGGCACGGTCGCGGGCGAACTGTATCTCGATGCGCTGCCGGCGAAGCGGGGCAGCGGGTTCATGCGGCCCGCCTATGCGCCGCCCGCGTTGCAGGCGGTGACGCGCGACTTCGCGTTCCTCGTCGCGGACGGCGTGACCGGCGACCAGCTGGTGCGCGCGGTGCGGGGCGCGGACAAGGCGGCGATCGTCGATGCGCGGCTGTTCGACGTGTTCGCAGGGGCAGGCGTCGAGCCCGGCCACAGGAGCCTTGCGATCGAGGTGACGTTGCAGCCGGGGGCTAAGAGCTTCACCGATGCCGAGCTGAAGGCGGTGTCCGACAAGGTCGTCGCGGCGGCGGGCAAGATCGGCGCGAGTCTGCGCGCATGAGCGTCACCCTGACCAACGGCGTGCTGACCGCCACCATCGCCGAGCTGGGCGCGGAGCTGCTGTCGCTGAAGGATGCGAACGGGCGCGAGCTGATGACCGATGCCGATCCGGCGTACTGGACCGGCCATGCGCCGATCCTGTTCCCGATCGTCGGGCGGTTGCACGACGACCGGTATCGGGTGGATGGGCAGACGTACCAGCTGCCGCAGCATGGTTTTGCCCGGCGGCGGAAGTTTGCGATCGTGGCGCAGGATGCGGTGTCGGTGCGGTTTGAACTTACCGCCGATGCCGAGACGCAGGCGGCCTATCCGTTCGACTTCGTGCTTCACGTGGAACATCGGCTGGACGGCGCGACGCTGGAAATCGCGGTGTCGGTGACGAATCCGGGCGATCGCGACCTGCCCGCCAGCATCGGTTTCCACCCGGCATTCGCATGGCCGCTGCCCTATGGCGGGGCGAAGACGGACCACAGGATGCTGTTTTCCGACGCCGAAGTCGGCACCATCGCGGCGATCGCGGCCAACGGCACCATCGCGGCGGCACGGGTGCCCGATCCGATCGAGGACAAGGTGCTGCACCTGCGCGACGATCTGTTCGCGAAGGATGCGCTGGTGTTCGATCCGGTGCGGAGCCATTCGGTGCGCTATGGCGTGGAGGGGTTGCCGGGCCTGCGGGTCGATTTTCCGGGGATGCCGAAGCTCGGCATCTGGACCAAGCCGGGGGCGCATTTCGTGTGCATCGAACCGTGGGACGGGATCGCCGATCCGGAAGGGTTCGACGGCGACATCTTCGACAAGCCGGGCATCCGGCGGGTGGCGCCGGGCGCAACGCACCGGGTGGCGATGGCGGTGACGCTGGAGGGTTTGGAACGGTAGATTGGTTCACGCGGAGGCGCGTAGGAAATAGAAGAAGGTAGATTTTCGCACAGAGGCGCAGAGAGCGCGGAGAGTTGGTGTTCGAGGCAGCGGCCGCGTATCCGGCGAAGCCTCTGTTCCCGTGGCGGGGATGATCGAGAGCCGCTGTTGCGGCGAATCCTGCCTCTCTGCGCCTCTGCGTCTCTGCGCGAAAATCTACCTTCTTCTTGGCGTCTCCGCGCCTTCGCGTGAAACCGAATCGTCCCACCCGTTGCGGTCCACCGGCCGGAGCCCTAGAGCGCGGCCATGACTCATTTTGCCGATCGCCGCACCTTCGCGATCATTTCCCATCCCGACGCGGGCAAGACCACCCTGACCGAAAAGCTGCTGCTGTTCGGCGGCGCGATCCATCTGGCGGGCGAGGTGAAGGCGCGCGGCGCCGCCCGGCGCGCCCGGTCGGACTGGATGAAGATCGAGCAGCAGCGCGGCATCTCGGTCACGTCGTCGGTCATGACGTTCGAGCGCGCCTTTGAAGGATTGGGGAGCCTCACCTTCAACCTGCTCGACACGCCGGGGCACGAGGATTTCAGCGAGGACACGTATCGCACGCTGACCGCCGTCGATTCGGCGGTGATGGTGATCGACGCCGCCAAGGGCATCGAGCCGCAGACGCGCAAGCTGTTCGAGGTGTGCCGGTTGCGCAACGTGCCGATCATCACCTTCGTCAACAAGGTCGACCGCGAGGGCCGCGACCCCTTCGCGCTGCTCGACGAGGTGGCGGAGATGCTGCAACTCGACGTATGCCCGATGACATGGCCCGCGGGCATGGGCGGGCAGTTCGAGGGAATCTACGACCTCGTCGACAACCGGCTGTTGCAGCCCGAGGCGGGAACCAAGGACTTTCAGGGCAGGGTGGAGCAGTTCACCGGCCTCGACGATCCGCGGATCGACAGCGTGCTGTCGGGCGAGGGCGCGGAGCGGCTGCGCGAGGAGGCCGAGCTGGCGATGGGCGGCTATGCCGCGTTCGACGGCGAGGCGTATCGCGCGGGCGACCTGACCCCGGTGTATTTCGGGTCGGCGCTGAAGGAGTTCGGCGTCGATTCGCTGATCGACGCGATCGCGCGCCACGCACCCCCGCCGCGCCCGCAGCCCGCCGAGCCCGCACCGGTGCCGCCGGGCGACAGCCAGGTCACGGGATTCGTGTTCAAGGTGCAGGCGAACATGGACCCCAACCACCGCGACCGCATCGCCTTCATGCGGCTGTGTTCGGGGACGTTCCGGCGCGGCATGAAGCTGACCCCGACCGGCCATGGCAAGCCGATCGCGATCCATTCGCCGATCCTGTTCTTCGCGCGCGAACGCGAACTGGCCGATGAGGCGTTTCCGGGCGACATCATCGGCATCCCCAACCACGGCACGCTCAGGGTGGGCGATACGCTGTCGGAGCGGGCGGACGTGCGCTTCACCGGGTTGCCCAATTTCGCGCCCGAAATCCTCCGGCGCGTGGCGCTGAAGGACCCCACCAAGACCAAGCAGTTGCGCAAGGCGCTGGACGATATGGCCGAGGAGGGGGTGACACAGGTCTTCTATCCCGACATCGGGTCGAACTGGATCATCGGCGTGGTCGGGCAGTTGCAGCTAGAGGTGCTGCTCTCGCGGCTGGACGCGGAATACAAGGTCGCGGCGGGGCTGGAGATGGCCCCGTTCGAGACCGCGCGCTGGGTGTCGGCAAGCGATCCGGCGGATTTGAAGGCGTTCATGGACCTGCACCGATCGGCGATGGCGAAGGACCGCGACGGGAACCCGGTGTTCCTGGCGAAGAGTGCTTGGGAGGTCGGCTATATCGCGGATCGGTATAGCAAGGTGAAGTTCGCGGCGACGCGGGAGCGATAGAAGGGGTTTTCACGCGAAGGCGCGACGACGCGAAGGAAGTTTTAAAGAAGGTATTTTCGCGCAGAGGCGCAGAGGCGCGGAGAGGGTGTGGTTGCCGCGACAGCGGCTCTCCATCGCAGGCAGCAGCGGGGGAGGGGCTCCGCCGGATCGGCAACAGCCGTCCCATTCGCAATCTCTCTGCGCCCTCTGCGCCTCTGCGCGAAAACACCTTCTTCTTCGCGGCACCGCGCCTTCGCGTGAACCCATATCAAGCCACCCAGTCGCGCCCCAGCCGCCGGCTGGCCAGCGCCATCAGCGCGCCCGCGACCAGATACAGGCACAGCGCCGCCGCGATCGCATAGCGCAGCGATTCGCTGCCGTACGTCGGGGCAAGGCCCTTCGACAGTTCGCCGACGACCCAGCTGCCGAGGCCGAGGCCGATCAGATTGTTGATGAGCAGGAAGCACGCCGATGCGGTCGCGCGCATGTGCGCGGGGACGAGGTGCTGCACCGCGGTCAGCACCGGCCCCAGCCAGACATAGACCAGCGCCTGGGGAATGAGGAACAGCGCGAACGCCGCCGCCCAGCCGCCCGACAGCACGCCCGCGATGAACAGCGGCGTGCCGAGCACATAGCACAGCGACGGCAGCAGCGCGTACCAGCGCTTGTCCGCCGCCCCCAGCCGGTCGCCGAGCGATCCGCCGAGCAATATGCCCGCCACCCCGCCGGTCAGCAGCAGCGCGCCGAAGAACTGCCCCGTCTGGATCAGGTTCAGCCCGAAGCTGCGCATCATCAGGCTCGGCAGCCAGAACGCCACGCCATAGCCGCACATCGATCCCGCCGCCGCGCCGAACGCCAGCAGCCAGAAGCTGGGCTTGGCGGCGAGGATGCCGAACACGCGGCCCACCGGCATGCGATCGGCAGCGGCGGCGGGGCGGGGCGGGTCCTTCACCAGCAGCCGGAAGAAGGGCGCGATCACCAGCCCGGCGAGGCCGACCGTGTAGAAGGCGGTGCGCCACTCCACCGCCTGCGCGATGTAGCCGCCCAGCAGCACGCCGCCCGCAGCACCCAGCGGAATGCCGAGCGAATAGATGCTGAGCGCGCGTGCGCGGCGTTCGGGCGGGAAGGTGTCGGCGATCAGGGCGTAGGAGGGGGCGACGCCGCCTGCCTCGCCCACGCCGACGCCCAGGCGATACAGGAACATATGGGTGAAGTTCTGCGCGGTGCCGCACAATGCGGTGAACGCGCTCCAGACGCCCAGGCTGATGGTGATGACCCAGCTGCGGCTGGTGCGATCGGCGACGAGGGCGAGGGGGATCGCCAGCGTCGAATAGAGCGCGGCGAAGGCGAGGCCGCCGAGCATCCCCATCTGCGGATCGTCCAGCCCCAGGTCGCGCTGCACCGGCTGGGCGAGGATCGACAATATCTGCCTGTCGAGGAAGTTGAAGCTGTAGACCAGCAGCAGCATGGCGAGGGTGAGACGGGGGTTTTTCATGTTTGCCCTTCAGTTCCTCCCCGTGCCGGGGAGGATTTTAGAACCGCACCTCGAACGTCGCGGTGGCGGTGCGCGGCGGGCCGTAATAGCCGATGATCGAATTGCCGAAGAGCGCGCCGGGGAAGTTGTAGCCGCCGACCCGATAGCGCTGGTCGGTCAGGTTGCGCAGCGCCATGCCGAGCCGATAGCGCCCATCGCCCGAAATCCAGTTGGCCGAGGCGTTGACCAGCGCATAGCCGTCCTGATCGAGCGCGGGGGTCGGGATCTCGAACAGCGTATAGTCGCTGCGCAGCGTCACTTCCGGCGTCACCGACAGCGTGCCGCCCGCGAAATCGGTCGAGGCGGTGACGGAGGCGGCGGCGGTGAATTCGGGCGTGTTCTGGAACACGCGCTGGTTCGCCACGTCGACGGGCGTGGTGCCGCCATTGATGAAGGTCAGGAACTCCTTGTAGTCGGCATTGGTATAGCCGAACGACACCTGCCCCGAGAAATTGCGCGACGGCACGAACCGCCCCTCGATCTCCAGCCCGTAGATGTCGGCCTTGCCCGCATTGTCGACGAAGCTGGCGATGCCGCCCGCGACATTGGGTACCTGGATCGTCACCTGCTGGTCGGTGTAGCGCGAATAATAGCCCGCGAGGTTCAGGAACAGCGTGCGGTTCAGGAACGCGCCCTTCATGCCGACTTCATAGCTGCTGATCTTTTCGGGATCATAGCCGTTGACGGTCGTCGGCGTGAAGATCGCGTCGCCGCGCATGTCGAACCCGCCCGACTTGAACCCCTTGCCCCATGACGCATAGAGGTTGAGATCGGTGCGCGGCTCGTAGCTGATCGAGACGCGCGGCGTGACCTGATCGAAGCTGCGGTCGTTGGTATAGTCGGTCCGGATGAGCCCCGGCACCGCGGCGGCATTGCCGAAGCGGGGCGAGCGGATGCCGGTATAGTTGCGGCGGAACACCGTGCCGGTCTTGTCGTCCCTGGTATAGCGCAGGCCCGCCGACACCTTGAACCGATCGGTCAGGCTGTAGCTGAGATCGCCGAATGCGGCATAGCTCTTCGTCTTGACCTCGCCCGCGGTCAGCGTGGTGGTGTTGAGGCCGCCCAGCACCGTGTCGAACGCGCCCGATGCTTCGGCGTTCAGGTAGAACAGCCCGAACACGCCCTGCACCCGTTCGCCCTGCAGCAGCAGTTGCAGCTCCTGCGTGAACTGCCAGTCGTCATATTCGGCGGGCACGTCGAGCGTGGGCAGCGCGGTGTTGTCGAAATCGATGACGGTGTTGGTCGCGCCTTCGCGGTACGCGCTGATCGACTTGAAGGTCAGCAGGTTCGACAGCTCGAACTCGCCGGTCAGCGACAGCCCCTGCGCCACCACCCGGTTGCGGTCGCCGATCCCGGCGCGGGTGTCATAGACGCTGGGGGTGGGGAAATAGCGCGGGTCGTTGCCGTTGGGCAGCAGGCGGGTGCCATGGCGCGGGTTCGACTTGTCGAGCGTGCGGTCGCCTGCGAGGCGCACGAAGATGCCGTCGGTCGGCGTCCATTCCGCCGAGACGCGCGCGGCGAGCACGTCCTTGTCATACTGGTCGGCCCCGGTCGTCAGGTTGGTGCCGTAGCCGTCGCGCTTGTAGCGGGCGATCGCGCCGCCGATGGCAAGGCTGTCGCCCAGCGGCACGGTGACCTGCCCCACCAGATCGAACTGGTTGTACGAGCCGTAGGACACGCGGCCCTGGCCCGCGAAGTCGTCGCCCAGCCGCTTGGTGACATACTTGATCGCGCCGCCGATGGTGTTGCGGCCATAGAGCGTGCCCTGCGGCCCGCGCAGCACCTCCACCCGCTCCACGTCGAAGATGTCGAGCACCGCGCCCTGCGGACGGGCGACGTACACATCGTCGAGATACAGGCCGACGCCCGGCTCGAACCCCCACAGCGGGTCCTGCTGGCCGACGCCGCGGCTGAAGGCGATCAGCGTCGAGTTCGATCCGCGCGCGATCTGGAGCGTCAGGTTCGGCGTCTTGTCCTGCAATGCGGTGATGTCGACCGCGCCGGTGCGGGTCAGCTGGTCCCCGGTGACGACCGACATGGCGATCGGCACGTCGATCACGCTTTCGGCGCGCCGCCGGGCCGTCACGACGATATCGCCGTCGCCCTGATCCTCGGTGATCGATTGCGCCTCCGCCGGGGTGGCGGGCGGGGTTTCCTGCGCCACGGCAGGCATGGCCATCAACGCGCTGCCGACCAGCAACGACATACGGATTTCGAGCAAGCGCCGCATCACATCCTCTCCCTGTTCCCATGCCACCCGTTGTGCCGGGTTGTGCGTCCTTGCGAATCGCTATACTGAAAGCTGAACCGGGTTTCAACTTTATCCGGAGGGGAGAGGCCGAAAATGGCGAGCGTGGGCGAGACGCCCGACAAGACCCCGCGGACCGAGCGCGGGCGGCGCACCCAGCGCGCGATCCTCGACGCGGCGGCGGCCGAGTTTGGCGAAAAGGGATTTCACGAAGGATCGGTGAGCGCGATCACAAGGCGCGCAGGCGTGGCGCTGGGCAGCTTCTACACCTATTTCGATTCCAAGGATGCGGTGTTCCGCGCGCTGGTGGCCGACATGTCGGAACAGGTGCGCGACCATGTCGCCCCGGCGCTGCGCGATGCGAACGGCCAGATCGATGCCGAACGTGCGGGGTTGCTGGCGTTCCTCCGCTTCGTGCGCGAACACAAGGAACTGTACCGCATCATCGACGAGGCCGAGTTCGTCGATCCCGCCAGCTTCCGCCGCCATTACGCCACCACGGCGGACCGCATCCTGCGCCGCCTGACCGCCGCCGCCGCGCGCGGCGAGGTGCAGGGCGACGTGTCGGAGGTCCATGCCTGGGCGATCATGGGGATGAACGTGTTCCTGGGGCTGCGCTACGGCGTGTGGGAGGCGGACCATGATCCGCAGGTGATCGCCGATACGGTCGCCGCGCTGCTGGCACGGGGGATCGGACGGTAGCGGCGGTGCCGCGCGGCCCCTTCGCATGGGTTGGACAGGGCAGCGATCAGGCGCATCGGTCCGTCCTGCGCAGCCGCCGGGCTTGTCGATCCGGCGGCGATCTACCGGCGGATCGCGATCGTCACGCGCGGACCAGCTCCGGCAGCGCCGCGGCATAGCGGGCGACGTCCTCGATCCTGCCCGTGCTGACCCGCGACCAGGTCTTCCACGGGCCATAGCTGCCGCGGATCATCACGTTGCGCGCGGCCATGGCGGCGCGCAGCCGGTCGGCGTCGGGCACCTCCACGAACACGAAGTTGGTCTGCGACGGCAGCACGCGCAGCCCGGCGCGCTTTGCGGCGGCGAGGATCATCCGGCGCGCCTCGACCACCTTGCCCTTGGAATAGCGCAGGAACGGTTCGTCGTCATAGCTGGCGATCGCCGCCGCCAGCCCGGCGGTATTGGGCGACGACATGATGTGGCTGCGGATCAGCGCGGCATGCTCGGGCGCGCTGATGGTATAGCCGATGCGCAGCCCGGCCATGCCGTAGATCTTGGAGAAGGTGCGCGCGACGATCAGGTTCGCGCCCGCCTTGACGAGCGGCACGACGCTCGACGCGGCGGGATCGTCGGTCAGCTCGTTATACGCCTCGTCGACCAGCACGGTGGCGCGCGCCCCGACCTTCTGCACGAACGCCGCCATCGTCGCGCCGGGGATCAGGCGCCCGGTCGGGTTGTTGGGGTTGCAGATATGGACCAGCGAGGTGCCGGGCACCACCGCCGCATCCATCGCCGCCAGATCGATGTCGAGATCGGGGGTCATCGCCACCCGCTTCAGCACCGCCCCCTGCCGCGTGGCATAGAGGGCGCAGGTGTCCCAGAACAGCTGCGGCCCGACCATCGGCCCGCGCCCCTTCCACGCGAGGCCGATGGCGTTGAGCACCTCGCTCGATCCGTTGCCGATGACGATATGGTCGGGGGTGACGCCGTGCCGCTCGGCGATCATCGCCGCCAGCCGCTGGACGCCGCCCTCGGCATAATAGGCGCCCTTGGTCGACTGGTCGGCGATCGCGCGCAAGGCACCGGGGCTGGGGCCATAGGGGTTTTCGTTGCGCGAGAGCAGCGCGACCCCCGCCGCCGGGCCGAAGACGGCGGCGTCGCCCGGCGTGGCGCGCGCCAGCGCGGGCATCGCACCGATCGCGCCGGCGGCAAGGGTCGATGCGCCCAGCATCCGGCGGCGGGACAGCGGCACTACGGCGGCGGCGGACATGGCGATCTCCTCCAATCAGGTCAGGACGAAGGTGCGGCGGATCGCAGCGACAGGACGGCGCGCAAGACTATCCGGCGCTGCGACAGCATCGCATCGGCGATATCGGTATTTCACGGCCGGTACCGCGCCGAAGCGCAGGGTTCATCCAGCGAACGGAAGCTGTCAGTGCAACAATGATCTCGACATTGGTAGGTACATCTCCCTGAAATTCCCGAACGCTCCCCGGTCGATTGCGCATCCATCCGGCGAACGCGCGTAGATGCTGGCCGATATTATGATCGATGCGATCGTTCGTTCGGGAATATGGTCTGGTTTCGGGGAAAGAGTAGCATGCCGATTCCGTGGAGCAAGCGCGAAGGATGCGTCGGTTGCATTTGCGATCATCCATATAAAACAGACACATAGTTCTTATTTTTTGCAGGCCGACAGGATCGGATGCGGGTTGGAGGCACCCGATGTGCAACATCCTGCACATCGCGGACGATGCGACCCCCGTGGCGCGAATCCCGGTGCGGCGACGATCGTGCCCGGACGCAGAACGGCCCGGATGCCCCGTCGGACATCCGGGCCGCTGCCCCGTCATGCCGCCGCGCCGGACGGGCGGGCGCCTACCAGCCGGGCATGCGCACCCGCACGCCGAGGAAGTAGAACCGGCCATAGGGGCTGACCGGATAGGCCGACAGGTTGCGATAGGGATCGACGTCGGTCAGGTTGTTGACCCCGCCGTACAGGGTGAAGCGATCGGTCGCCTCGAGATTGAAGGCGATGTCGTGCACGAACAGCTCCTTCGCGAGGCCGCGTGGCCCCGCGATGGTCATCGGGTCCACGCCGTCGCGGATCTCGACCCCGGCGATATACTGCGCGTCGATATACTGGAGCCGGTAGCTGAGCGACACCGGCCCGCGGGTGACGGCGGCCGATCCCGATGCGGCGAATTCAGGCCGACCCTGCTCGCGCAGTTCGGGGTCGAGCGCCGAGGGATCGCCCGGATCGAAGAACCGGTCGACCTTCTGCGTCCAGTTGCCTTGGGCACGCAGGTCGACGCGCGTCTTGCCGAGGTTGAAGCGATAGGCGATGCTGCCGTCGATCCCCGCCGTCTCGAACCGGCCATAGTTCAGCTGGGTCTGGCGCAGGAAGTTCAGACCGAGGAACGTCGGCGACGCGGGGTTGCGGTTGCGGGTGAACAGCGCGCAATACTGGTTGTCGAGCGTCGCGCTGTCATAGCAGCTGTCGACGATGTCCTGCGCGCTGACCGCCGCGATCGCGTTCTTGATCGTGATGTTGTAGTAATCGGCGCTGATCGTCAGGCCGGGGACGAAGCGCGGTTCGAGCACGACGCCGGCGGTATAGGTATCGGCGGTTTCCTCGCTGAGGCCGGGATTGCCGCCGGTCGTCCCGGAGAAGCGCGCGGTCAGCGGATCCTCGAAGGTGGCGGGCAGCCCGTCGGCGAGGCAGTTCGCCCGCCGCCGCGCCGGATCGGCGGCGCTGGGGATGTTGGCGATGTCGCACGGGTCGGCGGGCCGGAACACCGTGCCCTGTTGCGGGCTGAACAGTTCGGTGATGTTCGGCGCGCGCACCGCCCGCGCATAGGTGCCGCGCAGCCGCAGGTCGCGCACCGGGGCGTAGACGCCGTTCACGTTCCACGTGAAGGTGCCCCCGACCGTCGAATAGTGCGAATAGCGCGCCGCCCCGCTGAGTTCGAGCGTGTGGAAGAACGGCCGGTCGTTCAGGATCGGCACGCGCACTTCGCCGAACGCCTCGGTCACGTCGAAGCTGCCACCCGCGTTGAATACCCGTGTCTGCGCGTCGAAGGTAAGCGACTGGTTAGGCGATACGTCGCCGATGAACTGGCCTGCCTGGCCCAGGCTGGTCCCGGCGGGCAGGATGCCGCGCACCAGCGGGTCGAGCAGCGTGCGGCTGGTTTCCTTGCGATATTCGGCACCGACCGCGAACTGCACCGCGCCGCCCGGCAGGGTGAGGAAGCTGCCGGTGTCGCCGGTGACAGTGGCGTTGGCGACATATTGTTCGAGGCGCGAGCGGGTGGTCGTCGGCACGGTGATGAAATCGACCGCCGCCTGGTTGATGCTGCCCGCGCCGCTGAACAGGTTGAACGGGCGGCACGTGCCGTCGCCCGGGCGGAAGGTGAAGAAGCCGCCCTCGATATAGGGAAACGCCTCGCTGCCGACATAGGGCGTGCGGCTGACGTCGGAGCGGCAGATCGGCCCGTTCGGCCCCTGCACCACGTCGATCGCCGCGAAGAAGCGGTCGTAGAGCACGGTGTTCCGGTTGGTCGTGCGATTGTCGCTGCGCCCGTAGTTGGACGATATCTCGTAGTGCAGCCCGCCGGCGATCTGCCCGCGCAGCCCCGCGACCGCGCGATAGGTATCGCGGTCGGCGAACGAGAAGCCCTCTCCCAGATTGTCGAAGTCGCGCGACACGCGCAGGCCGCCCGCCTCCAGTGCGTCGGCGCGCAAGGCGGCTGGCAGATACGGGTTGTCGGTCGCGACGAACAGCGTGTCGTAGAAGGTGTTGTACGGGTTCTGCGAGCGGGTCTCGCTGCGGACGTACTTCGCCTCGACGAACACTTCGGCGGCGGGGGAGAATTCGTATTTCGCCAGCAGGTTGACGTTGTAGCGGGTGTTGCCCGGGATCAGCGACTGCGCGCTGTAGCTTTCGGGCGATCCGTCGCCGCCGAACTGGTTCGCGCCGCTGGCGAC
Source organism: Sphingomonas silueang (assembly GCF_040049155.1). NCBI lineage: Bacteria > Pseudomonadati > Pseudomonadota > Alphaproteobacteria > Sphingomonadales > Sphingomonadaceae > Sphingomonas > Sphingomonas silueang. The sequence continues at coordinate 91,121 of NZ_JBDZDK010000015.1, forward strand.
GATGCCGTCGCGGAACGGGCGGACGGTGCCGTCGCCGTTCGAGACATAGCAGCCGCCGTACAGCGTGCCGATGTAGGATTCGCTGCAATCGGGCACCCCGTTGCCGTTCACGTCGGCACGGAAGGTGTCGAAATCGTTGCGGAAGATCAGCCCCGAGTTGGACGAGATCGCAAAGGCGGGAAAGCTCTCGAACGCGAGCGAGGGCGCGCCTGCGGCACGGTCGATCAGCGCCTGTTCGGCGGCGGTCGGCGTGCGGCCGGGAAACAGGCTGGCGAACTGCGCGGCGGTGGGGATGGCATAGCCGATCGGGAACCGACCGGCGGCGGGATTGAAGCGCGTGAAGAAGTTGGGCGTCGCGGCGGCGCTGATGTCGCCGCGCTGGAACCGGCGCAGCGGGCTGGGATAGGTGGTGCCGGTGTTCGCCTGCGCATTGTTCGCGGTATAGGGCCGGTCGCCCTGCTGGATCTCGTCCATCGTGCTGTACGATCCGGCGAGGGTCACGTTGCCGCGCCCGTCGTCGAAATTGCGCCCCGCCACCACGTCGAGCGAGAAGGTGCGCCCGTCGCCGTAGCGCGAGATGCCCTGCTGCGCGTTCACGTCCAGCCCGTCGAAATCGTCGCGCAGCACGAAGTTGACGACGCCGGTGACGGCATCGGCGCCATAGACCGCCGATGCGCCGCCGGTCAGCACCTCGACCTGTTCGATCAGCGCGCCGGGAATGGTCGAGACGTCGACGATCTGCGACCCTGCCACGCCCGAGACATGGCGGCGGCCGTTGACCACCACCAGCGTGCGGTTGGCCCCCAGCCCGCGCAGGTCGAGCGTCGCCTGCCCGACCCCGCCCTCGCCGCGCTCGAGCGAATCGGCGATGGTCCCCGAATTGGCGAGCGCGGGCAGCTCGCGCAGCGCCTCGACCGGGTCGATCTGCCCCTGCAGCCGGATGTCGGCGGCGGTCAGCGTGTTGATCGGCGAGGGCGCGGTGGCATTGGCGTCGCGCGCGATGCGCGATCCGGTCACGACGATCTCGGACGATTCCGGTTCGGGCTCGGCGACCGGAGCGGTTTGTGCATGGGCGACGGCAGCACTCAGCGACGTCAGCGCCGCACCGGCGAGCATCCACGATCGAACGGCATGTAACGGCATGAAACGGCCCCCCGTAACTGTCGGGCGACGCAGGACCGTGCGGGTAAAGGCTGCGATCTTCGTCGCCCCTCCCAATATGCAGCGGACTAGCGGTCTCGGGCGCTACTTCCTGATGCACACGCGCCATTTGTGACGCAACCAGAACAGCCGTGCAACCGCTGCCGCATGCCAGCAACATTCGGTTACGCAGGCCGAGCGGTCATGGGTGGCGGCGGTACTGCCGAAAGGTTCGCCCCAAGGAATCCAGAGGTGGGCCGACCGCCGGTGACAGGGCGGCAGCGGGGCGCAACGCTTTGAGAAGAAATGGTGCCCAGAAGAGCTTTCTGCGGGGCAGCCTAAGCGATTGATTTCTCATTCAAATCATAGACTTAAGAAGTCGCCAAAGACACCATTAGCACGATCTGAATTCGTGGAAAAGGCTGGACGTTATTGGACGCGATGGTTCGAGTCCCGATTGTTCCTGCGGCAGCCACAGGAATGCGAGATCAGGCCTGCGGACTGGTCCTTCGGTGTGCAAACAGAGCCAGTGCATTGCACCGATCCTCAGCCCGGCTTGATGGCCTTCACGCGTCGCTCGAGATCCGCGATGCTTTTCGTCACGGCTTCAAAGCTGGGCGCTTGTCCGAAGATCATGCCTGACATCGCCGTATAGTCCTGCTTCAGGGCGTCATACATGTCGCCTTCGGGCATGAGTGCAAAAGTTGTCGGTGCCGCGCTCGCCAGGTCGAATGCTGGCCGGTTGAAGAACATGCGCGCATGCGCGACGCAGTCAGCGCCCAGCGCGGGGTCGGCGATAGCAGCTTGTCCGACCGGCGCCTGCATCAACTCGTGGAGATCGTAATAGTGGCGCGAGATACGGTTGCCGCCGCCCTTCAGCACCCCTTTCAGGTCATACCAGCGCCGCAGTCCGTGCAGGATGACGACCTTGTCCCAGAACGTCCGTTCGGCATCTACGATCGTGACGTGCTCGACTTCCAGGTCGAGGCCCGGCGCATCCTGTTCCAAATAGGGGCGGATTGAGCGGAGCGGGTTGGGGTCGAGCGCTGACTTGGCACCGGATTCGATCTTCACGACCTTGGGGATATAGGCGTCGGCTTCAGTCGCGGTAGGATATCGAACCAGCAGGGTCTGTTTGTCCTTATCGTCCTGAACGATCTTGAGCTGGCCTGCGGGAATGCCGTTGCGCTCCGAGGCTTCGGCCGCGATTTTTGTGAGATTGGTAAGCATGGGGCCGTTGATGAAGGCCTCGCACGCCTCGCGAATGGCATCGAGAGCCGCTTCCTGAACCGCGCCGGGTTTGTCGGAGGCTCCAACTCCTGAGAAGGTGGAGCCCGTATGAGCAAGACGACGAACAAGTTTGCGGCCGAGGTCCGCGAGCGAGCGGTACGGATGGTGCTGGATCACGAGCGCGATCCCCCATCGCGATGGGCGGCGGTGGTTTCCATTGCCGAGAAGATTGGCTGCGTTCCGCAGACGCTGCATGAATGGGTAAAGAAGGCCGAGGTGAACAGCGGCAAGCGCGCTGGCGTGCCGGCCGAGGTCGCTGACAAGATGAAGGCGCTGGAACGCGAAGTCCGCGCG
>NZ_JBDZDK010000016.1:0-85570 GCF_040049155.1 Sphingomonas silueang
GGGAAAGAACGGTTGCAGACGCGCCATCTGCTCATCCGTCAGCCAGTACAGGTCGCTCATCCACTCTCTCCTCACGGAGCCTGAATCAGATCGCGCCTCCCACATCAATGGGTCCTGACCCTACGACGTCGATGGCCAGCCCCGATCGGTCAAAGTCTGGAAACTGGCTCATCTGAAACGTGATCCGGCCACCTCGTCCAGGATTGATATCCAGCCTTGGACGCAGGTGTTCACCCACTCACGTACGGACTGGGTTGATCGTCAGAATGCCAAGCAATGCGAGGCTTGCGGTCGATCCGATGTTCCGTGTCAGGTGCACCATATCCGGGGGATGGCCGATGTTTCGCACCGCGGTTTTGTTGTGAGAATGAAGGTGGCACGCGCCCGCAGGACGGTGGTCCTGTGCGAGCAATGCCACTGGGATACTCACAGAGGCCGCCTGCCCGATCTACGGCAAAGTGATGGTTCGTCACAGTGGAGAGCCGCATGCGGTGAAAGCTGCACGTGCGGTTCGGCGGGGGGATCAGGGCTGACTCCATGAGCAGCACCAATCCTACCCGACTGGACGAATCTGTCGGCCCCTATGAGGATAGCTGTCCCCGCCACATTCTCGACCTTCTGACCCCGACCGACCGGGAGCACGCCCTCGACTGGCGCGCGCGGTGCCGTGCCAACCTGGCCCGCCGATCGCGCAAGATCGAGGACGGCGACCGGATCAAACTGGCCCAGGCGCTGACCTTCTCCGATGGTCATGTGGGTGACGAATTTATCGTCGTGAAGCGCGGCCGCCGCCTGAGTTTCCGCGATCCCGCGACTCGCTGCGGCTATGCGATCAGCCGGTTCATGGAGCGCGACTGGACGATCCTGCCGGTCACTAAGGTTCACAAGACGATCTTTGCATGAGTGCGTCAGCCAGTATCATTCCCGCAGCAGGGAGAAGCCATCATGTTTGCCGCGTGTCTTGAATTGTCGCCCAAGCGTCTGCAGCTTTGCAGCCGCGAGAACGCCAATCGCGTCGCAGGTCGCCTATTCGACGAGCGGCCGGGTAGGCTGTCGATCGTCCGCACTGGCGATCCGCTGCAACCATTCCGGGTCTGCACGACGCCGGCGGCCGATGATCATGTCGAGGTGGAGATGACATTTTGATCCGGATCGCGGCGGCCATCATCCTCGCGGGCGGAGCCGCTCTCACATCGCCCTCATGGTCTCAGAGTTTCGACGCGAAGGCGCGGGCGCTCGATGGCGATACCGTGGCCGTCGATTTCCGGTTGCTTGGGGTCGACGCATTCGAGCGCGGGCAGCTCTGTCGGCGCGCCTCGGGATGTTGGCAGTGTGGGAAGGCCGCACAGGATTTCGCCGCGAACGCCCTGCGCTCCAAGGCCGCGACGATCCGGCTCGTGTCTTCGTCTTCTTATGGCCGCCCCGTTGCGGTCGTTACAGTCGACGGCGCGGATTTGGGAGAGCGTCTTATCCGCGCGGGTCTCGCGACCCCGCAGGCGAGTTATCTCAGAGACGATCCCGCTCGCCTGCGCGCATATAATGCGGCCTTCGCTTCGGCCAGGAGGCAAAGGGCAGGGGCCTTTGCCGGAGACTGGATCGAACCGTCGCGCTGGCGGCACGGGAACCGCCTGAGCTGCGAGCGCTGATGGTCAGGCCGACAAAGTCGGGTCGGCCCACCAAGATGGTCCCTGCTCGAAATTTCCGTCCATCCTGACCAACGGCCCATCGGGCGCGTCGGCCACATAGGGGTTCACGAGCGGCATCACCGTCTCCTTCAGGCGCTTCTGTTCGCCTGCGATGCGCCCGCGCCGCTCCAGCAGATCCTCCAGCCATTCAAGATCGTCGAGCATCGACACCACGCCGCGGCCGGCGAGGCAGAAATAGATGCAGCGCTGAAAATCGTCGGCACCATCATTGCCCAGGATCTCCGCCAGCTTCAGCTTGCCCGCCGAAACCCCTTCATGCACCCAGCTTACCGCCTCGCGCAGCTCCCGCACCGAATAGTAGGCGTCCTCGACATGAATGCCGATCGCCGCATTGGCGATCATCCGACGGGTCGGCCGGTTCTCCATATCCAGCGCCGCATCCCGCAGCGTTATGTCGAGATCGAACAGGTGTCGGATGCTGGGCGTCGTCATGGCAAATCTCCTACTCATTAGAACGTAACGTGAACATGCGCGACCGTCAATTGTCCGCGTGCTTCCGTTGCGAGCGGAGCGCGCATCATGCCCATCAACGTCATCGTCGGCCTTCCGCACCTGAACGATGGGCCGATCCTTCAGCGGGCACGCGCGCTTGGCCGGACCGCGCTCATCTCGGCGAACGCGCTTTCACGTTGGTCCGAAAAGCGCGGCTGGCGGGAATGGACCGGATGGCGCCTGGGGCAACTCCAGAATGCACGGGGTTTGTCCGGCCTCTGCCTGGACTCCGCAGGCTTCGTCGCGACTGCGCGCTATGGTGGCTTCCCGTGGTCCCTGTCGGACTATGTATCGCTCGCGGCGGCCTATCCATTCCAATGGTGGGCAAGTGCCGATTACTGCGTCGAGGCTGAGATCGCGCGAGATCGCGACGAAGTCTTCGACCGCCTGTCGCGCACCATCCGCGCCAATCGCGACTGCCGCATCCTGGGCGAGGATGCCGGAATAGCCGACAGACTGATGCCTGTGATCCAGGGCCGGCGACCATCCGACTATGAGCGCTGTGTCGATGCGCTCTGGGGTTCGCTCCGCCCCGGCGCATTGATCGGTGTCGGAAGCATGTGCCGGCGCGATATTCACGGACCGGAAGGCCTGATCGCGGTCATCGACCATCTCGATCAGATTCTTCCGGCCGGTGTTCTGCTCCACGCATTCGGCGTCAAGGGCACGGCACTGCCCTTCCTTCTGCCTTTCGCACACCGGGTCGCGTCGATCGACAGCCAGGCCTATGGCGTCGGTGCGCGTCGGGCAGCCCTGAAGGCGGGGATCTCCAAGACCGATCGCGTCGTGGCCGATCACATGGAGCAATGGCTCGCCGGTCAGTACCACCGACTAACCGAGCGGCCGCGCCGCCTTCCGCAGCAACGGCCTGCTGACGCAGATCCTCCGCCGATCGATCCCTGGGAGGCCGCAATCGCGCAGGCCCGTACCGAAATCCGCGATCTCATCGAGTCCGGCGATCTTGATCATGATGAGATGTTCGAGCCGTGGCTCGAGCAATGGGCGGCCGACATCTTCCATGACCAGACGGCGGAGCGGTGAAAGGGGGGGGGGAGTGGAAGGGTGAGCATCAGGCTCACCGAAAGGGTGCGCGTCGCGAGCAAGCGCGTGCACCGCCATTCTCACTAGGAGAACCGCCTTGACCGCATCGCACCCTGTCGGGACCGCCATGGTCCCGCTCGCCCGGATTGCCGTGGGCTATAATCCGCGCCGCTATTTCGACCGGAAGAAGCATGACGAACTCGTCGCCTCCCTGCGTTTGCGAGGCATGCTGCAGCCGATGCTGGTTCGGCCCGCTGCCGACCTGCCGGAGCATTTCACGATCGTCGCGGGCGGTCGCCGCTACCGGGCCGCAATGGAAGCCTTCGGCGAAAACGCCGAGGTGCCGGTCCTGATCCGGGAGATGACCGACCAGGAGGCGCTCGACGCGGCGATTGCCGAAAACGACGATCGCGATGATCCTTCCGAGACCGAGCAGGCGGACGCGGCCGTTCGCTATCTCGCGGCGTGCCAAGGCGACCGGGCTGAAGCTGCACGGCGGCTTGGCTGGTCCCGCGCAAAGCTGGACCGCCGGCTCGCGCTCGCCGACCTTTCCGAGACCGTCAAAACCGCGCTCGACGAGCGCCGGATCAAGGTCGGACACGCCGAATTGCTCGCCGCCGTTCCCGCCGACAAGCAGGACAAGGCGCTCGAGACGATCATCGCGGCCGGCCTTGACATCGCAAAGACCCGCGATCTTCTCATGAAGGTCACGCAGCGCCTCGCCGATGCCCTGTTCGACAAAACGGAATGCACCACCTGTCCGTTCAATTCAGGGACGCAGCGCGCCCTGTTCGACACCCATGTCGACGATGGCCACTGCACCAACGCTACCTGCTTCCAGCTAAAGACCGAGGCGGTCGAAGCTGCACGCCGTGATGCGGAGGCGGCCGCCGAGGCCGAGGACGCCGCCGCAGCGATCGAACACGATGACGGCGATGATGACGCTCTCGCCGACGATGGCGACGAAAACGAGGACGGCGGTGAGATCGGCGGTCTGACCCATGACGCAGCGCCTTCAGCACCTCTGGTCGGTCGCGGAACCGTCGTGCGCAAGGTTTCCACCAGCACCGGGCCCAGTGTTACCGCAAAGTCCATCGCAGGCCGCACGACCGACCTGCGGGAGGCGACATGGCGCACGGCGCTCGCCCGCGGGCTGGCCGACGATCCTTTGAACGCCCAGGCGGCGATCCTCGTGGCAGCGCTGACCGGCACGCTTTCGCACATCAAGTCAGGCACTTTGACCTCGCGCGCTGCACTGCTGGTCGACGCCGCGTTCCCCGATCGCGGTTTCAAGGAAAAGATCGCAGAGATCCGCGAGCTATCGGAGGTTCAGGCCACCACGGTGCTGGCTGCGATCGGGGCAGCATATGCCCGGGACGTCCAGTCGTTCGCTCACGTCGCCGATCTCGCCGGCGCCTTCGGCATCGACATCCGGACAGTCTGGCAGGTCGATCGCGCTTTTCTCGAACGATACACGAAGGACGAGCTCAAGTTCATTGCCGCCGAGAGCGGCCTGGTCGCGCACATGGGCGAGAAGGCATTCGCAAAGTTGCTCGGCGCCAAGAAGGGCGACCTGATCTCCGGCATGTTGAATGCTGTCGGGTTCGATTGGGCTGGCCGGGTGCCAAGCGCGATGGCCCTCGATGGCCGCTATGCGCCGCCCAATTCGCTTCCGCCCGCCAAGGCCGACGAGGTTGTCACCGAACTGGCCGCCTGACCTCGCCCAACTTTCCAATCAAGGAATCCCACAATGCTGATCACCAATCTTCTGCCCATGCTGGGCAGCTATTCGCTCGCCTTCGATCTTGTCGCCGGCGATGACGGTGTCGTTACCCTCATCATCATTCCCCGCGTCGCCGAAGGCAAAACGCACAAGGCCGAGGCCGGCGAGCTGCGTCCGATCTCGATCACAGCGACGGCCGCCGAGATCGATGCAGAGCTTGCGAAGGGCGCCGAGGGGGCGCTCGGTGGGCTGATTGCCACACGCATGGCGCTTGCCGATCAGATCGCGACCCAGCGGGACGCGGCCGAGGCCGCGCGCGCGGCGTCTGCGGAGGCGGCGAAGGCAAAGGCGGCATCGGCACCCGCCAAGCCGGTAGTCGCAGCGAGCACGCCGGCCGCGCTAGCGGCGGGCGCCCTGCCGGCCGATGCAAAATCGGAGGAGCCCGCCAGCCTCTGGTGATCGGAAGCAACCGACACCCTTTGCAATTCCAACAAGGACATTCCGATGCAGATCGACCATCTTGCCCGCGTCTACCGCTATGACGGTATCGACCTCCCGCAGCCGCCGCACCTTGCCAATGACCCGCAGGGGCTGCGCGCCTACCACGCCACCCTCTACCCGGCGATCCTCAATGCCGACCTGGTCGATGCCGGGGTTACTGGCGGTGTCCACGTCACCGAATATCGCCGAGCTGTCGGCACCAAGGGCTGACATGGCGCGCGTTCAAATGGCGGCCATCCCCGCCGCACCGCGCTGCACGCTGCTCCATTGGATCGAGAACGACCATGGCAACACTTCCGAACTCTCCCGGCCTGCCTGCAGCAAACAAGCCCAGGCCCTCCATGCGAAGATCATCCTCGACGCGGGCACGCGCGAGGATGGTCCTGCCGATCCTATCCCGCCACCCACAGGACTCTCCCTTCCTCCGCTCGGCTGATCTGGCAGGACGGACCGTCCATATCTCCCCTGATATTCCGGTGATGTTCGATCGACCTTTGGCGGCCCACCATAAGCTCGTCGGCAGTTGGGTCGCCTCGAAAGAGCAGGAGACAGTGCACCGCACGCGCCCTGAGGCGCGCCGACATATCGAACGGGTCTTCCAGACCGAGGTCCTCGAAAGCTTGCGGAGCTGCACGATCGCGGACCTGCGCGTCGTCGTGCTCAACGGCGAATCCTGCGGGGCGCCGGCGGTCGCGATCGTCTGCGACAGTGTCGGGCAGCTCGATCTCGGATGGATCGAGGACAGCAAGCGGCCGATCCCGTGGCGCGCGGCTGCGTATCGGGTGCTCGAGCGCACGCTCGGAAGTGCTCTCCCGATCTTCTGCTACGATGACCTCTTCGACAACATCTCGATGTACTATTGGGACGGCGAGACCGAGGACGCCGCTGCGCGCGAGGCCCTCGTTGCGCTCCATGGGGCTGACGACAGCGAGATCGCGGCCCAGACCATGCCGTCCGAAATGAACGCCAGGCGGCCAGAATGGATGCTCGCCGCGAGGGCAGCGCCCACGTCGAAGTTACCGACTGCCCTTCGTCGGGCTCTGCGCGAATTGCGGGATGCCCACGCGGCGCTCACCAATTTGCCTGACGAACATCACGCCTGGCGCCTCGAGATGGATGTTCTCTACGAATATGTCCCCGGTATCGAGGAATGTTCGCCGCTTCCGCCGCTGACACTCGTTCCCGTCGAACAGTTCGCGGTCGAGGTCGACGACGTCGGGCGTCACGGCATGGAATATGGTTTCATGGACGTGACGGGCCTTTGCCCAATGACGCACTCCACCGCGATCGATGTCTGGCATGCGTCACTCGCCGCCGGCGCGCGGCTGCTGCGGGCCGCCAAACATCTCATCGAACTCTATCCTCCCGAATAACGAGGCCGACATGACTGACCATTGCGTGCAGTTCGAGCGAACCGCAGGCGGCATGATGCTGACCAACGCCATCCTGCTCTACAGAAGCGACGGGGCTCGCGGCCTCGGCTCGCATCTTACCCCTGGCGAAGATGCCGAGGCATTCGCCAGCATCCATCAGATCGAGCACGACGCTATCGGCGCGCCGACCATCGCCGCTGGAACGCCTTTGACCCGGGCGCATCTGCGGCATTGGTCGCAGGCGCTCGGCCGCGTCGCCCCGCCGCAAATTCTCCCCGAAACGGTGCTTGTCGCCCATCCCGACCTGCTGGTCTGGTGGGTGCCCGCACAGGTGAGGACGGCCTATTTCGACCTCTCGGCGAAACTGGCTGGACTGCGTGCGCTTGGCGGCCGCGCGATCGTCCCGGTTGCCTATCCGGCACACGTCCTTGTCGCCACACGGCGCCGGCTTGGAGTCTTTGCGCTTGAGCGGAACGAGCGGCCCGCGGCCGAAACCGCCTTGCTTCATTCGCCGATCCTCAACGTCTTCCTCAACGGTTCCCTCTGCTGGGGTAACATTCCGAAGCCGACATCGCTGGATGTGTCCGCCATTCCCGAGTTCGAGCGCGCGCTTTTCGACTCCTGGTCGACCCATCCGAATCCGGGTCAGGAGCTGACGATCACGGGGAAGGGCGGTCTCGTGCGTCTCTGGGACACCCTCGCAGCGACCCGCGCGACCCGCTTCCCGGTCAAACGCTTGAGGCCGTTCCTCGGAGATCGTCGCCAGACCGCCCCGCGAGGCGCCGCCAAGGCCGACCCAGTGACGCTCGGCGACCTCATCTACGGAAGGTCCGGCCGATGACTGCCCTCGCCGAAGACCCGACCGCCGCCGCGGTACTGGCGGAGGCGCCTTGCTATCCCGTGCCGCCGGATGGGCGATCACCCGCGATCGAGGCCGTTCGCGAAGCCCGAGCAGGCAGCTGCCTCGCAATCGGCCGCGATGGTGTCTGCCTGATCTTGCGCCGGGCCTGGCTGGCTCTGGATCTGCCCGTGACACCGCCGATCCCGGCCTACCTGCCCTACGGGAGCATTGGAGTTCGCCGCGCGGACCTGCGTTGCGGCTTGATACCGGCGGAGCTGCTGCGGCAAGTCCTCGAGCACTTTCGCGCCGCGCTGCCCAACGAGGCCGCCGCCTTCATCCTCTGGGATGAGGCTAATCGGCGATTCTGGGTCGACTTCCCCCAGATCGACCGCGCGACGCCGTCACACCTCACTTATCGTCCGCCTGCGCTGCCGCCGCACCATCACCTCATCTGCGACATTCACAGCCATGGGCACGGCGCGGCCTTCTTCAGCGCAACCGACGACGCGGACGACGCGCACGCGACCAAGATCGCCCTGGTTGTCGGACGTCTGGGTCATACGGACGGCCCCGCATTTGCCTCGCGACTGTGCGCCGGAGGGATGTTCCTCCCGCTGCCGCGAAGCCCTTTTTTCAGGAGACGATCATGACCTCTGAGACGCCCCTTCGCCACTATCTGCCTGCGGCGCTCGGCAACCGCGCGATCAAAATCGTGCTTGTGGGATGCGGCGGCAACGGCGCGCAGATGCTGATGGGGCTCGCCTCGCTGGATACGGCGCTGCGGGCGATTTCGTCGCGTTCGCTCGATGTAACCGTCGTCGACGACGATATCGTCAGCGAGGCCAATCTTGGCCGGCAGCCCTTCTTCAGGTGCGACATCGGCAACTCGAAGGCCCGGACGTTAACCGAGCGGATCAATCTCGCCCACGGTCTGGCCTGGACGGCGGTGCATGGCCGGGCACCCGAGGCCGCGAAGCTCGACGGCACCGACATCGTCATCACTTGTGTCGATACCGCATCGGCGCGCCGGAGCGTCGGTGCGGCCATCGCCTCGGCCAGGAATGCGCCGGCCTATTGGCTGGATCTCGGCAACCGCGCTGGCGACGGGCAATATATCATCGGTTGCCCGAACGCTGAGCCCGAGGCCGGGCACCAGATCCTCCCGACAGTCCTCGAATATTTCCCCGAGGTCGCGAACGAGAGCCTGCCTGACGACGACGCGCCGTCGTGCTCGATGGCCGAAGCCCTCGAGCGCCAGTCGCTTTTCGTGAACCGGGTGGTGGCGAGCCACGCGCTGGCCCTTCTCTTCGATCTCGTTGGCCGCGGATCGATCGGCCACGCGGGCGCGTTCATCAATATCGCCACCGGGCAGGCCGTGCCGATCCCGCTACCGATCGCTGCTTGAATCTTCGGTCGAGCCCGAGGCCGGCCACGGGAGAAAGGGGAGGGGGAGAGGGCCGTTTGAGCGGATTTTCGCTCAAGACCGGAGGGCCATCCCATGACTTACGACGTCGCCATGCGCCACCAGCAGGCGCTCGACCCCAGCGCGCTGATCACCGTCGGCACCACCCTCCACGCGATCGGAGCCGCGATCAAGGATTGCCGCAACGCCGGCAAAGACGCCGAAACCGATCCCGCCGTGATCCTGCTCGTTCGCCACCTCAGCGCAGTGTGCGAAGATCGTCCGTCCAATCTCGAGCTTCGGCGCACCTGCATGGACCAGATCGCCGAAATCCGCCGAACGCCGGTCCTGCGCAACCTCGCCTATCGGGGCGTGAGCCATGACGAGGCCGCCAAGCGGCTCTTCCATTCGGAGGGCCGCACCGCAATGCGGCGCCTCGCCGACGCGCTGGGCCTATGCGACGGAACCTATGACATCCGCTCCAGCAAGGGCGGCCCTGCGGTTTCCGGCGAAATCACGCTCCATGGCGAGGAAGCATGGGTGCAGCTCTCGCTTGGCTGTTCGGGCCCGGGCCGGGAAGTCCTCTATCGCCGGGTTCGTGGCCGCGATGATCACTGCGGCGCGCGCAATCACTGGGCATCGGTCAATGATCTCATGGCGCCCGACCGTTTCGCCGACCGTCTGCGGCGCGACCTTCGTCTCACGCCGCCGGTCGAACAGCCGATGCGCCTCTTCGCCTGATCTCGACCGAGGCCGACCACATGATCCATGTCGAAAAAATCCCGCAGTTCGACCCCTGTTCGACTGCCACCTGGCTGGCCCGGGGCCGCGCACCGGAACATGCCGAAGCGATCGCGAAAGCCTGGCGCGACTTTCCGGACCTGGCGCCGACGGCTTCACCTGAAGATCGCATGGCGCGCACCCGCGCGCGCGTCCAGGCGATGAAGCCCGTCAACGACGCGATTGCCGCGCATAGCGAGGCCGAGCGCCAGGCGCGCAATTTCAGCTTCACCGAGGAGCGCGCCGTCTCAGGACGCGGTGATGACCGCGATGCGGCGATCCTGCGTGGACGCGATCGTTATGGTTATGACTGGAATCTCGCGATCCGCTATGCCGATGGCTGGTACGCGGCCCATGTAGGTTGGAACCATTGTTCGCCGTCCAAGGCCGCAGAACGCCCGGCCTATGACTGCCGGTTCGCCGACGGCGGCGGCGACGTTGACGATCTCTTCGACGCGGCGCGCCGGGCCAATCGCGCTGCCGAACGAGCGCCCATCTCGATGCAGTCGCGGGGTGCGGTGCGATCGCTACCCTCGGACTGGCCGAAACCCAGCGACCGGCCCCGACCGACACCATGGTCGCGGCGGGTTATCATCCTGGGCGATCATCCGGCGGCGGCGCTCGGCCGAGGCGATATTTTGGAGCGCTATCGTAAGACAGGCGGCCGCTGCGGCGGTCACGCCATCATTCTCACCGCCACCAAGGGCTTCATATCCGGTGTGACCGCGCAGCCCGAGGCCGAGGAACTGACGGCGGAGCGGGCCGACGAGCTCATTGCCAGTCCCGAGCAGGAGGACCGGCTTCGCGCGCTCCTCGCCGGCATCGACATCGAGGATATCCTTGTCGCGCTGCACGGCGAATATCTGCGGGTTCTCGATACCCATTCGGCCGCATTGCCAACCTGTCGGAATCGCGAACGCACGCGCAACACGCCGCTGCAGGTCAAGGCGCACGCGAAACTCTGGATGGATCGAGGCCGCGAGGCCGGGAGCAATGTCGGCGCTGGCCACATCCGTTGGTCCAAGGCGACCAAGGGCCTGACTGCGAAGCTAGGCGAGCTGACGGCGCGCTATCAGGGGCCGGCGCCCGGCAAGGGGCATCTCGTCTCGATCGAACAGGACGGCACCCTCGCGCACGGCTTCATCGACCCCGGCGGGAAACCCCTCGCGCCGACGCTCATCGTCGGCAGCAAGGCCCGGTTGCGCGACGAGATGGCACGCGCGCTCCGCCTGTTCGGCGGGGCGACGAGATTTGCCGCCCGCTAACATTCGAGGATCCAAAACATGGAAACGAGCCGCAGCCAGCGCTGGCGCGAGCGCCGGGCGCTCTGGGCCCGCGATCTCACGGTCATCGATCCCAAATCCTATTCCGTCGAGATCATCGGACACGATGCCGCGCGCGCTTTCATTGCCCGCCATCATTATCTGCCGACCTATCCTGCGGCGCAGCTCGCGGTCGGGCTCTATGGCGCCGGGGCAGTCCTGGAAGGCGTCGCCGTCTTCGCCGTTCCGGCCACCGGAGCCGTAATCACGCGGCACACCGGCTTTGCCGATCCGCTACGCGGCTGCGTGCTCGCCCGCCTGATCCTGACAGACGCCGTGCCCCAGAACGGGGAGAGCTTCTTCGTCGCGCGGGCCTTTCGCCATCTGCGCCGCGAGAAGCCCGGAATCGAGGCCGTGGTTTCGTACAGCGACCCAAGCGCCGGACATATAGGCCGCGTCTATTGCGCGCTCTCGGCGGCGCACCGCGCCATTACGAGGCCGCGAACCGTCCTGCGCGCCGGCGACACAACGATCGCGGGGCGCACGCTCTCGAAGATCCGCCTTGGCGAGCGAGGCCATGCCGGCGCCATCGATCAGCTCGTTTCGCTTGGCCTGCCCAGGCCGGAGTTCGGGGAGATGCCTGCGACATGGCTTTGGCGGCTGCAACGCGAACGCCATCTCGTGCGCCATCAGCAGCCGGGTCTCTACGCCTATTGCTTCGAGCTCACCCGCGAAGCCCGCCGGCACGGCCGCGCACTGCCGCGACTTCCCTATCCAAAGGCCCTGCCGTTGGCGCACCCCACCTTTCAGTTCGATCTTCGCATCGAGGCCGAGAACCGCACAGCCGGCCGAGAATGAGGGGAGGGGGATCTTGAGGGTTGCGGCGATGGGCCGCGATCGAGGCCGAGAACTCCATGCACATCCCAAGCAACAGACGAGCGGTCGATACCATTCTGGTCGCCGCCCCGCCGCCCGTGGTCCTGGCCTATGGGATCGGTGTCGATTCCACGGCGCTGCTGATCGAACTCGAGGCGCGCGGCGAGGCGCCAGACCTGGTGCTGAGCGCCGATCCGGGCGCGGAGAAGCCCGAGACCTACGAATATCAGCGGATGATCGCCGCGTGGATGCACGCGCGCGGGATTCCCTATGAGATCGTCCGCTACGTGCCCAGACGCTTCAAGCACTGGCCGCCCTATTATTCGATCCTCGCCAATGTCCTGACCAATGCGACTTTGCCGAGCATCAGCCTGGGACGGCATAGTTGCAGCCTCAAATGGAAGGTGGCGCCGCAAGACGCTTTCCTGAAGCAATGGGCACCGGCTCGCGCCGCATGGGCGAATGGGCAGAAGGTCGAGCGGCTGATCGGCTACGACACGTCGCCCTCCGATTCCCGGCGTCATGCCCATGCTGCCGGGCTGGACGATCCGCTGTTCCAGTGCCGCTATCCGCTGCGCGAATGGAACTGGACGCGCGATCGCTGCATCGCCCGGATCGAGGCCGCCGGTCTCCCGGTGCCGCCCAAGTCGAGCTGCTTCTTCTGCGGCGCCATCCGGCCCGATGAAGTACGCGCCCTGCCGGCGTGGTGCCTTCGCTTGATTGTCCTGATTGAGGCCCGCGCCGAACCGCGCCTGCGCACCGTCGAGGGATTGTGGCGCCGATCGACCAGGACCCGGCCCGGCAGGATCACCGATTTCATCCGCGCCGAGCGGCTGCTCCCCGAGGCCGAGATCGACGCGATCCGTCGCGATGCGCCGACCGATCTCATCCGTTTCCAGGACGCCGCCAGCATCGTGCCGATCGCCGAGCGGCCGACGATGGAAGAATGGATCGCGAGTTTCAACGCCGGCTTGATGGAGGCAGCATGACCAGCACCATATCCCGGATCGCCGAGCTCAATGACCGCGTGCGGCTCGGCCTCGATCGAAACGCGCGGATCGTGATGACGGCGACCTGTCTCGCCACATTGGCAGGCGGCGACCGCATCGTCAGCGAAGCCGTCGCCCAGGCCGCGGTACTCGCGGCCGTCCGGCGCTACGAATTCAAGCCTGATGACGGCCCGGAACGCAACTACGGGCAGTTCGAGCTCGAGGGTCACATCGTCTGCTTTCGCATCGATTATTACGATCCCTCGCTCGAATGGGGCTCGGAAGATCCTGCCGACGCCGCGGTGACCGTCCGTGTCCTGACGATCATGCTCCCCTGCGACGATTGAGCCGATCAGTCGCCTCGCCAATTTCCAACCAAAATGGAGGTAATCTTGCGCCGCATCACACCCGCGACGTCCGAGGACGGACAAGCCATTGCGATTGCCGTTGAACGCCTGCGCGAAGCCCGTAACCTGCTGCGCAGGGCGGGCGCGCGCCGCGCGGCATCGGCAGCAGGTCAGGCCATCAACAGCGCCGAGGGCGCCGCGCGGCACGTCGCGCACAGAATGCGGAGGACACACGCATGAGCAGGCACATTCTCCCGCCCAAGGCCGGCCATCCCGACGTCATCTGCGCGGCGGTAGGCTGGGACCGACCGCTCCAGACCTATTATGCTCAGGTGTGCTTTCGCACCGATGATGAGCCCGATGAAGGGGAAGCGCTGATCTGGCGGGGCACGGAACCGGGCGAGCTTCCCACGCCCGAGGCCGCGATCGCCGTTATCACGCCCTATGCGGAAATCCCGCCGAGGCTTGCCGAACAGCTCCTCGCCGACATGACCGCGACGATCGGCGAGAAGGATGGCCGGCACCAGGCCGAGGTCAAGCGGCGGCTGTTCGGCTCGATTCATTAGGATCGGGCCGTTCGAGGCAGAAACGCTTGCGCCCGGGTGTCGCCTCGATACCCTCTGCGCGCGGAGAAAACCGATGACGTCCGTACCGACAGATTATGATTCCGCCCGTGCGGCGCTGACACGGCTTATCCCGCTCGCCATGGGCGACACCGGGCAGGCGCGCCGCGTCGCGAACTTTCTGATGGCCTGGTGGAATGGCCCGGAGCTTGGTCATTTCGAGATCGCCGACATGTTCGGCCTCGACATCGACGTGGCAAACGACATCACGAGCGTGATCGGCTTTCTCGGCCAGAACGACCGCGGCGCCGTCTATATCGACGGTCTCGGTTTCGCCGAAGAGATGCAGGATGTCATTGCCCTGTGGCGGCCATCGGCAAGCGCTCCCCAGACTTGACACGCATCGCGTGATTGCGAGGCCCTGAAGTACCCGACGGCGCCGAAGTGGCGCGTCGGAGCGGCGCTGGCGCGCCTTACTCGGCCGAACGGCCGAGGAGAGGAGCGGGTGAGAGAAGGTGTTCGGACAAGGGGTTCGAGCGCACTTTCTCAGGAGACTTCCCATGAACATCGGCACCATCACCCAGAACGCCAGCGGCACCTACACCGGCAAAATCTCGACGCTCACGGTCGCGATCGTCATCGCCCTTCGCACCGTCCATTCCGCCAATCCGCGTGCGCCCAAGTTCGAGATCCTCGCGCTCTCGGCGGCACGCCAGTGGGTCCAGGTCGGCTCACTGTTCGAGCTGGCGTCCAATGCGACCGGCGAAATGTTCCTCAACGGCAAGATCGAGGATCCCAGCCTCGACAAGCCGCTCTACATCTCGGCGTTCCGTCAGGACGACGGCTCGTACAACATCGTCTGGTCGCGTCCCAACCGCCGCCGCGATGCGCCGACCGACACCGCCCCGGCCGACGACAGCCTGCCGCCGCTGCCCGGTGCGGACGAGCCGGCCAAGCCGAACGGCCTCGCCGGTACGGATGGCCTGGGTGAATCCTCGGCCGAGGGCGCGTTCGGCGGCGAGCCCGCGCAGGGCAATGGCCGCCGTCGCCGCACGCCCGAGATGGCCGACTGACGATCCTCTCTCCCTGCCGCGCGCGTCCCTCCGGCGCGCGGCAACCCCGCAGGGCTCGTTTGCCTCACGGCAAGCGGGCCCTGCCTTCGTTTCCCTGTGACCGTGTCCTCAGCTATCGTCCTCGCGCGCGCGACAGAGAGGACTTGAAATTTATCCGGAAACTCCGTACTTTCCGGACAGGAGAATCACCATGCCCCAGACTGTCAGTTCCGTTGAGGCGTCAAAGGCCTTCGGCCGCATCAGCCGCCAGGCGCTGGTTGCGCCCCTTACCATCACGCATCATGGCCACGATAGCCTCGTGTTGATGTCGGCCGCCGAATATCAGCGGCTCAAGCGGCGCGATCGCGAGGTCTTCACGTTGACTGACGTGCCGGAGGAAATCGTGGAGGGGGTTCGAGCGGCGCGAGCGCCGGCAGAAGCCGCTGCCTTCGATCACGAGGTCGAGTCCTGACGAGTGCAAATTCCCGATCCAGTTCCCGGCCTCGTAATTCGCTACTCGTATCTCTGGAGCCATGAAGCAAAGGCAGGTCACGAAGAAGGCAGCAAAGACCGTCCCTGCGCCGTGCTGCTCGCGACGACAAATAAGGCAGGCGCCAAGATGGTCACCATCCTGCCAGTGACCCATACGCCGCCGTCCGACACGAGCCTTGCCGTTGAAATTCCGCACGCGACGAAGGTTCGTCTCGGGCTCGATGATGATCGCTCGTGGGTCGTCCTCACGGAGCTCAACTATTTTCAATGGCCCGGGCCCGATCTTCGGACGGTGCCCGGCGATCCATTGGGCGAGGTTGCATACGGTCAGCTTCCAACCGCCTTCTACGAAACCATCCGCACCCGCTGGCTCGCCGCCTACGACGCCGGCAAGGTCACGCAGGTCAAGCGTACCTCCTGACCAGTATCGGCCGCGCCCGCATTTGCCACGCGGCGCGGATCATCGCGACTTCGGAGTGAGAACACATGGGAACGAACCAGCGGCACGGCAATCGGGCGGTGAGCACGGCCGAGACCTTGAGCGACAAGCAGCGGGCCGATCTCGCGGGCGCGCGACCTACGGACGAAGAGATCGCCGCCGACCGATGGGCTGATGAGCATGATACCGCGCGCGAAAGGTCCCGCCGCGCGAAACTCCGTCTGCCATTTCGCGCCTGAGGCCGCCGAGGCCGAGCAATACGAGGCTCTGCCCTCAATCCCGATCGCTGCGTCTAGCGGGCCTCGCCGAACGGGCTTGCCCGTGACCGATTGCTGAGCACGAACTCCTGAGGGCGCTCCGCCGCCGGCGCCGGGGTCAAGAGCAGCGCGCCGCGCGATCGTCCATCGGGTAGAGCCCCGCCGCGGCCAGCAGCCTTCCTTCGCCTGTTCCTGACACCTGCGGCGAGACGAAGACGTCCCGCAACCCCATCCGGTCGCCCGTGTTGCCGCTTCGCGGCTGCCCGCGCCAACTCCCTCCAGGGGTTCCCCTCCGCTGACGCTACGGTGCGGACCCTCTCCGCACGCCGCTCTTCGGTGTCACCGGCGGGAAGGCCGCTGGACCCAACGAGGAGCACTACCATGAACAACGTCAATCTCGCCGGCCGCGTCGCCAAGGACCCCGAGACCCGCGGCGCCGTCACCACCCTCATTGTCGCGACCGATCGCGTGAAGCTCAGGGACGGCAAGACCTATGTCGACGACGCCACCGGCTACACCGCCAAAGAGACAGAGTTCCACAAGGTCACCTGCTTCAACGGCCTCGGCAAGGCCGGCGCCTCGCGCAAGAAGGGCGATGTCGTCGCCATCACCGGCCGGCTGCACTATTCGAGTTGGGAGGATCGCGACGGAGTCACCCGGTACGGCTGCGAGATCATCGCCGACAAGATCGACTTCTTCTGACCCGGTAGAGCGGCGCCTGCGGGCGCCGCCCTTCAGCTCAACTGGCCCGGGAAGTTCGCGCGTCGCCCCGTCTCGAGGTTGTGGACCATGTTCTCGACGCCGATCGCGTAGAACTCGCCGACATGGAAGCTCGCCCCATCCCGGAGCTTCCACTCCTGATCGGTGACGACCTTGATCACGCTGTTCACCAGCGCGATCACGTCCTGCTCCGCCAGCGGATAGAGGATCGGCTCGATCTGCCACAGGCGGTCGCCATGAATATCACGTTGCCGCAGGAGCTGCTGATAGACGGCGAGTTTCGCCACCAGCCCCGGTGGCTCATTGCCATGCAACAGTGCAGCATATCGCGATAGACGCTCCTCATAGTTCGCCTGAATCTGGGCCTTCACTCTTCATTCCTTCAACATTGCCTGCGGCGTCGGTGCTCGATCATTTGGCGCATCCCGGCCCTTCGACAGGCTCAGGCCGGGACCGGCGCTCTACTCGCCTGCGGCTCCCGGAGCCACGGCCTTGCCGCGTCTCCGCCCTGCCGGGTTACGATCACCTTGCGGGGGTGATGGGGAGGGGGTTTCTCCTGGGACAGTATGGAGCGATTTGCTGTTAACCCGGCCGCCGCGCGGCCGGGGCAAATCCAATTCTCTCTCTAACATCTCGGTATCAGACAAGCTTCATCGCCGTAGTGTGATGTGCCTTGGGGGGCTTTCTCAAGGATGCGCGGTCCCCCCAATTTTCCCGGGACCGTCGCTGCGCTCTGGCCCCAAGAAAATCGGTTCCCCCACGCCCCGCCGAGGCGGCGCGGGGACTTGTCCCCGCGTCCCTGACAAAGCCCCGTCGGCCCATCCGATGAGATTTCATCTTTCATCCAATCCCGGATGAGAGATCGACTTGTTCGGAGGCTTTTATGACTTCTTTCAACAATTTCGCCGACCTTGCCAGCTTCGTCGCCGCGTCGCGTGAAAATGACGGACTGACCCAGACCTACGAGGGCGCGTTCATCGAACATAGCGAGATGGCCAAGCTCAGCATCGTCGAAGCGCCCGAAGCACTTGACATGCCCGATCCCGAGCAGGTGCGGGCCGCCACCGAGATGATGATGCAGACCATGTTCGACGTGCTGCGCGACACCCGCATGGAGCCGTTTGCGGCCGATCTGGCGTGGGGTTTCGCCAACAGCTTCCATGTCGTGGCGAAGCGTATCGAGGGCCGCGAGGATGACGCCGCCAAGAAGCTCGGCGATCTCGCACGCAGCTATGATCCGTCCGAGATCTACGCGACCGAACTCGAAGACACCCAGCTCCTCTGCCAGACCCTCCAGGGTTGCCGCGAGGCGATGGAATGCATGCGCGACCATGCCGCCGAGGTCTATCGGGTCGAAACCGGCAAGCCCTTCTCGCCGGTGCGGGGAAGCCGGGTTTCCAGCGCGCTTACCGCATCGATGATCGAGGCCCGCGACTATCTTGCCTCGAAAGCCCGGGAGCGCCGCGAGCAGTTCGCCCCCGAAGGCCCGGTCGTGGCGTTCTCCGGTGGTCAGGTGTGGGAGGACGTGGACCTGCTCTGGAACGGTCTCGACAGCATCAAGGCACGCATCCCGGAGATGATCCTCGCGACCACCGCGCAAGCGAAGGGCTGCGATGCCGTGGCGCACGCATGGGCGGCATCGCGCGGCGTCAAGGTCATCCAGTTCCGCCTCGATCGCAGTCAGGGCAACCGCGCCGCCTTCGTCCGCAATGACCGCATTCTCGGTCTCAAGCCGGTGGAAGCCGTCATCTGCGAAGGCTCGGGCATCCAGCAGAACCTCGCCCAGAAGCTGCGGCAGGCGGGGGTGCCGCTGCACATCGTCCGCCTCGCGCACCAGCGCACCCAGCGCAGCGCGTGAGTGCTCGCTTGGAGGGGCTCCGGCTTCGGCCGGGGCCTCTCCATCTTTTTCTGCGTGGACATGCGGCGCTCAGGGGCATCGAGCCCCTTCGCGCCGCGGGGGACTGAGCGCTGGCGCGCTCGCGCAATGGCCACCATTCGCACCGACTTCGCCCCGCCAGGCGGCCAGAGGGGAGAAGGGACGGGTGCTGCGTTCAGCAAGGGAGGACGAGATGTCCATTGTGTTTCGCATCACCACATCGGCCGACCATCAGGAACGCCAGACCGCCGTCATCAACGCCCGCCAGCTCGCCGCCTTCCGGGAATTTCTGCGCGGCCAAGGCGAGCCTCTCGACATGACCCTGCTGGATCCGGATTTCGCGGAGGACGACTATCTCTCCTATCGGTTCGAGGCGCGTGTCTGCCCGCTGGCGCTCGCCAGCATCGCACGCATCTTCGACTATCAGACCGATGTCATCACGGTGCTGGATGAGGCCCAGTTTCGCGGCCGCCGGGTCAGCGTCTATCGCGAGGGCGACACTGGCCCGATCACCCTGTCGGTCGGGCTGACCTCCGATCTCGGCCTCGAACTCGATCTGGCCTATCAGAATGCGTTCGCGCTGCTCGAAGGGCTTGGACTGCGACCGGAGAGCGTCGGCGAAATCCCGGTCGACAATGTCCGTGCCCGCCTCGCTGATCCCGCGATCCGGCGCAGCGTCGAAGCGCAGGGTGCAGCCCCATACCTGTCCCGGCTCGACCGCCTGATCGCGACCGGAGATCTTGACGACAGTTCCCGTCTGGAATGGGCATAGCCTCCGCCCGGACCAGACGTCGCGAAGGGGCGCGTCGCCGCGCGCGGCGCGCCCCGCAATGCCGCTGCGAGCCTATGCCGCGACCGGCGTTCGCGGTGTCAGCAGGGTATCGATCGCGCGCTGCAATTGGTCGGCGGCATCGACATCGTTTGTCGCCGCCAGATACTCTTTGGCCTGCCGCATCAATGCCAGCGCAAGCGCCCGTGTCACCGTCGGGTCCGTCTCCGAGAGGTCCATATCGCTACCTCGAGCGCGGTCCATCCTCGCGAGCTTCCGGGCCGTCGCTCCTCCCCGGAGAGCTCCCGCGCCGTGCGCGGGAGCCGGGGCTGGTAACACGTCGAGACATGCGCCTACGCTTGTGGCTTAGCTGCTGCCCGGCTCCGACGTGAGGGTATCCTTTGTTGACCAGATGATGGCAAGAAAGGAGTCGGTCATGTCGAAGAAGATTGTGGCGCCGTCCTATGTAGCGGCGATGGAGCGAGCGGAGGCCGATCCGTCGGCGGCGCGCTTCTGGGTCGGTCTGGATGTCGGCTACAAGAATGCGGCGGTCTGCGTTCTCGATTGCGACGGCACGATCGTTCACCAGGTCTCGATGAAGAGCACTGCCATCGAGATCGGGCGGTATCTGCGCAAGAACTTCAAATCGCATGTGACGCTGATCGGCATCGAGAGCGGCGGGCTGACGCCGCATCTGACGACGAAGCTGCGCGCGCAGGGCTTCCAGGTTGTAGTGCTCGATGCGCGCCAGGTGCATCGCGTATTGTCGGTCAAGCGGAACAAGACCGACACGAACGACGCGCGCGGGATCGCCGAGATCACGCGGACAGGCCGGGAATATCTGACTGAGGTCTACGTCAAATCGAACCTGTGCTTCGAGATCAGGGCCTATCTCACCATGCGCGACCGCCTGGTGAAGCAGCGCCGCGAGACCGAGGCGATGATCCGCGGCCTGGTGCGCGTCTATGGTGGGCGGATCGAAGGCGGGACGGAAACGGCGGCGAGCTATCGCAGCCGCGCCATCGACCAGATGTGCCTCATCGCCGACACCGAAGGCGTCGATCTGCGACCGCGCGTCCTGCCGCTGCTCGACCTGTGCGAAGGCTTCTACGTCGAGGCCAACCGCATTGAGCGCGAGCTGGAACTGCTGGCCGCGTCGAACCCGGTCTGCAAACGGTTCATGGAGATCCCCGGCGTCGGCACGATCACAGCCGTGTCGTTCTACAGCGCGATCGAGGACCCGACGCGCTTCCGGCATGTCGATGACGTCGCGGCCTATCTGGGCTTGACCCCGCGCGTCTACCAGTCGGGCGAGAGCCTCACGCATGGCGGCATCAGCAAGATGGGCAACCAGCTCACCCGCACGCATCTGGTCGGCGCCGCGACCGTCATGCTGTCGAACACCCGATCGTTCAGCACGCTTAAGGACTGGGGCCTCAAGCTCAGCAAGCGGATCGGCTTCAACAAGGCGAAGGTCGCGCTCGCGCGGAAGCTGGCGATCATCATGTTCAGCCTGTGGCGCGACGGCACTCACTTCATGGCCAAGGCGTCCGACGTGCCGGAGCATCGGGCGCTGATGCAGAGCAGGCTGCCGGCCTGAGCGCGCAGGTTCACACCAGGTTCGCCCGCACAATGGCGGCGAAACAGTCCTCCCGGGAGGCGGAGGGATCGGAGACTTCGGGTCTAAAGGTGAGGTGGCAACAACCTCGTGACGCTTGTTGAAGCTCCACCCTTTGCACGTGAATGCCCATACTGCGGCAGGCGATCGGCCAAACGGCCAACCAAAGCGCCCGACCGCGAAGAGACTGTTGCACTCCGGGATGGATGATGTGGACTTGCAATGATCGACGGAGAAGAAGATCATGAGATAGCCTAACAAGCCCCGGATATCCTCCACCGTGGGGGCAGCAGCTAGAGATTTTAGTGCCAAGGCACCTGGACATGTGCGCAGGCACCCCGGCGTGAGATCACACCGAGCTGCCTTTCTCGACGGGATTACCAGTCCCGGCGCCGCAGCCTTCGCAGCGCAATCCGGCGCCTAACACAGACCTCCTGTGACACCAAGGCGAAGTCGTTTCGGCCCTGTCCAGCACCCTCCCGGATCAGTGGATTGTCCATCCGCTCCGCCCGCTGGCCGAGATCGGTGAAGGGTCCGTGCACGCCGTTCTCATAATTCGCAAAAGCCATGATGGGGCGGCGTTTCATCGTGACGACACCGGCTCGCTCGCGTGCCGCACGGACCCGTCGGTCCGCGCGCCGCTACGCCTTGCCGGAGGCGCTTCCCCGAGAGGAAAAATCTCTCACAGTCTTCCCATTCTGTCGGGCGGACGAGACCGTCTCAAGCCCGGCGGGGCCCCACCATTTTCTTCGGCGGATCGGGCGCTGCGCATCAATCTCGAACGACGGTGGCCGCCGAAGAAAATCGTGACCCCCACCGCCGCTTTGCGGTCGCCGGCAAGCCGGCGAGGCCTGACACGGTCCCGCCCGCCCGACGCCATTCCCCTGTCATTCAAGACGACAGGAGACGAACATGCAGACGATCACGAACATCGCCGCCGCCGATCAGCACGCCGCCTACTTCGCCGCCGTCGCCAATGCCGAGCGCCGCGCGATGCACAGCTACTTCGACCAGCATGTGGTCGAGGACGATGAGCTGGGGTTCCTCGCCATTGACGAGGGCGACTACGGCGCGCTCGGACAGGCGATGATCGACCGGATCGTCTACACCGCGCCGGGCGGCATCATCGACGAATTCTGAACGATAGGGGAGGGGCTGCGGCCTCTCCCCTTTTTTTGCTGGGAGAGGAACGGTCACGGGGGGCATCGAGCCCCCCATGACCGTGCCGCGGCGTTGCCGCGGCGGGGGATGATTCAGGCCTTGAGCCGCTTTTCGACTTCCTCGAAACCCAGTGTCTTGATGCGGGCCGTCAGATCGGCGAGCCGCTTAGGTTCAAGCTTCAGCAGTCCGGATTTCTCGATCGTCGCGATCGCCTGCTCGCGCTCTTTCTCTTCGAGCTTCCTGCGCCGCTCTTCCAGCCGGCGCTGATCCTCTTCGAGAGCCTGTCTCTCCTGTTCCAGTGTCTTTGCCATAGGTGCCTCTTGTGAAGGCTAATCGGGCTATGAACTGGCTGAACATAGCGCTGGTTGGTGAGGGCAGGAAGAAGAAGATTCATGGGGCTGGGCGCATCGGGCCTGCGCCCGACGACGGCTCTATTCGCTAGGGCTCCCGATGCCCTTCAGGCAACGAGAGCCCAACCTCACGGAGCCAAGGCATGCGCCTTGTCTCCGCCCTTCGGGTCACGATCCTCGCCTTTCCAACGCGGCCCTTTGGCCGACGTTGATGCTGCGCATCGGGGCTTTTCGCGCCCTGATCGGATCGGTGACACCGGCCTCGCGCGTTCCGCCTCACGGCGGCGCGTACCTCGCCGGTCCCGGCAACCGGCTCCTCTCCGACGACATCGTAACAGGCCCAGGGACAGGGGATCGGGCTCTTGGGATTAGCACACCCTACGCACCTTAAGGTGCATGCATGGGAAAAAATCTAGCAAAATCAATAGGCGTCCGTGAAAGGAGCCTTGGCAGTTCGGGTCGCCCTGATGGCTATCTGGTCCCTCAAAATGCGCTGATTTCCGCGACTTTCGAGAGCAGGTCGGCTATAGAAGATGGCCTTATGGTCCCCAGCCGGCAAAAACCCGGTCGCCGGGCATTTCTCGACGGTAATTTCGCGCGGCGGAAGCTGCCGCTGCACGCCTCCGAATACTGCATCTGGGACAGCGCCTTGCCCGGCTTCGGACTGCGCGTCAGACCTACCGGCCGCTACTACTGGTTCGTCCGCGTTCGCCACCGGAACAAGCATCGGCGCATTTCGCTGGGCCGCACTGATGAGGTGGAGGCAGAGCTTGCACGAACCCAGGCCCGGCGGCTGTTGGCCGAAGTCGCGCTAGACGGCCTGCCCAAGCGCGCGGTCGTCAAGGCCACGCCGATGTTCACCGACTATGTTGATACCTACTGGTCCGACATCGCCCGGTATTGGAAGCCATCGACGGCCAAGCGCAACCGCGATGCATGGAGGCGTGATCTTGCGCCGGTTTTCGGCGGCATCCGTCTCGCCGATGTTACCCCGGCTGATGTGACGCGCTGGCGCGACGACTGCGCAGGCGAACGTGAAGCCCGATACAACCGGGCCATCCCCGTACTCGCCGCGCTCTTCAAGTACGCCGAGGCGCTGCACCTGCGCCGGAAAGGCTCCAACCCCTGCCGGGGAATGCCTCGCTACAAACGGCAGGCGTGCGAGCGCTATCTCTCGCCGCTGGAATATCGCCGCATGGGCGTTGCACTGCGGGAAGCGGAAACGAACTCGCCGGCCGAAGTCTCGATCATCCGTCTGCTGCTTTATACCGGAGCGCGGGTGAGCGAAATTCGTGACTTACAGTGGGAGTGGGTGCGCCCCCCGCATCTCGCGCTCCCCGACAGCAAGACAGGCCCGAAGACCATCTGGCTGAACAGTCAGGCGCTGGCGATCATCGAAGCGCAGCCCAGGCGCGATGACTGCCCCTATGTGTTCCCCAGCAAGAGCGGCAGGACGCCGCTCAGTCTCGATGCATGGTGGCCGAGCTTCCGCCGCACCTGTGCCTTGCCCGATGTCCGCATCCATGATCTTCGGCACAGCTTCGCTTCCACCGCGATCATGGACAACGTGCCACTCGCGACCATCGGCAAGCTGCTGGGGCATCTCCTGCCGGAGACCACGGCTAAGTATGCGCATCTCTCCGACGAGGTAATCGCCGATGCGGCCGTCCGTATCTCCGGCGATCTTGCCCAGGCGATCGGGTTGCGCTCATGACCGCGCTGGCGCTCAAACAGATCGTCTCCGAAGCGCTCGCCGAGGTCGGAGCCAACGTCGCCTGGATGCGGTTGCCCAAGGGTAAGCCGCGCACGACGACCTGGCTTGGGATCGAGCATGGCTTCGGCATTCGCCACTATGCCACCGGCCGTAACGTCTACATCGTTCAAACCCGGATGGCCGGTCGCCTCCGCACCGTAACCATTGGCCCCGCATCCGTCATCACGCGCCATCAGGCCACGATCGTCGCGCGGCGTGTGATTGCCTATGCCCAGGTCGGTCTCGACCCGGCGACGGAGCGCAAGCGCATCCGGTCAGCGCCGCGCTTCGATGATTTCCTTGAGGAATACTGGCAGCGCTGGTCGCCCCACTGGAAAGCTTCGACCTACGACACCCATGAAAAATATCGCCGGCTCTACCTGGACGATGCCTTTCCCGGCATCTTCATAGACGCGCTCAATGAGGCGGATGTCACCAAATGGTTTGCCGATCTCAACAATCGGATCGGTCCAGGTGGTGCCAACCGGGTCATGTCGATCCTCAACAACATGCTCAACAAGGCGGAGAGCTGGGGCTATCGCCTTGAAAATACCAATCCGTGTCGCGCCGTGCGCCTCAACCGTAAGCGTCGGTGTGAGCGCTTTCTGAGCCGCGCGGAATTGGAGCGGTTGGGCGAGGTTTTGGCGCGGATGCGGGCGGGCGAAGACCCGGTCAGATCGATCGCCGCTACGGCCGTCGCGCTGCTCCTTCTCACCGGATGCAGGGCGGGCGAGATCACCGGCCTGCAATGGCAGGATGTGCGCGGAAACCGGCTTAAGCTACGCGACAGCAAGACCGGCCCGCGCACCGTCTGGATGGGGGATGAGGCCAGGGCACTGATCGATAGTCTTCCCAGGCACAAGAAGATCGTTTGGCTGTTCTGGAATTGGCGATACCGGAAACCGCTGCGGAATATCACGCACTACTGGCATGAAATCCGGGCGGAGGCAGGTCTTCACCGTGTTCGCCTTCACGACCTGCGGCACACCTTCGCCAGCCATGCTGCGATGAACAAGGAAACGCTGCCGATGATCGGCCGTCTGCTTGGTCATACCAACCCCCAATCCACAGCGCGCTACGCCCATCTTGATGATGAGCATGTGCTCGACGCTGCTGAACAAATCGGCGCGGCTATAGAACGGATGCTGGCATAATTTCTCAGAAGTCGTGCCCCGCCCGAGGATGTATGAGCAGGCTATCGATCAACGTCCGCGAAGATAGCTTCTATGCCAGACTTATCTTCGGCAACCCGCCCTACCGGCGTTTCAACACGGTGATCGGTATCCGGGCCGCGCGACTCGTTGAGGTCGTCAATGGCTTCGCTGATAGCACGCCGCCCTTGTTCGATTTTCTCCCGATGCTCGTCTCCCGCTGACAGGTGGGTTTCGACATTGTTCAAAAAGCTGGTCAGTTCCTCGAAATGGCTGTCCGGGTCATCGTCGGTGCAGTTGGATTTCCAGTCAGAAACATGCGTTCCGATGTCCCCCAGAACCTCGGATTTCACCCGCTCAATCAAAGACGACATTTCGTCGTCGGTCAAAATCGAGCGCAACGACATGTCACGGAAAACCGCTCCATCTTGCACCTCTACGGTTGTATCGGTGATGTAGTCCGCCAGGGCGTGCCGCTTCTCTTCAGGTAGCAACTGCGCCTTGTGCAGCCGCGCCAGCACACGATTCTCGGACGAATAGGCCATGTAGGGGCGCGGTCGAAGATCAAGAATCCCCGGTACGCGCTCGACGACGAGGCGCAGAAACGCATCATCGCATCGCTCTCCAAGAAAATAACGGGTACGGAAGTCAAGCGGCACAACCAGCAAGCGGTTCAGAAGCTTGTGGTAGAGCGCCGGGCCAACGCGAACGGCTGCGCCCTCAATGTCTATGTTGCCGCAGACAACCTCCTCCAGCAGCCGTTCAAACTTCGCGCCACGTAGATAGATTTCAGTCAGTTCCGGCGATTCCGCGACGAGTGTGGCATAGGCATCGCCGATAGTCGGATGCTTGAAGCTCCATTGCGGCCCATCAATCTCATCGACCAACAACACCAAGCTTCCGCGAAGAGCATCCAACGCGAGGCGAATGTCGGCGGCTGAAACGCCAAGAAGCTCGGTAACGAGCGCAATCCGGTCATCGGCCTCGATGGGCGACGCCAATTTGCCGCCATGCATGAAAATCAGCGCGATTGCCGCTGACTCGCTGCGGTCCAGATTGCGAAGTACGTCTTTGAGAAACTCCACCGGACGGCGAGCGAAATCCAGCAAGCCTTCCCGGTCAGGCACAACATGCTCAGTGAAGAACGACCATCCAAGCCGCCTCGCCGTTTCTGGGAGAAATGATTCATCTTTCGCGAGTGTCGCCAGATGCGGCTTTATCTGCCTTTTGAAGGCGCGGCTCTGGTCGCCCCGTTTGATGTGATTGTATAAAATCTGTGCCTTTTCGGACTGCGACAAGCCCTGCACGTTGATGACGACCTGTGATTTGTCGAACAGTGGAAACGCCCCTGTCTTCAAATCGCGATGCGCGGATCGCCAGATGTAGGTGCGTGAGGTCAGCAGAAATCGCGCGCCTTTTCGCAAAGCTGCACTCATCAACGGCATCTGGCGATTCCACGCATCTGCTGTGTGGCGTTGGTATTGCGTCGCCCCAAATGCGTCATCAATCCAGAAGAACTGCTCCGGGACGTCGGGATTCCAATGACGCACGATGTCATCTGGACTCGAGACCCGGATGGTCGGTGCCTTCCAGTGATCCAACGCCCCGAGCGCTAAACTCGCGGCAATTGTGGATTTGCCGGATGCCGGGTCGCCAAGCAGCAGGACGAAATTGTGCGACAGCAGCGCCTCAACACTCTCACGGTGAGCATCCGTGACCACAAAGCAGCTCAGGTCATCGCCGAGCAGACTGAGCACGGCGCGGGACTGCGCGTAAGCCCGTTCGTCGAGAATCTG
The DNA here is from genome assembly GCF_040049155.1 of Sphingomonas silueang. NCBI lineage: Bacteria > Pseudomonadati > Pseudomonadota > Alphaproteobacteria > Sphingomonadales > Sphingomonadaceae > Sphingomonas > Sphingomonas silueang. The sequence goes on from NZ_JBDZDK010000016.1 coordinate 27,331, forward strand.
AGACAAGTCCCCTAACCCGTAAACCTTGGGCACCATGACACGTAGGCGAGAAGACTCCCGAATCTGCTGAGTAATCCAATCCTTCCCCAGCACCTCACACTGCTTCACGCCGACGGCGTGAAACTCAGCGGCAATTTCAGCCGCCCGTGCGCCGGAAACACCGAAGTTGGTCAGCAGGACATAACTCTCCGCCAATCCCAGCTGCACAAGCCGTTTGGCTTTTGTGAGCTCGCCTGAAATGTCTTTTACCGCCAAGCTCGCATTAGCCTTGCTGGTAAATTTGCATTGGATCGTCGATTTTCCGGGTTTCGTCCTGCCTTTTCCATTCGCCGACCACGCCCCGACAAATGCGCCATCGCGTCCACCATCGCGCGACGGAAGAAATGTCTCGACGGGCCGCTTGAGGCATTCCTGCGCAATGGCTACGCAAAGGTCTTGGAAGGACTTCCACCCGAGAGTGTGCAGCGCGTAGTCAATATGCTGCCCCTGACCAACTCGCGGTACTGTACGAGCCGCCGGCATTTTCGGGGTGCTACCCATACTGCTTCAGGAGAAAGTCGAGTGTGATATTCTCGGCAATCGCATCATGCGGAATAAGCACGTATTGCCAGGGCTTTCCGCCGTAGGACCGCGCATGTTCGCTCGCCCAGGCACACCACTGGATTGCGACATCGCGCTTTGCCAGCACATCCTTGTCCTGCATCTGTGTCGCCATCTTGGGTTCAAGCATCAGAATACGATCACCGGTTTCAGCGACAAAATCGGGCTGATATTCGAGATGGTCATGGCCGCTGCGGTAATACATCTGGAACTGTCCCTTGGCGGGCCGCAGCCATTTCAGCGCCTCGCGTTCGAGGATGACGGCCAACTTGCGTTCGGAATCCGAATGAAATTTCACCACCGTCGATAGGCACTTTGCAAAACCGCTGAACAAATACCGCGCCATATTGCTCTTGTCGGCAGGCGGGACTCGGTAATCGAGCGGGGCTTCGCGTGACGTAGTGAAGGCGGTTTCCTTGAGTTCGGTGAAACCTTCGCGGACCTCGTGATGATATTCGACCGACTCATCTTTCCAGAAATGATCCTGCATTTGCGCGTGGACCGCGCGCGCGATCTCGCGTTGGTGCAGTGACAAGACCTGCCCTGCGTCCTGTTCGGAGAGGTAGGAAAGCAGGTGGCGAACGACCTGGCCGGCCAGTTCGTAGAGCAGGTCGGCATGTTCGTCGTAGGCCACGTCTGAAAAGTCGATCAGCCCGCTGACGACATAATCCTCCAGCCGCTCTTCAATCAGATTACCTTGCGAGAGGCCGATAATATCGACCCGATCCGTCCGCAGATGCTTGGCCCACAGCTCATCGCTTGGCGCGGTATAACGCATGCCCGTAAGGTCGAGCGTGAACGGCTTGAACCCAGCCTTCACCTCGCCCGCAGGCATCACCGTGATGCGCGGAATGTCGATCGTGCGCGCTTCCATCAATTTCGCCGTGGCAGCAGCGACCGCTTCAAAATCAGGTGCAGGTTCGGCAATGCCGTCGAGTTCGAGTTGCGGCGCCTGATACTGGCTGCGCACTTCGCGCACGACCTGTTCCAGAACATCGACGCGCGAGAGATAGGATACGCTCGGCACCTTGTCCGGCTCGCGCGCCAGCTTGCGGAAGGCATCATAGGCGAGCTGCGCCACGCGAACGTCGTTTGGATCGGTGAAGGCGGGGGGCGGCACGGGGCCGGAGGCCGCGGCGGCGTCCGCGCTTGGCGCGGGTTGCAGCCCAAGGCTGCCCAAAATCGTCGGTGAGGCGACGACGGTCACGGTCTTGCGCGTCAGGTCGGCCTCATCCAGCACAAGCTGTTTCAGCCGGATCGGCGAATTGGGATTGTTCGCCTCATCGACGATTTCCTGAAAGCGATCGTGCGCGACGATGTTCAGGCGATCGACGGCGGCAACGCCGGTGCGCTTGCCGTATGGCAGGCGCAGCCCGCGCCCGATGCTCTGCTCGATCAGCGTCCGGGCATTGGCTGCGCGAAGCGGGATGATCGTATAAAGGTTGGTGACGTCCCAGCCTTCCTTGAGCATGTTGACGTGGATGACGATCTCGACCGGATTGTCATTATGTTCGACCGTCAACAGTTTCTCGACCGTCTCCTCTTCCTTCACACTGGAGTCGACCTGGATCACCTTGTCGGCATAGCGCCCCTCGAAGAAGGCAGCCGACTGGATCAGCTTCATCAATTCCGCCGCATGGGTCGTGTCGCGCGCGATCACCAGCACGAAAGGCTTGACGATCCGCTCGCCATTTTCGCGGGCATAGGTTTCCAGATCGACCTTAACGGCCTCGTGCAGGCGAACGCCGTCCTCCAGCTTCATCGTCTGGATCGCTTCGGGCGATTTGCCCGCCGGGTTGAAGTCCTTGCGGGTGACGACGGCTGGCTCCTTGACGAAGCCGTCCTCCATCGCGCGGGCCAGCGGATAGTCGAGGATCACATTTTTGAACGCGACGGGTCCGCGCGTGCTTTCAACGAAGGGGGTTGCGGTCAGCTCCAGGCCAAGCACCGGCTTCAACTCGTTGATCGCGCGCATCCCCGCCGTGGCGCGGTAGCGGTGCGATTCATCCATCAACAGTACCAGGTCGGGGAGTGCCGCGAGATAATCGAAGTAGCTCTCGCCGATCTCCTCGCGAAAAGAACGGATGCGCGGGCTTCGTCCGCCGCGCACTTCCGACGAAATCTTGGCGATGTTGAAGATGTTGATCGTCGTCGGGAAGAGATTGCCGCCCGAGGCAATCTGCCGCTCGTAGGTTTCGCCGGTGGTCAATACTGGCGGTGCGATGGCGAACTCGGCGATGCCCTTAAACACATATTTGCCGGTGTTTGGCGTGAAGTCGGCGATCAGTTTGTTGTAAATGGTGAGATTAGGCGCCAGCACGAAGAAGTTGTTGATGCCGTGCGCGATCTTCAAATAGGCGATGAACGCGCCCATCAGCCGTGTCTTGCCAACGCCGGTGGCCAGCGCAAAGCACAGCGAGGGGAAATCCCGCTCGAAATCGGCGACGCTGGGAAACTCACTGGCGATTATTTCCTTCGCGGCAGCCAGGTCAATCGAATGATGCGGTGGCACTATCTCGGTCACGCGGTTGAGGATTTCGAGACTGCGACGCTGCGGCGGGCGCAGGCTCAAGCGACCGGATATTGCGTTGACGTGACGCTGATTGGACGATGCAGGATTGCTCATTTGCCGTCCTCCCCATCGAACAGGCCCGCTTGCTCGGGCGTCGGAGGCGCAGGTGCGGGCTCGGCCATCGGCAGATTGGCGACGTTGAGCGAATAATCGTCATGGCCCCATTCGCACTTGCTGCGGATGTGGTTGGGGATTTTGCGCAAGGTCAGGTTAGGCCAAAGATCGACATTGCCCCGAAACGCGGCACACAGGATCAGCAGCGAACGGCCTTCGCCGACATCTTCCGACAGCGCCGCCAGTTCCTCCGGCCCCAGCGTCTGCGTGGTGACATAGAGGAAGTCATTTTCGGATGAATGGCCCTGCTGCCAATAGATGCTATCGCTCGGCGCGTAGGTGAAGCCTTCCAGCTTGCACAACGCCTGCGCTAGCATGGCAGCGTCATACTTTCGGCTGATGATCTCTCGCCCCCATTTGTCGGTTTCGAGCAGCGAGGGTGCCAGCTCGTAATAGCGAAAACCGCCGCCACCTTTCCATTCCGCAGCGATACTGACGCCGCCTTGGTCGCTGGCGTCGATGACCTTTCGCAGTCGCGGCACGATATGCGTGGTGCAATGGTCGCCCAGCTCAACCATGATCCAACGGCGACGCATCTTTTGAGCGACTGCGCCCGTGGTGCCGGAACCAGCAAATGAGTCGAGAACGATGTCCTGATCTTCTGTGCTGATCTGCAATATGCGCTGTATCAATCGTTCGGGTTTGGGCGTCGTGAACTGATCTCCGCCATCGAAAAGCGCCTGAATTTCAATCTTTGAAGTTCGATTACTCCCAACCTCGCTATGAGGCCAAATCGTCTCCGGCGGTCGCCCGGTCGATCCATCCGCATAAATCCGGTAATATGCCGACCATCCGGCGCGACCGTCCACCCATTCAATCCGATCTGCTTCTGCGGCAATCTTGTTCTGCGACCATCGCCAACGGCCCTCTACGCCGTCTGGCCTCATTGGATAAACTTCAGTGCCGTCAGGGGCAGTAAGTGGGAAGTATAAGGTTGGTCTCGCTTCGCGTGTATCATCACCGCTGCCCATCGCCCGCAGTGGCTTCGTATAAAAGCGTCGGCCATTATGGTCAGTTTTGTTAAAATGCGCTGGAACATCATCCGCCTGCATCCGAGAAATGCGAGCTCTTTCGATCGCTTTGGCATAGACCAAAACATGATCGTGTCTGGACGAGAAAAAACGCGAATCCATTTTTGGGCTGTCGGATTTTTCCCAAATGACGTTTGCGATGAAGTTCAATCGCCCAAAAATCTCGTCGCAAAGCACTTTCAGGTAATGCGCCTCATGGTCGTCGATGGTGATCCAAAGGGTGCCATCATCCGACATGAGTTTGCGGATAATCTCCAGCCGGTCACGGATCAGGCCCAGCCAAATGCTATGCTCCAGCCCGTCGTCGTAATGGGTAAAGGCGCTGCCCGTGTTGTAGGGCGGGTCGATGAAGACGCATTTCACCTTGCCCGCGTAATCCGCCTCCAGCGCCTTGAGCGCGAGCAGATTGTCACCGTGGATCAGCACATTGTCGAAAATATCTGCGTCTGAAACCCGCGCGGCGGCATGATAGGACTTCGCCGGGTCTTCGATCAGAATTCGAGGCTCCAGCCGGGGCCGGTTTTCCTTGCCCACCCATGTCAGTTCGAGTTTCTGTTTCTTGGTCATGGGAGGCCTATTTGGGTTCTTTCAGGGGGCGCATCCGGCGGGTTCCGCCGCTGTTCGCCCAGTGGTCGCCGGACTTGTCGCTCGTCGGCCAGCCGTGATTGGGGCAGATCATGGCGTCGGCCAAGGCTAAGACGTGATTGGCAAAGGCCAACGCCTTGGCATCGGGAACGTCAAAGCCATCGGTATTGAAATGTGCGCCGACTTCGTTGCGCACGGTGACGATACCGGAAATTTCGTCGAGGATGGGCTTGAACTGAATCTTGTCCTTGACCGTCGCCGTGGTCCCGTCACTCTCGACAATTTCGATATGCAGTTGCTCCCGCAATTTGCCTTTGACGTTGGGCAGCAAGTCCCCGAGCGTATGCTTGCCGTTCGGCTTGAACGGCAGCCTGCACCCGTATCGCTCGGCAACAAAGTTCAGGAGCGCCTCCAGCACAACGCCCGCTTTCCCGACGATAGCTTGCAGATCGAGCGGCTGCTGGAGCGTCATGTCCCGCAGACGTTCGGTTTCGGGGATCGATCCCGTGGCCTGGATCACGCCATCAAGTCCGGCGCCAAGCAGATGCACGAACTGGCAGGGATGGCCCCCCTTAATCATTCCCCAGCGATATTTGTGCCGCCAAGGCCCGTAGTGCGTCGTGATAAGCGTATGACGAAACTCCTTCGTCGTACCGCAGATCATCTCGATCACCCGATCGACATGCGGTTCATCGACGCTGCCCAGCACGTCATCCAGGATCAAGACGGTTTCATCCGGCTTTTCCCGAAGCGCGAGCGCGAGGAAGATGCACAGCCCCAGCGTATCGAGGTGTGACTGGCTGAAATAGGCCTGAGGCGGCGCATCCTGCCCTGAAAACTCTGCATTCAAATCAATCGAAGCGCGTTTCGCATGGTCAAGCCCGAGCACGATCTTGTCCTTGCCCTCGCCGGGGTGAACAAGGTCATAGAGCGCGCCAACCTTTGTCGCGATTTCGGCTATGATACTGTCGGTGAAAGCCTGCCGCTGGCTTTTTACCAGTGCATAGGCTTGCTCCAATTTCGGGATAAGGTCGCCAAGTTCTGTTACTTTTGCGGTGTTATCATTGTAGCGTTGCAAGGCGCGCGCAGCATTCTCCCGACGCTCTTTGCCCTGCCGCAGCGATGCCTCGATATCCTTCCACTTGCCATGCAAGTCATTGTTGGCGTCCAGCCACGCCTGCAAATCCGCGATGGTCTGTGGCGGCAGGGATTCTGGGAAGGTGTATTTCTGATCCCAAGCGAAACCGGACTTGGCCGACTGATAGCCAGTCAGGTTTTCAGTATAGCCGGATTGCAGAAGCGCCAAGTCGGCTTTGGCCCGATCAAGTGCAGCGCGGCACTTGTCGAGTTTGCCTTTCGCCTCCCGGACCGCTTCAAACTGGCTGAGACGATCCTTGATCGTGTTTGCCAAACCAGCGGCCCGCTCGGCGCTTTCGCACAGCGGGCAAACATCGGTATCGGGATGTGCTTCGAGAAAATGTTGCCCCGCCTCCAGCACTGCGACGAGTTCGTTGGCGCTTGCGGTGGCGGCGCTGGCCGATGCAGCCATTTCCGCCTGCGCTGCGTCGAAATCCGATTGCGCCGTGGCAACAGCAGATTCACGCGCTTGAAGCTGGCCGGGGTAAGCTGCAAGCGCCTGATACTGGACAACAAGCATATCAATGGCTGCTTGTTCCTGCGCCTCATTCCCCTCTGGCTGGGCCAACAACTCTGCGGCCCAGTCGGCTGGATTTTGGCCCGGCGCGTTCCCCGCCGCAGCATAGACATCGGCAAGTGCCGTATAGGCTTGCAAGACCATAGCGTCGGCCTGCGACTTTTCAGTTCCGAGGTCAGCGACGAGCTTCTTGAGGTTCCCTTCCGACTGCTCGAACGTCGAAATGTCGATGAATCCGGCAATCGCCTTGTAGCGGTCGGCGGGCGTTGCCTCGACAAATTCGAGCATCTGCTTGCGACGCATGATTGCCAGCCGTGGCCGCCCTGACTCCGGCGTCACGACGACATTCCTGCCGCTTAGCTTGCCCGTGCAGGCCGCGCCCTGCGCGGTTTCCAGCGAAACGGACAAGTCCGCAGGCTTCTTCTTGGCACTATTCAGGTATTTATGCCTGGTAGCATCGATTCCCTTGTCTTTCAGCGACCCGGCTTCCCCCTTCGCGAGAAGCTCGAACGCATCGCAGATGGTCGTTTTGCCGGTGCCATTCTCACCAAAGACAATGGTCAGCTTCTTCTTCGGCTCGAAATCCAGTCTGAAGGTTTCAGAAGAACCGCGAAACGCCGTTAGTGTAAGGGCTTTCAAGGGGGCTGACGTCATGCCTCACCTGCCTTCTCTACGCTCAAATCAATTTCCAACCGCCAGTCCTCGCCCTTCATATGCCCGGCAGCGATCTTGGAAATTACGGCATCCCTCTTTTCCGCGCGGATAAGACCGGACTGGATCAATTGATCCACGGCCAGTTCCGCCAACTTTGCCGATGGTGCTGCATCGTCGCTCATTTCACACTCCACCGAATTGTAAACAGCGGCTTGGTCTCCGCGCTCTGTTCAAGCTTACCCTCGATCTGGGCAATCAACACCGAGCGCTGCTCGTCGATCTTGTCCTGCGCATCGAAAAGCGAACGGCGCTTGTTCGACCGTTCGGTTTCCAGAGCCTTGACCGCTTTCTGCCCCGCCAGCTTGTCTTCCAGCGTCTGCGCCAAGGTGGCTGCGCGGCGAGCTTCCTTGATCTGGCGATCAAGTTCCTTCAGCTCGCGCTCCAGTCCGACTTTCAAATCGTCCGCCCAGCCATCAAGTTTATTGGCTTCAATCTCGAAGAAGCGCGCATTGCGTTCCGATATGTCGCTGCGGATATGCGCCTGCTGTTCGGCCAGCGATTGCCCAAGCGCGGCTGCAACCGAGTCTGACTGGGTGGCCGATCCGGTGACGACGCCAGCGATGGTCATCATCCGCGAAGCCGCCTCGGCGTTGAGTATTGCGCCATCATCGGTCGTTCCGGCGAGCAGCAGGTGATCCTCGCTCTGCCCCAGCGCCTCGACAGACAGCATCGACGCGGCGAGCCAGCCCGAATTACCTTTCAAAAGTTCGATCTGGGAAATTCGACCTTCATGCCCTGAATAATCGAAGACGATCTCGGCAATAGGCAGGTCGCGCGATCGCGCGCGGGCAACGATAGCTTGCCCTAACGGATGATTGATGCGGAAAAGATGCGCGTCACCCGTGCGGCGCGGCAATTCATACAGGCCGGTGGGAACTCTCTCGCCCGAAAGCCAATGCGGAACGGCATTGAGCCGGAACGACGATGAGTCAATGAAGTCCGCATCACCATCCAGCTCATGCGCCGCCAATTTCATCAATTGCCGTTCGAACTGACTGAGGTGCAAATTCGTGTCGGCATTGCGCATTTTGAGCTTCTCGCGCACCTCGTCATCGAAATTTTCGAGCAGCTTTCGCCGCGCGTGGGTCATCGCCTCGTTGATCTCAAGGGTGAGTTCGAGCTGGAGTTCGTCGAAAGCAGACTTGATCTCGTCGGTCTGGCGGCACTGCTGATAGATACCGGCAATCCGCTTCTCGAAATCGACACCCGATTCAATGGCCCCCAGCACTTCATCGCTCGCGCCGAAAACGCCCTCGAACAGTTCGAATTTCTCGGACAGCAATTCATAAACGCGCTGGTCGGCTTCATTCTTACGGTTGAGGAAATTGACGACGACAACATCGTGTTTCTGGCCGTAGCGATGGCAACGACCGATGCGCTGCTCGATACGCTGCGGGTTCCAGGGCAGATCGTAATTCACGACCATCGAACAGAACTGGAGATTGATTCCTTCCGCACCGGCCTCTGTGGCGATCATGATCCTGCCCTGCTCGCGGAAATAATCGACCAGAGCGGAGCGCATATCGGCGGTTCTCGACCCCGTGATGCGATCCGAACCTTCGTGGCGAGACAGCCATTCGCGGTAGATCGCCTTGGATTCGTCATCCGTGTTGGTGCCGTTGAACAGGACTATGCGTTCGGCAAACGGGCTGTCGGCCAGCACCCGCAGCAAATAGGCTTGGGTGCGGCGCGATTCGGTGAAGATGATCGCCTTTTCGTCAGCGCCCAATTCGCGCGCCTTGGCGAAGCCAACCTGAAGCGCCTTCAAGAGCGCCTTTCCCTTTGCGTTTTGCTCGATGGAAGCTGCGAGTAAGGCAAAATCGCGCAGCTCCGCGATCTCGATTTCGAGCGCGCGCTGATCCGCCTGAGTCAGCGGCTCAGCGTCATCATCAACCCATTCTTCGGCTGTTTCATCAAGGGTTTCGTAGTCGTCGTCGAGTTCATCCACGAGTGACTGCGATGGACGCCCCTTATCGAGCCGCTGCTGGAGCCGTTTCGAAATCGACTCCAACGCGCCCGCGATAGCGAAGGTGGACGAAGCGAGGAGCTTGCGCAGCACAAGCGTCATCAGCGATCTCTGACCGGGTGGCAGCGCCTGAAGGTTATCGCGCTGCAAATACTCCGTCACGAGATTGTAGAGCCGGTCTTCAGCCTCGTCTGGACTAAACTCCTCTAGGATTGCGTGGCGCCTGGTATAAGGAACATAAGCTGTCACCTGCCGGCGAAGGGTCCGATGGCAAATCGGCTTCAGCCGTTCACGCAGAATGTCAAAGGTGCGTTCCTGCGAAAGATTGGCGAATTGTTCCCGAAAGCTCTTCAAATCGCCGAACGTGTGTTCGTCGATGAAGCTGACCAGACCGAACAGCTCAAGCAGCGAGTTTTGTAGCGGCGTGGCAGTCAGCAGCAGCTTGTGCCGTTCGGCCAACGCCCCTTTCAATGTGTTGGCTATGACGTTGGAGGGCTTGTAGACATTGCGCAGGCGATGCGCCTCATCGATGATGACCAAATCCCACGGCGTTCCATGCACATCGGCCGCCTTGTTTCGGGCGAACTGGTAAGAACAAATGACCACGCTATCAGTGCGGTCGAAAGGCCGAAAATTACCTGCCTTAACCTCCGCGTTGTAGGGCTTGGATTCAATGATCGTGCAGGGGATGAAAAACTTCTCGTTGAGTTCCTGATGCCACTGCTTTCGCAGATTTGAAGGGGCGATGATAAGGATGCGCCGCTTACCTTCCGCCCACCGCTGGGAGATAACCAAGCCAGCCTCGATGGTCTTGCCCAATCCGACTTCATCAGCAAGCAACGCCCCCTTGGAGAGGGGCGATGCAAACGCAAAAAGCGCAGCGTCCACTTGGTGCGGATTCATATCTACCTGGGCACCGGCCACGGCTACAGCAAGCTTCTCACTGCTGTCCGATGAGCGTCGCCGTACCAGCTCTGTCGCCAGATACTTCGAATGATAATCCGTTATCATTTCGGGGCTTCGCGCTCCACGAATAGCCCGATCAGAGGCTGGTTGATGTAATAGTTATTCCGCCCGGCGCGATGTTTGAGAAGGAGCCCACTTTCCGCTAATTCGTCAAGGTACTTGGTCGCGGTGGGACGCGACACATTCAGCTCCTGCTGGACAAACTCGATGCGGGTATATGGATGCCGGAAAAGGTTGTTCAGGAGGTCCTGGGAATAGAGTTTGGGATGCTCCTCGCGCAGCCGCCTTTTGGTATCGGCCATGAGCGTGCGAACGCCTTCGACCACGCGGAGAGTTTCGATCGCAGTCTCCTCCACGCCGCGTAATATGTAGAGCAGCCAAGGCTCCCATTCGCCGGTGTCGCGCACCGCCTGTAGCAGCTTGTAGTAGTCAGCCTTGTTTTGGGTGATGAACCGGCTGAGATAGAGGATCGGAATGTCCAGCAGACCGCACCGGGTAAGAAACAGGACATTGATGATCCGGCCCAGCCTTCCGTTGCCATCGGGGAAGGGGTGAATGCTCTCGAATTGGTGGTGGATGATGGCCAGGCGGGTGAGCGGATCGAGGTCGCTTTCTGCATCTTCAACATGGATGAAGCGCTCCAATGCCGTCATCAGGTCGCGAACCGCATTGGCATCCTGTGGCGGCACGTAAACCAGTGCGCCCGTGCTTTCATTCTTGAGTGCGGTGCCGGGTGTCTCGCGAAAGCCACCATCGGTTCCCTTGAGGATACGAAACATGGCGATGATCATGTTGTTGGTCAGCAGCCCACCAAGGCGGCGCTGCTCGTTAAATCCATGCTGAAGCGCGTCCCGGTAGCGGGCAACTTCCTTGGCTGCCGGCGATCCCGGGTTCTCGGGAAATGCGCTCGTCTGAAACAACTCATCCTGGGTCGTTACAATGTTCTCGATCTCGGAGCTGGCCTTCGCTTCCTGGAGCGAAAGTGTGTCGATCAGGATACCCTGATTGGGGATGGTTGCTGCCCGCCCTTTCAGTTCCGCCAGATAGCGATGCGCGCGGGTCAGTGCCTTCAAAACCGCAGCCGTCTCCACCACACCTTGCGGCGGCAGATCAGGCAGGTTGTAGCTGGGTCGAAGCACGATCATGGCCTTATGCAAAGCAATCGGCCAACCCTTAGCACATCGGGAAGACATGTAAAGATTTCACGATTTTCTTTGCACGTTTTCTCGACGTGTAAACACTCGGGGTTGGTAGTGTCGCGATGGCTATTTGGTCCCCAATTCGGTCTAAAACGAGAACGAGAGCCGTTCGCCGAACGAGGCGAAACCATTCTCATGCGCGGTGTCAATCGCGCTTAAGTGCCTAGCCGGAAACGATATTTGACCCCATTACGAGTGCCGGGCAAGCTTGCGCGAAGAACCCGAAAATGGCTGTCTATTGACAGCACACCGTACGCACCTGAAGGTGCATGAGTTCCGTTGTTTCACAACGGGTTAGCGCGGAAGGAAAGGAGACTACGTTGTAGTACGAGCTGGTGGGCGGGCAAAAACGGCGGAAATCAGCCATTCGCGCGTAGTCTGTGAGACTACGGCCTGCTGGTCCATGACGATCAACTTGCCGGAACCGGGCCGCTCGGCTATAAATAGAGCCATTCTTCAGTCCCCACCAGCCTCCCTGCTAGGAGGTTGGTCTTGGCTACCAGTTACCGGCATTACAACGTCCGCCTGGAGCGCGCCCAATGGGACCGCCTCAGCGTGATCGCCGCCGAACAGAAATTGAGCGTCGCCGACGTCATCCGGTCGGCCCTCAATGTCTTCCTTTCATCCTCCGACGTGCTGACCGCGAGCCAGCGCCGCCTGGCCCGGATCAGCGAGTTCCAGCAGCTCGTGCTCGACGTCATTCTGCGCGAGCAATATCCTGAGCTTCGCGACCGCCTCGTTGCCGAAACCGACAAGCGCCTGGTGCAATATCATGGCGCGTGAGGACATCCGCTCGAACGGGAAAAACATCCCGCTGACCCACCACTCTGCGCGCGGCCGCGTGCAGCGAAACTCGGGCAATTTCACCCGCGGCTCACAGCTTCTCACCCACGAGATGCTGATGTGGTTTTCGGGCGCGCGGCTGCCCATCATGGTCTGGTTCTTCGCCTTCCTCGCGGCCTGGTTCGTCATCCTCTCGATCCGCCTCGACGAGCACGGATTCCAGCTCGTCTGCATGAAGATCTATTCGGCGCTCTGGAACTGGGTCGACCTCAATCCCAACAAGCGCGTCAACGTCACCCTGCCCAATGGCGAGATCTACAAAACGGTCATGCCCGTGGTGCCCTATATCCCGGCCGTGCAGCAGGCCTGGGAGACCACCATCCGGGCGCTGATCGGCTCGATCCTCGTCTCGGTTTTCGTGGTCGCGCCACTCACCATCTGGTTCGTCGACATCTCGCGCAGGCGTGGGCGTTCGATCCTTCAGGAACGCCATGAGCGCGGCGCCATGCTGGTCGATCGCGCCGTGCTGGTCTCCGAAATCGCGCAGCACAATGCGGAAAAATTCGCGGAGGACGCGCGCGAGTTCTTCCCCGGCCGCTCGTCCGCCGCCGTGCTCAAATTGCCGTTCGCGACACGGAAGGCGGGCGGCATCCACCATCCCTATACGCTCGCCGGCATCCCCTATCCGCACCGCCTCGAGCAGTCCCATTCCATGCTGATCGGCACCACCGGCGCGGGCAAGACCACCGAGCTCAGGAGTCTGGTCAGCCAGATGCGCCAGCGCCAGGACAGCGCCGTGATCTTCGATCTCACCGGCGCCTATGTCGAAGCCTTCTACGATCCCATGCGCGACACGATCCTGAACCCGATGGACCAGCGCTGCCCGGCCTGGTCGATCTTCAACGACTGCTCGACCTACAGCCATTTCACGTCGGCCGCCGCGGCGCTCATTCCCTCCGATGGCGGCTCGTCCGAGCCCTTCTGGGCGCTCGCGGCCCGCACCCTGTTCATCGAGATGTGCGTCCGGCTTCAGGAGCGCGGCCAGACCACCAACCTGGCGCTCGCCGAGAACCTGATGACCGCCGATTTGAAGCGGGTGCATCGCTTCCTCGCGAACACCATCGCCGACCCGCTGACCGCCCCGGAAGCGGCCCGCATGGCGGAATCGATCCGCGCCGTCTTCAACACCAATGCGCAGGTCCTGCGTTTCCTGCCCGACGAAGGAGAGCCGTTCTCGATCCGGCACTGGATGACCACCGAGCGCGCGCCCGGATCGATCCTGTTCGTCACCTCCGACTACGACGATCTGGAGATGAACCGGCCGCTGCTGACGCTCTGGATGAACATCGCCATCACCAGCCTCATGACGCTGCCGCGCACGCGCAGCTTGCGGACCTGGTTCATGTTCGATGAGGTCGGCGCGCTGCACCGCCTGCCTGCGATCGAGAAGGGCCTGCAGACCGCGCGGAACTTCGGCGGCGCAATGATCCTGGGGCTCCACAGCTTCCAGAAGCTGGTCGAGGTCTATGGCGAGGAAGGCGCGCGAAATCTCGCCTCGCTCGCCCGCTCCAAGCTCATCCTCGCGACCAGCGAGTTCAAGACCGCCGAGGAGTGCTCGCAGTACATCGGCAACCGCGAAGTGCGGCAGATGGATGAGGCCTATAGCTACGGCTACAACAACAATCGCGACGCCTCGACCCTGACTCCGCGCAAGCAGGTCGAGTCCCTCGTGATCCCCGACGACATCACCAACCTGCCCTCGATGCACGGGTTCGTGAAATTCCCCGACGGTTTCCCGGCCGCGCGCATCCTTCTCGAATGGAAGAACTACCCCATCGTGGCGCCGGGCTTCCTGAAGCGTCCCGTGATGCAGCCCGTCCGGTCCAAGCGCGGGGAGGAGATTTTCGACGAGGAGGGCGGTGAGGCCGGCGGCAGGGACGGCGCCGTCCAGATCGTGGATGAGGTGGTCGAGCCAACCAATCTTGCGAAGGGAATGGCGGCGCGGATCCTGCAGTCGCCGAGCGAGGACCAGGCCGCCGAAACCCATCGTACCGCCCCGCGTAGCGATGACCGGCCGGTGCCCCCGCAGGCGAAGGGAGCGGGCGGCGGCAAGGAGGACGGCGCGCGCGGCAGGGACGCCCAGCAGGAGACCGGCCAGCGGCCCGCCGACGACCGGCGCGGACCGTCACCGCAGGCGCCGCAAGTCGAGGATCAGACCCTCATCGAACTGCGTCAGGGCTTCGCCGCGGGCCGTGACCAGGACGATCTCGACATGGGGATCTGATCCATGCTCTCGGTCGCCGCCGTCCGTTCCGCATCAGGCGCCGCGAACTATTTCGCGAAGGACGACTTCAAGGACAATTACTACACGGCCGATGGCTCCTCCGAGGTCAGTGCCTGGGGCGGGGCAGGGGCCGAAGCCCTCGCGCTTGAAGGCGAAGTCAGCCGCGAAAGCTTCGAGCAGATTCTGAGCGGCGTCCTGCCGAGCGGAGAGGGCGTCGCCCAGGTCGAAAACCGGCGCAACGGTGTCGACCTCACCTTCTCCGCGCCCAAGTCCGTGTCGGTCATGGCCTATGTCGCCGGCGACAAGCGGGTGCTCGCCGCCAACATGGTCGCGGTCCAGAAAACCATGGCCTGGGTCGAGAAGAATCTCGCCGAAGGGCGCAAGGACGTCGAGGGTCGCAAGGTGCCGGTGCCGACCGGCAAGCTCGTCTATGCGCTGTTCCAGCACGACACCAGTCGCGCGCTCGATCCGCAGGCCCATGTCCACTCCGTCATCGCCAATCTGACCCAGATGCCCGACGGCAAATGGCAGGCGCTGCACGCCGACAAGATCTGGTCGAATAACGCGGTCGTCGGGGCGATCTACCACGCCTACCTGCGCGCCGGGCTGGAGAAGCTCGGCTACCAGGTCGAGCTCAAGGGCAAGCACGGCACGTTCGAGATCATGGGCGTGCCCAAGGCGATCATCGATGCCTTCAGCCAACGGCGCGAGGCGATCCTCGAGAAGGCGGCCGAGCTCGGCATCGTCTCGGCCAAGGGGCGCGACGGCGTGACCACCACCACCCGCGATCCCAAGCTCAATGTCGAGGACCGCGACGGGCTCCTCAAAGGATGGATCGACAAGGCGGCGGAGCTCGGGTTCGACGGCAAAGGACTGCTCGCCTCGGCGCTGGCCCGGGCAGGGCAGGGCGCCGCCGACAACAAGCTGGAGCGGGGCTTCCGGGCGGTCACCGACGCGATCGCCGGCGCGCGCGATCTCATCGGCGGCTTCCTTCGCTCGCCCGATCCGCTGATCGACAGCGGCCTTGCCCGCGCCACCAAATCGCCGGCCGTCGCCCGGACGCAATTGGCGGTAGCCTCGGCCGTCCGCATCCTCGCCGAACGCGAGGCGGCGTTCGACGTCAACAAGCTCTCCAAGACCGCGCTGGACCTCGGCCTGAAGGGCGTCAACATCGAGACGGTCGAGCACCGGATCGAGCAGCTCTACGACAACCGCCAGCTAATCCCCGGTGTCGCCCGCGCCGGCGACAAGGGCGTCCGGATGGTGACCACCCAGGAGGCGCTGCGCACCGAGGAAGCCGTTCTCAAGGCGGTCGATGCGGGCGTGGGCAAGGCGGTGCCGATACTCCCCGCGCAGGATGGGCCCGCCCGCCTGCAGGAGGTCGCCGATCGCCCGCTCAATGCGGGGCAGCTCGCAGCCGCGACCCTGATCCTCTCCTCCGAAGATCGGACCGTGACTGTCCAGGGCGTCGCCGGCGCCGGGAAGTCGACCATGCTGCAGGCGGTTGCCCGGATCGCGGAAGGCGAAGGCAAGGATGTGCTGGGCCTGGCCTTCCAGAACAAGATGGTCGCCGACCTCGCCGAAGGGGCCGGGATCAAGAGCCAGACGATCGCCTCGTTCGTGCTCGCCAACGAGCGCTACCTGACCGAGCGCGATACGCCGCGCTACGAGGAGGCGCGCGAGCGGCTCGGCGGCGCGATGCTGGTCGTGGACGAGACCTCGATGGTCTCCAGCGCCGACATGCTGAAGCTTCACAGCATCGTCGAGGCGCTCGGCATCGACAAGCTCGTGCTGGTTGGCGATCGCCAGCAGCTCTCCTCGATCGACGCCGGCAAGTCCTTCGCGATGATCCAGGCCGCCGGCGGCACGATGGCCCGAATGGACGAGAATATCCGTCAGCGGACCGACACGCTGCGCACCGTCGCCGCGCTCGCCAATGTCGGTAAGGCGGGCGAGGCGATGAAGGTGCTGGGCGATAACGTCCACGAAAGCGCGAACCCGCCCGAAGAGGCCGCCGACAGGTGGCTCGCGCTGGGGGCGGACGACCGTGCCGCGACCCAGGTGTTTGCGTCTGGCCGGGAGTCCCGCGCCATCATCAACCAGCGCATCCAGGACGGCCTTGCCGCCGAGGGCACCGTGCGGGGCGAGGGCATCCATCTCATCGTCTATGACCGCGTGAACCTGACCCGCGAGGAGCTTCGCTACGCCGCCAGCTATCGGCCCGGCCTCACCCTCGATGTCGGCCGCGGCGGCGCGCAGGACGTCGGGCTCGCGCAGGGACGCTATGACGTCTCCAGGGTGCTGCCCTCGGGCAAGGTCGAACTGGTCGATGGGCGCCGCAAGATTCGCTTCGACCCGCAGCGCCTCTCGCCCACCGAAAAGCGGGACCGGCTCGAACTCACCGAGAAGAAGGATCTGCATGTCCGCGAGGGGGATCGCATCCGCTGGACCGCGAACGACAAGCCGCGCGACCTGCACAACGCGGCGCTCGCCCGGATCATCTCGGCCGATGCCTCGGGCATCACCGTCGAGACGGCGGGCAATCAGACCCTGACATTGGCGCCGGGCGATCCGATGCTCTCGCGTTTGGACCTCGCCTACGCGCTCAACATGCACATGGCGCAGGGCATCACCACCGACAAGGCGATCACGGTCATGGACAGCCATGAGCGCAACCTGTCGAACCAGCGCCTGTTCAATGTGGGCGTGACGCGGGTGCGCGACGAACTCACCATGATCGTGGACGATAAGGAAAAGCTCGAACGCCAGCTCGACCACAATGCCGGCAACAAGACCTCGGCCCTAGAGACGGTCGGCCGCCTCGATATCGACGGCAAGAAGGGCGGCGCCAAGCCGGTGAAGTTCGATCCCGGCCCGATCGACGGGATCAACCTCGCGGATCAGCCGGACATCCTCGCCGATCTTCCCCCCATTCCGGACGGGCCGCTTGAGCCCGCAGCACCGATCAAGGGCGACGGCCTCAAGGCGCCCCCGGATCTCAAGCCCGAAAAGGCAGACCTGCTGCCGCCGCTGCCCGAGCGCAGCCTGGGCCTTGATCTTTGATGACGAACGGTCGGCGCGGTGCCGGCTGAAAGCAAGGAGAGTGACGATGGCATGGGATTTTGACGAAGGCGGCAAGTTCGGCAGCGAGAAGGCCGCCGAGGACTATGCCCGGCGCAACGGCCTCAGCAATGCGGACTTCCGCACCCGGCGCAAGGGTGATGAGGTCGAGCTGGAGATCCGCCGCTCCGCCATCGACGGCCGAAACCTTCGTGACGCGGGCGAAGGCCGCAAGGGCGGTTGGTTTTGATCCGGACGTCGGCGGCCCGGACATTCGGCAGGAGGCGGCTGTCCAATGGGCATCGATGATCGCGACTATATGCGAGCGCGCCACAGACAGCGCGCCAACCGGACGAGATGGAACGAGGGTAGGGGGCGGATCGAGGCGGCCTGGCTTGATCCGCGCCACCAGCGATATCGCCGACAACCGTCTGCGGCGGCGATCGCTGTCCGTTTCGCCCTGCCGGTGCTGAGCCTGCTGCTGATCCTGATCCCATTCTATGGGGACGCGCAGCGTCATGGCTGGATTCCTGATCTCGAGCCGGCGCAGCCGTTTCCGGAGAGCGGGTCGGTTACGGTTGGGGCCAATGTTATCGGTCTGATCAAACGCAGCAATCTCACGATCGAGGCAGCCGATTCCAACACGGTGGTGCAATTGGTGGACCCGGATACGAACGCCCATGCACTGTCGATCTATGTTGCCGCCAATGACCGGGTGTCCCTGCCGGTGCCTGCGGGTACGTACCGGGTCCGCCTGATCGAGGGGCGGAAGTGGCACGGCGCGAAGCGCTATTTCGGGCCGAACACATCCTACGAGACGGTGGCCAGTCTGATAGAGTTCACGCCGACGATGGGTCACGTCATCGACCTGCATCGTCGGCCCGGCGGCAATCTGGAGACGCGGATGATGGGCTCTCGACCAGCGCCGCTTTGACCGGGGCGGCCCGCCCCACCAGAACCTAAGATGCCATCAATGACACTTTACCCCGAAACGCCTGGTAGAGTGTCATTGATGACAATCATTCGACGAGGGAAAGTGCGTCCATGATGCTTGGGCCAGGCAGGCATGTTAGCGAGGGCGACCACCATAACGACGAGAATCGCTACCTGAATGCCGCACCATATCTTCTATTCCTGGCAAAGCGACACGGAGAACCGGATCGGTCGCGGCTTGATTCAGTGGGCGCTGGACCGCGCCATTCGAACCGTCAATGCGGACGCCGACGTTGATCCCGCCGATCGTGAGCTTCGCGCCGATCGCGACACTGTGAATGTGCCGGGCATGCCGCCGCTCGCGGACACCATCTTCGGAAAGATCGACCGGGCGGTCGCCTTCCTGTCCGACCTCACGCACGTTGCCACGCGCGCCAAGGGCCAGCTCTCGCCCAACCCCAATGTCCTGCTCGAGCATGGCTGGGCGCTAAAATCGCGCGGGTGGGGCAGGATGATCGGCGTCATGAACACAGCGATGGGCCATCCCGACGAGCATCCTCTTCCGTTCGACCTCACCCATTTCAAACGGCCGATCCTCTTCCACTGTCCGGCCGACGCGACCGACGAGGAGCGCCAGGCGGCGCGGGCAGGGCTTCAGAAGGATCTGGAGAGCGCTCTTCGCCTGATTCTCGACGACGAGGTTCTTATGGCGGCTGCGCCGTCGGCCGAACCTCACCCTCATGATGTTGAGCTGTTGCAGCGGTATCGCCAGCAAATCCCGGAGCTGCTGCGCCAGTTCCTGCGCGAGCATAATTTCGGAACGCCCTATCCGCGCAAGGCGCTGGACCCGCTAGACGATATGGCAGCCACCTGGACTGGTGCAGCCTTCGATTTCGAGGACGCGGCCCTGCAGGAGGCTGCGATGGCGCTGCGCGCGGCGAACACGTCCCTCATGGAGCTGGTCTATGAGCGCATTCATGTGATGGGCCGCAACCCCAACATGGCCTGGCCGAAGACCGACTATGATGTGCGGCACGGCATGCAGCAGAGTACTTTGGACGCGATCCGGGAACTCAATACACGCGCCGGAACCCTGATCGGCGCGATCGATGCGTTCGAGAAGGTGGGGCGCTCCCGGATTCGTGTGGCGCCGCCGGCCCCTGCGGCGCCGCAGGTCGATCACCGCTGGGAAGCGGCGCGTACCGCGATTTCGGAATTGGAGATGGATCGCATGCGCGGCGGGCTTCCCGAGATCGTCGCCATGCCCAGCATGACGCTGCGCATCGTGCCGCTGGCCGCGATGGACCGGCCGACCCTCGATCCCAAGACCGCCCTTGCAGCGGCGCTGCGCTTTCCCCCTGACAGCCAGGCCCGGGTACAGTCGGATTCGGATGAGCGTCAGTGGTGGAGCTATGGGCTGCCGCTCATCCAGACCGAAAATAACCCGGAGACCCGGTGGCGTACCCGCCTGGTCCGCCCCGGGTTAATCGAATTCGAGGCGATGATCGGGGCCCGGATCGATGATGATCCCCAAATCCTCGTGGATGGCCGCGAGCTGGAAGCATCGATTGCTATGCATCTCGAGCGGCTTGCCAGCGTGCTCGCGGACGTAGGGCTAACCGGTCCGGCCGTCGCCGGCATCGCATTCCGCGGGGTGGAGGATGTCGAGTTGACGCGCGCCCGCGGCGGCGGCCGCAGGATCCGCAAGCCGGAGCTCTTCCTGCCTGAGCTTCAGGTCGCCGATCTCGCCGCGCCGATGCAGCCGCAATTACAGGAGCAGTTCAACATCCTGTGGCAGGCGTCCGGCTGGGCCGACGGCTCGCCGTCATTCGGCTGACGAGGCGAGAGGCGTGGTGCTGAGGCCCCCGTCACCGGAAGAGGGAGATGCCGGTCTTCAGGCGTTCCGTGAGGCGGCGAAGCTCCACGAGGACACGTTGCGCAGCCGGATGTCCCGCGAATTCTACCGCAAGGATCTGGCAAAGTGGCAGAAGCTCTACACGACGCTCGCTGGCAAACGCGACGCAGGCTCGCCGACGGCCGTCCATTTCGCGCGGCTATCGGCGCTCTGCGGTGAGCTGCTGACGGAATATGGTCCAGAGGCGCCGCCCAAGAAGCGCGTGCCCAAGGCGGTGACGCCGGTCCCCCTGACCTATCCCGACTTCCCTGACGAGATCACCCACCGGATTCACTTCCTCGAAGGGCCGGGAATTCGGCGGCAGCGCGCCATCGAGCTTTCGGCCCACGCTCCGGGCCTGTCCCGACAGACGTCGGCGCGCGGGCGCGTCCTGCTTTCGATCGGAGTTCGGCAAGATCAGGTCTGCCTGTTTGAGCGCATCGTCGAAGCAATCGGCGATCTTGCCATGGCTGATTACGCGGCCGCGGGCTTCGACATCGGCTATGTGATGCGTCCGGAAGGGATCGCCCAAGGCCAATCCTGGGAGCCCAATCCTCTCGATCCGGCCCTGCCGATTGCTCGTGTCTGGGAGGATAACCAGCGCGCCCGGGGCTACGGTTTGCAGGCGCGCCTGCTCGGCGAGAAATGGCGCGGCGCTGACGGCACCGGTCTCCCGGACGATCTCCCCGATCTCTACGGCAGACCCTGGGACCCTGATCCGCATTGGCAGCGCGTTCTGGAACTCACCGAAGCTGACCGGCTCGAGGAGGCACTGGCGCTGGTCGATGCGGTGCCAGGCCGCGATCGTGAGCCGCTTTTCGACGAGGTCATCTATCTCAGGTTCCTGACTGGATCGCCCCTGCGCGCGCAGGACATCCGTATACTGGCGCGCAGACATGCGGAATCCTCGCTCATCGTCGGGCGGCTGCTGGAGGAGTTCGAGGCGTTCCTCGCTCATCTCGATGCGCAATTCACGCTGGAGCCGCCAGTCCTGGAGGAGATGATCAGGCTTCGACCGGATTTCGGGTCGACTATGATACCGCCCATGCCGCCCGCTTCCGACTGGGCGGCCTATCGGCGTCATATGGCGCAGTTCACGAACCATGGTGCCCGGCGTGGCCGGATCTTCTCGATCAACATCGGCGCCGCCGACACGGGGGCATCGGCGTTTTTTGCGACCGCTATGGTCGCGGCCGAAGAGGCGTTCCGCCGTGAGCGGTCGATTCCTGAGATCGGACTGGGCTGGGTTTCCGAAGTCGCCCTCCTGGACCTCGTTCGCACCCTATGGCCCTCGGCGGTTCACCAATGGCGGCCGGCCTTCCTCGGCATGCAGTCCGTCGATATCCATGTGCCGGAGCTGGGCCTTGCAATCGAGTATCAGGGACAGCAGCACTACGCGCCCGTGGCGCTCTTTGGCGGCGAGGAAGGGCTCAAGCTCACCCAATTGCGCGATGAGAAAAAGCGGGGGCTCCTGGCCCGTCACGGTGTGCGGCTGCTTGAATGGCGGTTCAATGTACCAATCACCAGGGCGGAGCTGGTAGCTCAGCTCGCAGCGATGGAAATCCTGGTCCCGGACTAGCTCGCGAGCGTCTTCTGCCGTGGGCCGTTCATCTCATCGACATCGCAGGCGCACTCGTGATCTTAAAGAGTCGGCGGTTCGACATCCGGTGGATTCATGTAGGCCCTAAAGCCCTCAAGATCCTCGTCGCTCGGGTTCTCCAACTCCGGGATATATCGGATGGTCTCTGCGACCTCCCTGCGCGAAACATAGTCGATGATGGCGCCACCGTTGCTCAGCTCATACTGCATCGCGCCGCAGTGGCGGTCGACTGTGGCCCGCCCGGGCGCGAAGGCGATGGGCTTCTTGTTCCCCTTCTTGCTCACCTCATGCTTGGCGAGCGCGACGCGCAGGAACTCGAGCCTGGTGAAGCCCATTTCCGTTCGGCGGAGGTCGATCCGCATCTGATCGACGAGCTCTGGTCGCTCCTGCGCGTCGCGAAGCTGCTGGGCCCGAAGTTCCCGGTCGTAGTGCCGGTAGCCGAGTTCCCGTGCGAGGTTCGTCGCCTTCAGGCTGATCCCTCCATTTTCCGCGAGCTTGATCACCTCTTCGCACCGCTGGCGCCATGTGCGCAGCAGTTCATAGGCGGCATAGATCCACATTGGCGTCAGCGCGGAGAGCTGCGCCATCCGGCCGCGCGGCGGTTCATCATCGAGCTGGCGTTCCAGAATCTCCTGCTCAACGCGGTTGAGCATGTTGTCGACCAGGCACAGCTGGCTCGCCTGCATGGCCAGAAATGGGTTCTCGCCAAACCCGGCGAGTGTCATCAGGGCCTCGTAGAGCTCGGCGTGGCCGATGTCCGCTACTGGACGATAGCGAGGCTCGTCCTCCATCTCATCGGGATAAGGTTCGTAGTCCACGCTCAGTCCTTTCGCGCAGGCCGCGCTAGCGACAGTGCAGATATGTGGAGCCTCACGAGACCTTCTCCCGGAGCCACGACGACAATCCTGCATCGAGGATCATCCGCGCGAGTCGCTGCGGCCCGAGCAGGATCACGCCTTCCGGCCCCCCGTTCTCCGGGATGTTGCCGGTATGCCAGACGAAAAACATCCGGTCATACGCGTCAGCTTCGGCGAGCCGACCGACATAATCGTCGAGCGACGCCCGCGTGGCCTGGGATTTCACCTGCACGAAGGCCCGTTCGGCGGTGCTCGGAAGCACCAGTTCGAGATCGATCGTCTTCTGGGTTCGGCCAACCTGGCTGAGCCGGCGCCACCCGCTGCTCGAAAAGACGAGATCGACCAGCAATTCAAAATCCTGCCAGGTCAACAATCGCATCAGGGGAATGATCGCCGCGGTGAGGGCGCGTTCCGCCTCTTCGGCTGCCGCCACCTCTGGAGATAATTCATCGCTCAGTCGGCGCAGCAGATAGTCGGCCGCGCCCACGTCGCAGATCGTCCCGCGAAACATCTGGACCTTGAGCAATCGCCCGGAGAGCCGATCGGTCGTCAGCAGGCTCCCGCCGATCGATGTGCTGTGCCAGCCATCGAGCGTCGCGCGGCGGTGGCTATTGTCCGACAGGATCTCAATGTCGCCAGCCGGCCGGCACCAGTAGAGCAGGCCGCCGACAAAGGTGATGAAGATGGTATCCTCGGCGCTCTCGTAGAATGCCCGAATCTGCTTCACATCGCGGGTCGCCGCGCCAGCGTCCCCCCGGCGCTCCTTCATCGCTTCCCAGACGCCTGACCAGTCGCCCGCTACGCAAAGATCGTGCGGCGCCTCGCGATAGCCAAAGCGCAGCACGCCGTCGCGGATGCTCTCGGCCTCCCAATCGCCGCCCCGGCCGAGCTTGATGTAATAGACGTTCGTCGCCGCGACTGCGGTCATTCAATCCCCCTGTTTGGCGCCGGGCTTTTCCGATCAACCTGCCCGAGCATCGCACGCTATACCTTCGCTGTAGAAAAGATATTGAAGAGATTGTCCGGTTCAGAGTGCGGCAAAATTGGGGGGGCAGATGACCAAGGCAAACGGTAACGCGCATCGCAAGAAATCGTCGAAGCCCTACAATGAGCGCACCGATCTCGAAAAATTGCAGTCACAGTGGACCAAGTTATCCGGACTACACCTTCGAGAAGAGCCATCTGCGGCGATTGTCCGTTGCGCGACGGCAGCGGAGATCGCGGCCAACTACGCCATTCGGACGGAATGGGCTCGCAAGACCGAATTTGATGACACGATCGTCGACATGTTCCTGCGCTGGGCGAACGGCCTGCCGCTCAAGGTAACCCGGCTCTTCGTGCCGGTCTATTTCGCGACCCCGGACGAGAGCCCGATCGGCAAGGTGCTCAAGGCATCGGCCGAGAAGATCAACGCGGTGCGCAATGCGGTGGTACATCAAGGTGCCTTCAGCAATCCCGAAGAGGCGGAGGCCGTGATTGCCGAGGCGAAGACCTTCATCAACACGATCGTGGGTCTGTCGATCGAGAATTTCGACATCGAGGTGGCAGCACAGCAATGGCAGGCGTCCCGCAAGAGCGAGGGCGGCGAATGACCGCGACGCTCGGCGGCCTGACTGTCACGCTCGGCAAGAAGCTCAAACAGTCCGACGATTTCCTGAAGGCCAAGCACAACCTGCTCAGCCAGTTCGACAGCATCGACGATCTCGTCACGGACGAGAAGAAGCTGTCGGCCAAGGATCGCCAGGCGATCGAGCATCATATCCTGCAGCTCCGCGCGGCGATCGCGCGCACATTGTGGTCCAATGAGTTCTACATCGGGCGCTCGCTGCTCGACGATTATATCCTCCATATCGCCAAGAATGGGAGCGGTGATGTACCCGCATGCGTCATCGCCGGACTCGCCGCCGCTGGCGCCGACAGGCCGGGCTTCGTCCTCTATCCCCTGACCGGCTTCGGCATGGAAATGCCGGGGATTTTCGCGAAAGACAGTAAGCTCCGCTCCGAAGCAGTCTTCAAGAAGGCGGGCTTTGCGGTCAGCACCCAGAGCAATTCGTTCGATGCGGCGGTCGCCAGCACCGAGCGGATGGCAAGGGGTCTCGGCGTGAAGCAGCGCATCGACAAATCGGATTTCCGGCACTTTGCCTACACGGCGAAATGGTTCGGGAAGAACCCGCTGATGCTGGTCCGCGTCACGTCCTTCACTGGCGACATGTACGAGAACCAGTTCATCTATTCGCTCAAGATCAGGGTGGCGGCGGCAAACCTGCTGATGTTGCATTGCCTGTCGCAGGAGGCAGTCGGACCGCTCGATCGGCACCACAACTCGTCCTTCATCAACAATTTCGAGACGCTCGACATCGCCCATTATCTGATCGGTGAGGCGATCCGCGGCCGCCCGATGTCCACCCGCCGTGTGCCCATGAATGTCTCCCAGCTCGAATTGGCGAAACTATCGGATGTAGCTGCGACGCTCTCCACCAGTGCACTGGCGACGTCCCGCATGAGGCGGCTTGCGCCGAAGGTGACTCAGGCGTTGAACACGGTGGAGCGGGGGTACTTCCGCCACGTCAATCTCGCGACGCACTCGAAGCCGGAGAACCGCCTCTATCGCCGCCTGCTCACCGCCCTGGACTGGTTCCGACAGTCGTTTAGTGCCCGCGCGAACGAGGCGGAGGCGATCGTCGCGCTAGCGGTCGCGTTCGAGACGCTGCTCACCGACCAATATGCCCCCGCGATTGCCGAGCGCCTGCGACGCCGGATCGGGATCTGCATGAAGGGTGTGCCAGGGCTGGCGAGCTATCAGGCCAGCGTCTTAGCCATCTATTACGCCCGCAGTTCCATCGTCCATACTGGCGAACCTGACCACGCGATTGACATTCATCGCGGTCAGGTCGCCTTCACGCGCTGCTTTTGTGCGATTGCCGAACGGCTGACGACTTGGACACCGGCCGCGAACAACGTCATGGGCGATCTGCTGGGCGATGTCGCGTGAGATCGCCGGTGATGCCACTCGTCACATCGATCGGCGCATCGTCATGCTAGACCGAGATCTTTCGATAGCAGCTTCCTTGCACGAATCCTTGCTCAAGACACCACCGTCGGGTCAAGCCAGCGCCGGTGTCATTTGAGTAGGCGTGCGCGTTCGATCGGAAGCGCAGAAACGCGGGCCAGGTCGAAGGGGCCGGGTGGTTGGTCGCGACACGGACGAGCACCTTCTCGCCGCTCCTGATGTCAGTAGGCTTCCTGACGGCGTAATATTCGCCCCAATCGCTTGTCGTTTCGAGGACGGCTTGGGTGACCGTTTGGCGCGTGGCAGGTCTCCCGGTCTTCGCAGCTTCCACTTGCGTCGCGATTTTGTCGCGATCATCCCACTCCCGGAAATACACGTTGGCACAGCAGCCAAGAATCTGATGGGCGTTGAGCGCCTCAATGTCCCCCTGCCGATCGATTTCGATCCAATGCGCGCTATGACCAGAGCTATAGACGGCACCGTCGTACAGGATTGCGCAGAGCGACGGTGAGAGCGGCAGGAAAAAGATGGCACCAGCAGTCTTTACCCCGAAGCTCGGTCGGCCCTTGCGCGGCCGCTGGATATGCAGGCGGTTGGTCAAAACGGCGGGATCGTCGGAGGTGAAGAAGGGGAGGCCTGTCCGGTTCCGCACGATGCAAAGCGTCAGATCGTCGACGATCCGCATCGTGTCCTTGTAGCTCAGCATGGCCGCCTGGACGGCTTCCTTCGATGCCTCTTTGATCGTGGGGACGGGAAGGTCGGACCCAGGAACGTCTTGCAGTGCCAGCGCCATTTCGCTCGCTTTCAGCGAGGCGGCTTCCGTCCGCAGATATTGGAGATAGATGAAGCGCTTCATGACGATCTTGACCGCGGATCCGACCGTGCCGCCCTCGGACAGGTGGCGGACGATCGGTCCGTATGGGTCCTCGATGAAATTGATCGCGTTTTCGAGAAGCTTATTTTGCCCGTAAAAATAGTCGCCTGAACATTGATTCCTGACGGGCGCGTTGGGAATGGCCTTCATGCGGTCGAGATTGAACAGATTGATCGCCAATCCATCGCCGTTGACCGTGAACGGTCGAAGATGGATCCGAGGGACGAAGTGCTGATTCTTGTTGTCGGCCATCTACTTGGCTGTCTGCTGCATGTTGGATTGGCCTTCTATCTGCTTTCCGTGAGAAAAATGCTGTCGGTCGTCATTGTGGGATTCACATCCGTGCAAAGGCAGCGTAGATTCATGCTATGTTCCATCAGGCCGATCTGTTCGAGACAACCGCTAACCCTGCACGAGCGATGGACACGCCATCGCTGATGGCCGCTATCGCTGCCGCCTCACAGCGTCCGAAATTCTCTTACATGCTCCTCCAGCTTCTCGCGGAGGTTGCTGACGAGAAGGGCAGCGCCGGGCCGAGTGTCGTTGTAAACGGTGACGCCGTACCGGTGCGTGACTGGCTATGCGACGCACTGGTTCCCATCGCGCAGCGCTCACCATGGCGTCGTTCTACGATCGAAACGGTGCGAGTTGCACTCGAAAAGGCTGATGAACTCCCGACCGATCCGGCCCAGGCAGAGCGTCTGGTCGAGGAAAAGGTGCGCGAGCGCGTTCGCCGGTCGGGTCGTTGCAATGTCAGCCGTGCGGTGTCCGATCTATGCCGCGGCGGCCTCCTGCGACGACACTATCAGGGCTATAGAGTCAATCATCAGAACCGTGGCGCCCAGCGGGAGGCGGTTTATACGATCATGCCGGATGCCTTGGCGGCGCTACGTCGCCGGTGATCCTCCGATCGTCGAGCCATCAGGTTCGGTTGCTGTTGCTCGCGCCATTCGATCCGGCATCTGCAATAGTTTTCCGGTCGCTGTCTTGATCGCATTGGCTCAGGCGACCTCATCGATCCACCGTCAAGCAACGCAATCTAGGTCGAGCTTTTTGATAGGGTTATGAGGACTGGCCGGCCAGCGGTTCCTACCGACAGAACGGGTGGCCCTGACGCTGACCGGCACAAGGATCAGCCGTTGAGTCGGTCCTTGATCGCTTTCGCCGGCGTAAAGGTGAGTTTCTTCGACGCGGCGATGGTGATGGTCTGCCCCGTGGCGGGGTTACGGCCCTCGCGCGCCGGACTGGCCTTCACCTTGAATTTGCCGAAGCCATTGAGCGCGATTTCCTCGCCCTTGGCGGCGGCGTCCGCGATCGCCGTGAACAGGCCATCGACTAGTTTGCGAGCGTCTGCTTTGCTGGTGCCTGCCTTTTCAGCGAGATAGTCGGCAAGATCGCTGTTATTCTCGGGGAGCCTTTCCTAGTTTACCGATCAGCTTCATAGCCTCGGCGCTCATCGCGCGCCATCGCGCTCGTATTTTTGCCAGCCTTAGAAAAGATCGCGGACCCGGACATAAGGATTGCCCGTCTCCGCGAAGCGGCGCGCCTTGCGACTCAGCACCTCATCAATTGGCAACAGCTTTTCGAACATGGCATCGAAATCCTCGCCGCTCATGCAGATGATCCGCTTGCCGCGCCCGAAGGCGTGCAGCCCGTCTTCGCTGAAGCCAATGTAGCTCACAAACAGGCCGCGGGACCAAGCAGCCTTCTCGCCGAGCTTGCCCTCGAAAACGTGGAGATCGGCCGCTGGTGTCGGCTTGGCCTCCCATTTTGCTTCAAGCAGATAGGTGTGGCCGGCGAGATCGAAGCTGCCGTCGATCTGCTCTCCACGCAGGCGAAAACTGTCCCGGGGCTTGAGGCCGAAGAGCCGGAACGTATCGCGCAGGAAACGTTCAAAGGCAAAGCCGCGCTGCTGGGGCGCAAGATCCCAAATCGCGAGAAGAGCTTTACGGGCTTCGGCGATCTGTGGTCCTTTGAAAGCGGGTGTCGGGGCGGTCTCGGGTGCCGCTGGCTTGCCCTCGAGACGGCCGATTAGCTCGAGCAACCGGCCTTCGCCATTGGCGACGCTGTCGGTCGCGCGCCGGCGGGCATTGATGGCCTGACGGTAATCCCAAAGAGCACGCAGCGTTCGGACAACCGTTGGGGAATCGACGATGGTGAGGAAAGTGCGCAGGCGCTTCGCCTTCGAGGTTCCGTTGCGCGCATAACAGGGATCGTCGATGTCGACGTTCAGTTCCTGCGCGAAGAATTCACGCATCGTCCGGTCGGAGAAGTCCAGGACATAGCCGCCGCCCATCTCGAAGAGCTCGTCGAGCAAGATCATGTCGATGGGGCGCACGCCGCTCGTCATCGGATCACCACGACCTTGACGCTGGCTCGATCGGCGATCGTCCGCCAAGCCTTGTCGGCGGTCCAGGCGGGTAGGCCGTCGCGTACCGCGAGCGCGAGACAGCAGCGATCACCAAGGGACAGGCCGGCATCGGCTGTAATCGCGCGCAGACGCCCGGCGATCTGGGCGGTTCCCTTGTCAAGGCTGACCAGTTCGAGCGGCAGCGGGTCGAGCATGGCATCCACATCGCGCTCCGGCATGCCGAGATGGACGAAATGACTGACGACTTCGGCGTAGTTGACCATACTCATCCGCGCAGATGCGATCGACCCGGCGACCTTCGTGCCGCCCGGCTCTTCCTTCAGCATCGCAACGAGCGCGGAGGCATCCAGAATGACCTCGCTCATTCGCCGCTTTCTGCCACCCGATTGGCCAGGAAAGCATCAACCGTGGCGTCCGCATTTCCTTCAGTGAAGCGACGGGCGATCGCTTGCGCGTGCGCGACCGCCTGCGCTGCGGTTCTCAGGACGATGCCATCCTCGGTCTCCTCGAGAAACACCGCGCCACCCTCGGACAGGCCCAAGCGCTTGCGCAGGTCGGCTGGCAGACTCATCCGACCATTCGGCGTGATATTGACCTGTATCGTCATCCGAGCTTCACTAGAAAAGCTGAATACCAGAAGCCATTCTATGCCATAATGCCACCTTTATGTCACGAGACACTCCATCGGACTTTTATGTCCGATAAATGCGATTCTCGGACAGAAAAATGGCATCGAGTGGCTTGCGTTAAGCTCAGAGAATCTGAGACTGGAATCAGAGGTGTAGGTTTTCCTGAAATGGTGGACGGCATCTGCCCGGCGGCACGCTTCCGAAATAGCGGATTGCACCTAAATTGGTGGACGTCAGAGTCTTCGCCTTACGCTCGACCTGCCATCGGCATCAGTCGGCGCTCATGGGATCAGATGTAGTGCCGGAACGGCAGCGGCGGTGCGGTAACGGTATGAGGCGACGCCATCAGGATCTCACCCACCCGGTCGGCGAACTTGAGCGTCACGGGCAGGGCGCTCGCAAAATCGCAGGCGTTATAGTTTACCTTGGTGAGCGCAAGGATGTCGCCGAGCACCTCTACAATGTCCCCTTCGCCATGCGTCACGTCGACGGTGAGCGGCTTGGGTGTCTCGAACCCTTGATACCCTGCCAGCCGCGGCACGAACCCCCGCGCCCAAAGGTAACCTGACCAGTCACCCACGGTAAGGGCTGTGCCGCGCAGGACCGGTGTCGACGCAGAGGGGCGGAACAGCCGAACATCATCGAGCTGCTTGATCCTGACTCCTACCAGCTGTGTTTCAGTGGGCACTGCGCTGCAAAAGCCGTCCCACTCATCGTGGGAAAAGCGGTGACGGCCATGGATGAACAGCTGGTTCGGTGGCTTGCCGTGCTTGAGCTTATAGCCCTCGACCACCGAGGTCATCAAATTCGCCGCCGCGCTCCTCGACAGGTGATATTCCTTGCGCTCGTCGGAGTACCAGGGCCCAAGGGCGCCGCGAAATACGAGACCGTCGCCTGAGTTGAGGAACATCTGCGCGGCGCAACAGGCTTCGCCCGTTGCCGCAGGCGTGTCGTCGTTCTTAAACACCAGTCCGACGTAGCAAACGCCAGGGCGGACATGGGCCAGCGCCCACGGCTTGGCGTCCATCTTGAAGTAGAGCGTGGTGCAGAAGTTCCAGGCAACCGTGGCCTCGTCCTGGAGGCCGCGCCGGCGGTCGTTGGTGATGTTGAGGTTGCGGTCGACCAGCGTGCTTTCGAGGATCAGCTGGAGGACGACGCCGTCCTGCAGCAACTCGGCTTTCAACTGGTGGTGGAAATTGCTCGAGAACAGGTAGGTTTCGGCATCCCGCACCGTGTCTGGGAACAGGTCGCCGCCCATCTGGAAGAAGCGTTTGGCGTCCTTGAAGCTCGTGATGTCAGAGGGAGTGCGCTCGTCTCTGGGCGGTGGTGCTACCTGGGGACGTCCGTAGCGATAGACGACGTCCGGAACGACAACGAGCCAGACGTCGGGACGGCGCTCCTCGGCGCGGATGTGCGCGCGGATCGCGTCGGCGAACAGCAGCACCGTGGATCGGACCGCGTCGGCGCGATTGTTCTTCTTGATGCAATGATCGATGTCGCCGCTCTTGAGCGCTAGCTCGACCATGCCGCGGGTTGGCAGCGCGATGCCGAAGCAGGCCTCGAAGCCTGGCCATGCGGGTGCCCATAGAACGGGCTTGCCCTTCGCATCGACCTTGCCGGGGATATGTAGGCTGATCCGCTCTAACCAGCGGCGGGATAGGCCGACGCCGCTCTCCGTCCCGATGACGCCCAAGCGCACCTGGGAGCGGCCATCGGGGCCTTCGAGCGGCCCGAAGAGGAAGAGCCCATCTTTTGGCGCTTCCATCTGCTGCCCGTGACCGAACTCAAGCAAAGGTTCGGCGATGCGATGCGTGAGAATGCTCATGCGTCGGCCTCCTCCGGCATCTCATCCCGGTCGAAAGCCGTTTCGAAGTCCTCTGACAGGGTTATCTGGCCGGATTCGTCCTCCTCGACTCGGCGGTCCTCTTCCGCGGCGAAGCTGACTGGGAAGTCGAAGCTCATCGGTAGGCTGGCAACCGCAAGGCGCTCACCGGACGCGGCAATGTCTAGGGTCGGATCACCTTCGGCAAGCCACCCCATCGCGGCGAGCAGCATGTCGCGCCATTTGTCGTTGAACCAAGACCGCGTGAGGCGCAACCGGATACGCTGCAGCTGTTCACCCGGGAGCGGGGTTCGGCCATCGGTCGTCACCGCGACATTGGCATGG
The DNA here is from genome assembly GCF_040049155.1 of Sphingomonas silueang. Taxonomy (NCBI): domain Bacteria; kingdom Pseudomonadati; phylum Pseudomonadota; class Alphaproteobacteria; order Sphingomonadales; family Sphingomonadaceae; genus Sphingomonas; species Sphingomonas silueang. Next base: position 59,194 of record NZ_JBDZDK010000016.1, read on the forward strand.
ACCCGGAAGAGAGCATCCGGCCAGAGCTTGGGTTGAGCGACAAGGCACAGATGCCAGCGCCGATCCTTGAACTTGCCGCTCAGGACCCGGTCGACCCGATGTCCATCGCTCAGCGTCAGCTTCACTCTTCCGTCGATGAGTCCGTCGGGGAAGAAGCGGCCGCGGGCGCCCGAGGCGAAATCGACAGGAAGTAGCCCGAGACGATGCATGGCCAAGTCCCAGTGCTGACGCATCAAATTGACGGCGATCCGCCGTGCATTGGAACGCTCAACGAAGTGGCGGCTATAGGTACCGTCGATCACGCCGTTGAATGGCAAGCTGGCGCGCGCCTTCAAAGGCGGAGCGCCGTTGTCGAGACGCTCGATAGCATCGGGTCCGCAGAAGGCGATCACCCCTCCATCGTGTAGTACATGGGGAACACGTGTGAACTGGCTCCAGGCTTCCAGCTGCGCAGTCGTTCCCTTCGCCTCCAGGATCCAGACGTCAGGCCTCGCCCGGAGTTCGAACCAGTTGCTGTAGAGCGTCTCGGGACTTGAAGTGACCAGCTTTCGACCGTCCTCTTGGGCAGCGACGATCATCGCAAGCTGCTCGGCGTCCGGATGCTCGACCTTTGGCACACGTGAGGAGTCGAGCGTCTCGAACAGGGGCTGAAGGCAGGCAGCCCAGTTAGGGAACGCATTGTGTGCGTTCTGGCGGAGGATCTCCGTCGGGAAATCGCCGAAATCCACGTCGGCGATTCGGATCGGAATCATAAACTCCGCATCGCCGAGCTTGCGACGCATGACGTCGCCGAGGGCGAGTTCCTTCTTTACGCCTTGCTTGCCGATGTGCTCGGACACGACGACGATCTGCTTGATCGCCTCGTGCCGCAGCACGTGCTCGATCTTGTCCCAGAAATCGTCGCCACCCCGAAGCGCGCCAACGTCGACCCAGACCTTGTACCCGGCAGTGGTCAAGCGACCTGCGAGCCACCGCGCGAACCGGTTATCCTCGGGGTTGGCGTGCGTGATCAGAATGGTGTCGCGCACCAGTGTCGGAACGGTTGTCATGCGTGTCCCCGCCTGCAGCGTACCGTACCCAAAAGCACGAATATGGGCCTACTACGCCAGAGGGCGCACGTTGGTGATGGTAATGCCGACATCCGCGCTCGCCAGCGGGCCGTCCGTCGTGAACATCTGCGCTTGCAGATCGATCGCCAAAGCAAGGCATGCCCGGTCGCCAAGCGAAAGACCAAGTGCCTTCGTCGACGGCCGGAGGTCGCCTATGATGAGCGCCTGGGCAGGGGAGAGCGGCCGAACATCGAGGTGCAACCCGCCGAGCGCCTCACGCACCTCGTCCAGCGACAGGCCACGCTCCCGCAGCTTGGACACGACCTCGGCCAGGTTTGCCGTTCCGATGACACTGCGGGTCAGCACGTCGACTACCCGATCAGCCCCGGGCTCGTCGTTCAGAAGGCAGAGCAGGGCGGAGGCGTCGAGTACGACCTTGCTACTCACGCTCCGCCTCACGCCGGCGTTCGGCAATCAGCTCGTCAGCCAGGCCGACGCCTTCGGGCACATACTTGCGAAGGATCGCGCGAGCCCGCTCTAACGCTCTCGGTACGGACCGTACCCGCAACTCGCCATCGTCCACATCGACGAGAACGGTGTCACCTGTGGTGATCCCGAGCTCACGGCGCATTGCCGCCGGGATCACGAGCTTGCCACCATCCACGATCTTGACCCTCTGTGCTTCCATCTGCACTGACCTCGCTTGGCTGACCCAATCACCAGACCTTACCGGATGTCGGCGCTGACGGATAGCGCAAAGCAGGACCCTTCAACGGGTTTAGTGATTAGTGGCCGTTCATATCTGCGCGCGGTAGCTACTTAGGCCTGACTAGCTGAGCTAGGCTCGACAGGATCGGCGCTTGCTATTCCGAGCCGGATGCCGCAGCGGTGGCTCACAAGGGTATACTCGACGGAGCTGATCTGCCCCCCCTCAGAGTGGTAAAGCCGCTATGATAGTCTGGACCGTGAGGGAGAGTTCGAATGGGCAGGAAGCGACACACGCCGGAGGAGATCATCGGGAAGCTGCGTGAGGCGGAGATCGTGCTCGCGCAGGGCGGAATTACGGCAGATGCATGCCGGCGGATCGGAGTAACCGAACAAACCTTTTACAGGTGGCGCAAGGAGTATGGCGGGCTGAAGGTCGACCAGGCGCGCCGGATGAAGGATCTCAAGCGGGAGAATGCGCGGCTTCGGCAGGTGATCGCGGACCTGACACTGGACAAGCTGATCCTGCAGGAGGCGGCGCGGGGAAACTTCTAAGCCCGGCGCGGCGGCGGCGCTGCATCGATCATATCCGGCGCGAGCTTCGGGTTTCGGAGCGCCGAATCTGCCGGGTGCCGGGCCAGCACCGGTCGACACAGCGCAAAGTGCCGCGCGGCGCTGACGGCCGACATCATCGAGTTGGCCCGGCAATATCGGCGCTACGGCTATCGCCGGGTCACGGCCTTGTTGCGCGCCGCGGGCTGGCACGTGAACCGCAAGCGGGTGGAGCGCATCTGGCGACGCGAGGGGCTGAAGGTGCCGCAGCGCCAACCGGAGCGCGGTCGCCTTTGGCTGGCGGACGGGTCGTGCATTCGGCTGAGGCCGGAGTATCCGGGGCACGTCTGGGCTTATGACTTCGTGGAAGGCCGAACCCATGATGGCCGCAAGCTCCGGATTCTTGCAATCATCGATGAGGCGAGCCGCGAATGTCTGGTGCTGCTCGTCCAGCGTCGGATCAGAAGCGGAGACGTGCTCGCCGTCCTGGCCGATCTCTTCGTCCAGCACGGACCCCCGGCGCACATTCGATCAGACAACGGCCCCGAATTCATCGCCCAGGCGGTGCGGGACTGGCGTGGCCGGATTGGCGTGAAGACGCTCTACATCGCCCCGGGCAGCCCGTGGGAGAACGGATACTGCGAGTCCTTCAACGGCTCGCTCCGTGACGAACTGCGGGACGACGAGATCTTCTATACCCTGGCCGAGGCAAAGGTGCTGATCGAGGCGTGGCGCCGGCACTACAACTCGGTCCGTCCGCAAAGCAGCCTCGGCTATCGGCCGCCGGCCCCGGAGGCGACGCTGCTGCCAGCCTCGTCCTCCGGCTCCGCTTCGCCCCACCTCCGGACGAGGCTGGCGACGGAGGTGACCATGCACTAACAATCAATCCGGACCACTCGGTGGGGGCCGGCCACGATCAGTGCGCAAAAGTGGTCAACTCAGTTCACTCTACCGGATTGTTTACGTCATGGCAGATCCATTCTCCCGTACCAATTCTCATCAGCTTGTCGTGGTGGGTGACAGTGGCGATCGTCGGTGGCGGGGCGACGGGTGTACAGTTCTGCCGTGACGGAAGGCGGCGCACAAGGGTTCGAGCTGCTGTCCAAGCCTTATACGTTGGAGGAGCTGACGATGATGCTGGCGAAAGCATTGCGCGGTGCGGTGTAATCCGTTTCTAACGTGAAACGGCCTAGAAAGATGGCTCTGGCGTTCTTCCTGGCATCGTGTCTGCGATAGCTGGCTGCGGGACATAAAACCGGGCCGCCGCGACTCCGTGGATCGCATTCAGCGCCTTAGTCCGATGCCGAAAAGGTATCTAGGCCAACCAAATCGGCATTTTTCACGATCAGCTTATGCTCCTAGCCTCACATAGCTAAGGAGAGGAACGAGGCGATGACACGCGTTACCATCAACGCCGTCGAGACTATCATTCTAGATGTGCCGACGATCCGGCCACACGTGCTGTCTGTCGCAACGATGCAGTCACAGACGATCGTAATCGTCCGACTGCTCTGTTCCGATGGAATCGTTGGCTTTGGCGAGGGAACAACGATTGGCGGCCTCAGCTACGGAGCTGAAAGCCCTGAGAGCATCAAGTTGACGATCGATCGCTACGTCGCGCCGGTGCTGATTGGCAGCGACGCGCGTCCTGCGTCGGCGATGGCGATGCTGCGTCGTCATATCGTGGCGAACCATTTCGCCAAGAACGCGATCGAAACCGCTTTGCTCGATGCGCAGGGAAAGCGCGTCGGCGTGCCCGTCAGTGAACTATTGGGCGGGCGACTGCACGATCGGCTGCCCGTGCTGTGGACGCTGGCAAGCGGCGATACGGATCGTGACATCGCAGAGGCGGAGGATATGCTGGCGCGGGATCGACACCATGCCTTCAAGCTCAAGATCGGCAAACGCCCATTCGAGCAAGATGTCGCGCATGTCGCCACGATCAAACGGGCGCTGGGCGATCGCGCCAGCGTGCGGGTCGACGTCAACCAGGCATGGAGTGAAGCGACGGCAAAGCGCGCGCTTCCGATGCTTGCTGATGCAGGGGTCGACCTGGTCGAGCAGCCGATCCCCGCGACCCAGAATCTAGGCATGGCCCGGCTGGCCCAGATGGGCTGCGTCGCTATCATGGCGGATGAGGCGCTGCACGGACCGGAAAGCGGCTATTCGCTCGCCTGCGGACATGCCGCAGACGTCTTCGCCATCAAGATTGCACAGGCGGGTGGACTGTCAGCGGCTAAGAAGCTGGCCGGCATCGCGGAGGCTGCTGGAATTGCGCTCTACGGCGGCACCATGTTGGAGGGCGGCATCGGAACAATCGCTTCCGCCCACGTGTTTTCCACCGTTGGCGCGCTCGAATACGGCACCGAGCTGTTCGGCCCGCTGCTCCTGACCGAGGAACTGCTCGCCGAACCTTTACGATACGAGGCGGGCTCGCTCGTGCTGCCGACCGCGTCAGGTCTCGGTATTGAGCCGCGAGCGGAGGCAATCGCCGCGCTGCGTCGTGATCGGCCGTTACGTACCACGGTAGTGATGCCGCTTCAGGCGGTGGGTTGAGACGATGTTATTCCACGTCACTATGGACGTGCGCATCCCGCACGATGCCGATGCCGGGATGATCGAGGCTCTCAAAGCCGAGGAGAAGGCGCGCGCACAGGATCTCCAGCGACAAGGCATATGGCGTCATCTTTGGCGCGTCGCTGGGCGCTACAGCAACGTCAGCATCTTCGACGTGCCCGGCAATGTAGAACTTCACGATCTGCTCAGCACGCTACCGCTGTTTCCGTACATGGAAGTGAAGGTCACCGCTTTGTGCAGGCATCCATCGTCGATCCATGACGACGATCGCTGACCAGTCATTAAATAAGACGCCAAGGAGAGGAACGATGAACGAGAATTTCGTGCAGACACCGGAGGTACAGAACCTCCTCGATCGCGCCAGCGGCGGAACCGTGGAAGGCGGTGATCCGCGCATCAAGGCGATCACGCGCGATCTCGTCGAGGCGGTGATGATTGTCATTGCCAAGTACGACATCACGGAGAGTGAGTTCTGGTCGGCGATCAAGTTCTTCCAGGACGGCGTGGGTGAATTCGGGCTCATCGTTCCAGGGCTCGGCCTCGAGCACTTCATGGACCTCTACATGGACGCCAAGGATAAGGAGGCCGGCCAGAGCGGTGGCACGCCACGGACCATCGAGGGGCCGCTTTATGTCGAGGGTGCGCCGCTCGTCGAAGGCGACGTGAATCTCAGCGATGACCCGGACGAAACCGGTACCCTCTACATGACCGGTGAAATCAAGGGGCCGAAGGGCGAGACGCCTGATGGCGCAATCCTCCACGTCTGGCACGCCAACTCGCACGGCTTCTACTCGCACTTCGATCCCACCGGAGCTCAGACGCCGTTCAACAATCGCCGTCGGATCAAAATCGGACCGGACGGCCGCTATTCCTTCCACTCGAAGATGCCGAACGGCTATTCGGTTCCGCCCGATGGCGCGACGGATCGGCTACTGAAGTCGATCGGCCGCCACGGCAATCGTCCGGCGCACGTCCACTTCTTCGTCGAAGCACCCGGATACCGTGCACTGACAACGCAGATCAACTTCGGCGACGATCCCTTCGCCAATGATGACTTCGCCTTCGCTACGCGGGAAGGGCTGCTGCCTGTGCCGCAACGCCAGGGAGACAGTGCTTACGTCGCGTTCGATTTCGAGCTTCAGCATTCCGCCTCCCACGAGGACGGCGTTTTCTCCGCCCGTACTCGTGCGGCAGCCTGAGACCGGAGCGGCGGTCAGATGAACAAGGTGTACGACACGCCAGCCGCCGCGCTGGATGGACTACTCTTCAATGGCATGACGATCATGTCGGGCGGGTTTGGGCTCTCGGGTAATCCCGAGAGCCTTATACCGGAGATACGCGCCAGCGGCGTTCGCGATCTCATCGTCGTCTCCAACAACGCCGGCGCCGATGGCTTCGGATTGTGGATGCTGCTGGAGACGCGGCAGATCGGCAAGATGATCTCGAGCTACGTCGGCGAGAACAAGCTGTTCGAGCAGCAGTATCTCTCGGGCGAGCTGGTGCTGGAGCTGACGCCGCAGGGTACGCTTGCCGAGCGGATACGCGCGGGCGGAGCGGGTATCCCGGCTTTTTTCACGAAGACCGGGGTGGGCACCGTCGTTGCAGAAGGTAAACCCGTCGAAAGCTTCGACGGCGAGGAATATGTCCGCGAAACTTGGCTGCGCGCGGATCTGGCAATCGTGAAGGCCTGGCGTGCCGACACGGCCGGAAACCTCATGTTCCGCAAGACGGCGCGCAACTTCAATCCGGTGATGGCCACCGCAGGCAGGGTTACCGTGGCGGAGGTCGAAGAGATCGTGCCGCCGGGCACCTTTGACGCGGACTGTATTCACACACCCGGCATCTACGTGGACCGGATCGTGAAGAGCACCATCAACGAGAAGCGGATCGAGAAGCTGACCATTCGCGAGCGGGAGGCCGTCTGATGCCGTGGAGTCGTGACGAAATGGCCGCGCGGGCCGCGCGTGAATTGCGCGACGGATACTATGTCAATCTCGGTATTGGTATTCCGACACTGGTCGCCAACCATATCCCGCATGGCATCGACGTGACGCTGCAATCGGAGAACGGCATGTTGGGCATGGGACCGTTTCCCTTCGCAGGTGAAGCCGATCCTGACCTCATCAACGCGGGCAAGCAAACGATCACTGCGCTACCGACCTCATCGTTCTTCTCTTCCGCTGACAGTTTCGCGATGATCCGCGGCGGCCACATCGATCTGACGGTACTTGGAGCAATGGAAGTCAGCGAGGGAGGCGACATCGCCAACTGGACCATTCCCGGCAAGATGGTGAAGGGGATGGGCGGTGCGATGGATCTCGTCGCCGGCGTCAAGCGCGTGGTTGTCGTGATGGACCACGCGAACAAGGCCGGCGAGCCGAAGATCTTGCCGACGTGTAGTCTGCCGCTGACTGGCAAGGCGTGCGTCGATCTGATCGTCACCGACCTTGGTGTGATCGCCTGTGACAAGCCCGGACTGCGCCTTGTCGAACTGGCGCCTGGGGTCACAATAGAGGAGATTGGCGCGAAGACCGGCCCTGCGCTTGACGTGTCGGCAGCGCAGGCGCGCGCCGCATGACCGAAGCGTTCGTATGCGACGCCGTGCGCACGCCGATCGGGCGTCTGAACGGCAGCCTTTCGACCATTCGCGCCGACGATCTGGCGGCCGTCCCGCTTGCGGCTTTGGCGGCGCGCAATCCTTCGATCGACTGGGCGCAAGGCGACGATGTTATCCTCGGTTGCGCCAACCAGGCGGGCGAGGATAATCGCAACGTCGCGCGAATGGCGCTGCTGTTGGCCGGACTGCCGGATGCTCTACCCGGAGCGACGGTCAACCGGCTTTGCGGGTCCGGGCTGAACGCAGTCGGCATTGCCGCGCAGGCGATCAGGTCGGGGGACGCCGAACTGATCGTCGCCGGTGGCGTCGAGAGCATGACGCGGGCTCCCTATGTTCTGGGCAAAGCGGCAGAGGCGTTCGATCGCGGGCAGCGTATTGAAGACACCACGATGGGCTGGCGTTTCGTCAATCCGGCGATGCGCGAGGCTTATGGTGTCGACACGATGCCGCAGACCGCCGAAAATGTAGCGGCGCAGTGGCAGGTTACGCGTGAACAGCAGGACGCATTCGCGCTTGCCAGCCAGCGCAAGGCGGCAGCAGCCCAGGCCAACGGCCGCTTGGCAGCAGAAATCGTGCCGGTCACGATCCCGCGTCGTGGAACTGAGCCGATCGTTTTCTCCGCCGACGAACATCCGCGCGCGAGTAATCTCGAGGGGTTGGCCAAGCTGAGGCCGGTCGTTCGAGCCGACGGGACGGTGACCGCAGGGAATGCCTCAGGTCTGAATGATGGCGCCGCAGCGATGCTCATCAGTTCGAAGGCCGCCGCAAAGCGACACGGCCTCACGCCGCGCGCGCGCATTCTCGCAATGGCCTCGGCAGGTGTTGCGCCGCGGATCATGGGCGTCGGGCCGATCGAAGCGGCGAACAAGCTGCTCGCGCGCACCGGATTGTCGATGGCCGATCTCGACGTGATCGAACTGAACGAGGCTTTTGCGGCCCAAGCCATCGCTGTGCTTCGCGATCTCGGCGTCGCGTCCGACGATCCGCGCGTAAACCCGAATGGCGGCGCGATCGCTTTGGGTCATCCCCTCGGCATGTCGGGTGCCCGGATCGTGATGACAGCGGTCGAGGAATTGCACCGCACGAGAGGCCGCTATGCTCTGGCCTTCATGTGTATCGGCGTGGGGCAGGGCATCGGCCTTTTGCTGGAACGCGTGTGATGGAGCGCATGAGCCTGGGTGACGGCTGCACGCTCGCCTATCGTCTCGAGGGGGCGGTGGATGCTCCCGTCCTCGTTCTGTCCAACTCACTTGGCACCGACATGGGTATGTGGGCGCCCCAGCTTGATGCCCTCAGGGCGAAGTTTCTCGTGTTGCGCTATGACCAACGCGGGCATGGTGCGTCCGATGCGCCGAGCGGTGGCTACAGCATCGACCGGCTCGGTCGTGACGTGGTGGAACTGACTGAAGCGCTCGGCATCCAGCGGTTCCACTTCTGCGGCCTCTCGCTCGGGGGCATGGTCGGTCAATGGCTCGGCGTGCGTGAGATCACACGGTTGGACCGATTGATCCTGGCAAATACCACTGCTTACATGGGACCACCCAGCGGGTGGGATGCCCGGATCGAAGCAGTGCTCAGGGATGGCATTGCACCGCTCGCCGATGCCTCGATCATGCGCTGGTTCACCCCTGACTTTGTCGCCTCGTCGCCTGAGGCGATCTTGCCGATTGTCACCATGCTGCGGCAGACAAGTCCTGTCGGCTATGCTGGATGCTGCGCTGCGATCCGCGACATGGATCAGCGGCGGACAGCGGCACTGGTAGAAGTACCGACGCTCGTCATTGGCGGCAGCGCGGATCCGGCAACTCCCCCTGAACATGCGCGCGCGCTGGCTACGACGATTTCGGGCGCAGCCTTGCGCATAGTCGATGCGGCTCATCTCTCGAATGTCGAGCAGCCGAGTGAATTCACGGCCGCGATGCTCGATCACCTCACAGGCTGATTACCGGGCGCGCCGATCACGGACGAGCGCACAGAAGCCGGCGACCACGGGTGAACGGTTGTCGCGACGATACGCAAGGCTGAGCTGTGTCTGCGGTGCGTCGCCGAGGAATGGCCTATAGGCTACGCCGGTTAGCTGCGCCTCGGAGGCTGACTCGGGCACGATGGACACCCCCGCGCCAACCGACACGAGCGACAGTGCGGTCTGGATCTCAAGTGTCTCCTGCGCGATCGTCGGTGTGAATCCTTCGCGGCGACACAGCTCGAGAATGTGATCGGCAAAACTCGGACGCGGGTGTCGCGGATATATCACGAAAGGACGCTGAGAGAGATCGCTCAATGCAATGTGGTTCTGCTGCGCGAGCGTATCTTCCTCCGGTAGTGCGACTGCAAGCGGCTCGCGCTGCACGACCTCGCTGACGATTTCCGGATCACCAATCCCAGGTCTCGCGAAGGCAACGTCGATCGAGCGATTGATCAAAGCGATCCTCAGTTCCGCAGTATTCAAAGCGTGCAGCACCAGCTCCACGTCAGGATGCGCGGCGCGATAGCGGTTAAAGACACCCGGCAGGATGGAGTAGGTTGCTGAGCTGACGAAACCCACCTGAATAACGCCGACCGTTCCTTCCGACGCACGTTTTGCGACGCGCGCAGCATCAGCGACGCGCGCGAGAATGTCGCGCGCGCGTGGCAGCAACGCATCGCCGGCGGCAGTCATCTCGATCGCGCTGCGGGTGCGGTCGAACAGCAAGGCACCTATTCCCGCTTCCAGATTCGCTATCTGGCGACTGAGCGCGGGCTGGGCGATGTGGAGACGTTCGGCGGCACGGCCGAAGTGCAACTCCTCCGCCACGGCGAGGAAGTAACGCAAGCGGCGCACGTCGATCCCCGGTGTGGTCGCGGCAAGCGGTTCGGTCGACGTCAGGTTGCGGGCCATACCTTTTATGTGCGTGACTCGTGCGGCGTGGGCAATACCGTTTCGGCATCAGGATGTGCCTATATTATATTTGCGGGTCATCGCTCGGTGGGACACTCTCCTAAGATCAAAGAGCCCCTCTAGGGGCCTGTTCGAGGAAGAGGTGTCATGCTGGAAGTGCAACACGCTCCGTCACAATCCGGTCGTCGCGTCAAATTGCAGGCGGTGGTTACCGGCGTGACCGACCGCGGCATCGTCCAGTTCGATTTCGTCTACGGCGATCCTGACCTAAGCGTCGAGCTGGTGCTACCCGTCGCCGCTTTCCGTGAATTTTGCGGTGAGAACCGCTGCCTTGTCACCGCCGCTGACCCGGCAGAGAGCGCTGCCGTGCTGCGCCTTGTCGCGGGTTCATCGGCTCCCGTCCATACCGTCGGAGCGCTTGCATGAACATCGATATCCAGGCCGAAGCGATCACGCCGCGCCGGCAAACCTTTTCGCACATCGCGCGTCGTTTCGGGGTCGACAAACCCGCCTCACGCTATGAGGAAGCGACATTCGACGTTCAGCCCGTGACAAATTTTCATTATCGGCCGACTTGGGATCTCGAACGCGAGCTTTTCGATCCGCGCCGCACCGCAGTCGAAATGGCGGATTGGTATTCCTTCCGCGATCCACGGCAATTCTATTATGCGACCTACAACATCAATCGTGCGGCGATGCAGCAGTCATTCGACGATGCTGTCGGTTTCGTCGATAAGCGCGACTTGATCGGAAACGTCGACGCGGACTGGCTCAAGGTCTTTGCTGGCTATCTCCTGCCGTTGCGCCATGTCGAATGGGCGGCAAACATGAACTGCCAGCTGATCGCCGACTGGGGCTATGGCACGCAGATCACGTCGGCAGCGTCATTTTGCGGCACCGATCGACTCGGGATCGCGCAGATCATCTCGCGTATCGGCCTGGTGGTCGGTGCCGGCACCGACGAGGCGCTCGTCGCAGCCAAGGCGGAGTGGATGGAGGCGCCGGAATGGCAGCCGATGCGTCGGCTCGCTGAAGACCTGCTCGTGGTTCGCGACTGGTTTGAGGTTTTCGTTGCCCAGCTCGTCGTCCTTGATGGTTATGTGTATCCACTGGTGACGCAGGCTTTCGACCGCGCCGGGGCCGCGCATAACGGTGCACCCCTATCAATGATGACCGGCTTTCTTGCCGACTGGTATGCCGACAACAGCCGGTGGACCGATGCCGTCATCAAGACGGCGGCAGCGGAGTCCGGGGGCAATCGAAAGGTACTCAAAGACTGGTTCGACCACTGGACCCGCCGAGCCGAAGAGGCGGTGCGGCCAATCGCAGACAGGGTGCTCGGCGATCGCGGGTTGCTTGCGGTTGCGGAAGCTGCGGCCGATCTGCGTAAGCGGATGATCGGCCTCGGCGCGCTGGGCGAGAAGGAACTGGCCGCGTGACCCAGCAGCAGCCCGTATCGATCACCTTGCAGAACTCGCAAGAGGGGGCTGCGATCGCTGACGCGATCATGGCCGACAACCCCGGTGCCCAGCGCCGATCCATGCACGCGATGACCAAAATCGACTGTCCGGGTCGGCTCGAGATCCGCGCCAACAGCGTGTCAGAGCGGCTCGGCCGAGACTGGGACCCGCAGGAAATCCATATGTCCGTCATCTCGTTGTCCGGCACGGTCGACGAGGATGATGATTACTTTGCAGTTTATTGGAGGCAGTTATGACAGCCCGCAAACTGAATCTGAAGCAGAAGTACGGTCACTTCACCCGTGGCCTGGACTGGGAACCGAGCTACCAGAACAAGGACGACATCTTCCCCTTCGCGAAATACGAAGGGATCAAGGTGCATGACTGGGACGCTTGGGAAGACCCTTTCAAGCTGACCATGGACGCCTATTGGAAGTTCCAAGCGGAAAAGGAGCGCAAGCTCTACGCCGTGATCGATTCGATGGCGCAGAATAATGGTCAGCTCGGTATCACCGATGCGCGCTACCTCAATGCGGTGAAGCTCTTCATCCAGGCCGTGACGCCGCTGGAGTACCAAGCGCACCGACACTTCGCGCATCTGGCGCGTCATCTACCGGGGGCGGGTCTCCGCGTCGCCGCGCAGATGCAGTCGATCGACGAGCTGCGTCACTGCCAGACGCAGATTCATACGATTAGCCACTACAACAAGTTTTTCGACGGCATGCATGACTTCACCCACATGCACGACCGCCTATGGTATCTGTCGGTGCCGAAATCGTTCTTCGACGATGCGAGCACGGCAGGACCATTCGAGTTCCTGACCTCGATCAGCTTCGCCTTTGAATATGTGCTGACCAATCTCCTGTTCGTGCCGTTCATGTCGGGCGCCGCCTATAATGGCGACATGGCGACGGTCACGTTCGGCTTCTCGGCGCAGTCGGATGAGAGTCGGCACATGACGCTGGGGCTGGAGGCGGTGCGCTTCCTGCTGGAGCAGGACGAGGCCAATGTACCGATCGTTCAGGGCTGGATCGACAAGTGGTTCTGGCGCGGATACCGTCTCCTGACGCTCGTCGGCATGATGATGGATTACATGCTGCCCAAGAAGGTCATGTCCTGGGCAGAGGCTTGGGAAACCTATTACGAGCAGGCAGGTGGCGCACTGTTCGCCGATCTCGCCCGCTACGGTATCCGCGAACCAAAGTATGCGGAAATCGCCAAGAAGGAAAAGGGCCACATCTCGCATCAGGCGTGGACCATCTTCTACAACTATACCCATGCGGCCGCAGTCCATACTTGGGACGTCGACGACCAGCATCTGGCATGGCTGCGTGAGAAGTATCCTGACACGTTTGAACAGTTCTACGAACAGCGCTATCTCAAGTGGCGTGATCAGGCCAATCAGGGCAAGCGCTTCTACAACAACGGCCTGCCGCAGCTCTGTCAGGTGTGTCAAGTCCCGATGGCATTCACTGAAGTGGATGATCCGACCACGATCAGCTTTCGTGTCTCCGAGTTCGGTGGTGACAAGTATCATACTTGTTCGGACGGCTGTAAGGACATATTCGATCACGAGCCGGAAAAGTTCTCGCAAGCATGGCTCCCGGTGCATCAGATCTTCCAGGGCAATTGCGGCGGCGCGACCGTTCCAGAGGTGCTGGACTGGTACCACATCAACAAGGGCGCCGATAACATGGATTATGCCGGTTCGCCCGAAGAGGCCCAGTGGGAAAAGTGGATGGAAGGGCGTCGCCCTGCGCCACCTTTTGCAGCCGCAGCAGAATAAGGAAGGGACATCAAATGCCCACAGCCGCTCTCCATTCCGGCTACTCGGGACCGACCCGTGATCGCGTGGAAAATTTTCACGGTGCGCAGCTCGTATTCGTACATTGGGAAGGCCATAACAACTTCTGTTCGGCCATCACCCTTCCGCTTCCGCGCGACGTACCGTTCGGAGCCCTGACGGCCGAGATCCTCCCGTCACTCTATTCCATCGATCCGGATTGGGCGTCCGTGGATCTCGGCCGGGCACGTTGGATGCTCGACGGGGAGAACTGGTCGCCATCGCCCGAAAAGAGCCTCGGTGAGCTGGGGGTCGGCCATAAGTCGCTGATCCGATTCTGGACTCAAGAGGGCGGCAACGCCTAACGCCATGGCAACGCTGACGATCGAACCCACTGGCGACACTGTAGAGGTGGCGGAGGGCCAGACCTTGCTCGACGCCTGCCTTCGTGCCGGCCTCTATCTGCCGCACGCCTGCGGCCACGGCCTGTGCGGCACCTGCAAGGTGTCCGTATTGGAGGGGGAGGTAGCTCACGGTGCCGCCAGTTCGTTCGCGCTGATGGATTTCGAACGCGACGAGGGCGCAACGCTCGCCTGTGTCGCGACGATACAAGGCGACGTGACGATCGAGGCGGACATCGACGACGATCCCGATGCACGGCGCATCGCGGTCGCGGATCATGTCGGCACGGTCAGCAAGCTCGAAATGCTGACACCCGATATCTTGGGCGTGTGGCTCGATGTTGCGGGCGAGGGCGTGTTCTTTCAAGCTGGCCAGTATGTCAACTTGTCGATCGACGGCATCGAGGGGACAAGGGCTTTCTCGATCGCGAGCAGCCCGGCCGAGGCTAACATCGTCGAGTTGCACGTTCGCCTCGTGCCTGGTGGAAAGGCGACGACGCATCTGCACGAGCACCTGAAGGTCGGCGATCAGATCCGCTTCGCGGGTCCGTTCGGCCGTTTTTTTGTCCGCCGCTCGGCAAACAAGCCGCTGATCTTCCTCGCCGGTGGCTCTGGATTATCTAGTCCCAAGAGCATGATACTTGAGTTGATCGGGCAAGGCTACGATCAGCCGATCACCTTGATACACGGGGCGCGTCGCCCGCACGATCTCCACTACACCGATTTCTTCCGCAAACTCGCCGAAGAGAATCCCACGTTCCGCTATGTGCCTGTGCTGTCGCAAGCAGAGCCTGAGGATGCTTGGGAAGGCGAGACCGGATATGTTCACGAAGCCGCTGAGCGTCTGTTCGCTGGCCGGTTCACTGGCCATCAAGCATATCTTTGCGGTCCACCGCCGATGATCGAGGCGGGGATCGGCGCGTTGATGAAGGGGCGCCTGTTCGAGCGCGACATCTTCGTCGAGAAGTTCGTTACCGCGGCCGATGCCGAGAAATCAGTACGATCTCCGTTCTTCAAGAAGCTCTGAGTAAAACAACAACCGAAACGCGAGCCGGCGGCTGATGCCGCTGATTGGAAACTTGCGTCCGAAGCAAAGGGGGGAATGTCGTGAAAAACCATCTTCTTGGCGCAGCCGCGATCGTGACTGCTACAGCCGCAACGCCGGCGCTGGCGTCAGAAGGCGGCCGCACCGCCTATCCAAACGGCGCTGAGGCGCTCACAATCGCTGCGCTTCCGCCACCCGGAACGTACCTCCTCAATTACGGCTATTACTACACCGCAGATCGCCTGAACGATGACAACGGCAACAGCGCGGGGCCGCCGGACTTCTCGGTCAATATCGTCGGCGACATTCCGCGCTTTGTCCACGTCACCAATTTCAAGGTGCTTGGCGCATCGGTCGCGACGCAGGCGTTCGTGCCGATCATCAACGTCAACGTCCACGCCGGAGGTGCGCGGCAGAACAAGTTCGGCATCGGCGATATCATCGTCAATCCGCTCGTGCTCGGCTGGCAACGCAAGAATACCTTCTTTGTCGCAACGATGGACACGTTCGTACCCACCGGCAGCTACAAGCGCACCAATCTCGCTAATCTCGGTAACAACTACTGGACATTCCAACCGGTGCTCGCGGTGACCCACTTCAATCCCAAGGGTCCTGGCCCGGAAGTGTCGCTGAAGCTGATGTACGACTTCAACACGAAGAACCGGGATACCAACTACCGCTCCGGCCAAGCCGCACACGTCGACTTCGCTGCGGCGTATAATTTCAATCCCCTTACGGTGGGCATCACCGGTTATTATTTGAAGCAGACGACGGACGACAAGGTGAACGGCGCGCGTGTCGGCGTTAACGGCAACAAGGGGGAGGTGTTCGCGCTTGGACCGCTCGTCCGTTATCAGGCGGGCAAGGTGCCGATCGCCTTTCAGTGGCAGCATGAATTGTCGGCAACCAACCGTACACAAGGTGACAGTTTCTGGTTGAAAGCGGCGTTCCGTTTCTGATTGACGCGATTCATCGCGCATTGGTTCGTCGGGTTGCGCCTCTACAGTTGCTGGCCGCCGAAGCTGCAGATTTGACATTAGGATAGCGCAGCGTCGCGGGGGGTATGAACCGCCCTGGGTTTGTCGGAGGCTCCAACTCCTGAGAAGGTGGAGCCTATATGAGCAAGACGACGAACAGGTGCGCGCCTGAGGTCCGCGAGCGAGCGATACGGATGGTGCTGGATCACGAGCGCGATCACCCATGGCGATGGGCGGCGGTAGATTCCATTGTCGAGAAGATCGGCTGCATCCCGTAGACGGTGCATGAGTTGGTAAAGAAGGCGGAGGGGAACAGCGGCAAGCGCGCTAGCGTCCCGACCGAGGTCGCTGACAAGATGAAGGCGCTGGAACGCGACGTCCGCGAGCTGCGACAGGCCAACGAGATCCTGCGCAAGGCGTCGGCGTATTTTACCCAAGCGAAGCTCGACCGCTCATTCCGGCGATGATCGCGGCTTGACGATCTGTACCCTCTGCCCGGCCACGGCTTTTAACCGGACAGCTTCACGCTGCCGTGCTGCGGCGAGTGCCTATCGGCAGCGGTCTTCCTGGGGTAGGTGCTCGATGGTCCTTGATACATTTAGATCTCAAACAGACTCCGCATGAATTTGGCGGCTTTTTCTGAAGGTTCTTTCCGCACGGAAAAAGGACCGTGAGTTGGATTAGAATGGTGGTTAGCGGACCGGCCGCTTTTGGGTAAAGCAAGGCGCATAGCTGACGTTGGCTACTCCGGCCCCCGTACCGATTGGGATCCCATGCGAGACGGGATCCCGAAACCTTGGGGTGTCATCTTGCCCTCAACCGGACCGGCCACCAGCGGCGCATTTTTCAACAGCCCCGGTCGATTTTCTGGCGGTCTGGCTTTCCGTTTCGCCACGCTCGACAAGCAGTTCAGGAAACGGCACCCGCCTTGCCGTCTGTCGTGCAACTCGCGCATTGGTCGTGCTGGCCGCCCTTCCCAATCGGGATAGGACAAACTGAAAGTCAGGCGATCGTATCCACCACACCGCCGTCAACGCGTAGCGCCGCACCGGTGGTCGCGGACGCCTGTGGAGAGGCGATGTAGACGCACAGGTTGGCGACTTCCTCGACCGTGGCAGCACGCCGAATAATCGAGGACGGTCGGTGCGCCTTGACGAAATCGGCGCCAGCCTCTTCCAACGATTTGCCCGAGGTCACCTCGTCCGCCAGTATTTCGGCCACGCCCTCCGACAATGTCGGACCGGGAAGGATGGCATTCACTGTTATACCCGTACCTGCCATGCGCTTGGCTAGGCCACGCGATAGGGCAAGGTCGGCGGTCTTGGTCACGCCGTAGTGGATCATGTCCGCCGGGATGTTCAGGCCGGATTCCGAGGACAGGAACAGCACGCGACCCCAGCCCTTGTCCCGCATCCCGGGCAGATAGGCTCGGGACAGGCGCACGCCCGACAGCACATTGACCCGGAAGAAGCGTTCCCACTCCGCGTCCGGCGTCTCGAAAAAGTCCTGCGGGCCGAAGATGCCGGCATTGTTCACCAGGATGTCGACCGCTGGAAGCGCGGATACGATGGCATCGCATCCGGCTTCCGTTCCGACGTCTCCGGCCACACCGCGCACATCGGCATCCCCGACCTCACGCTTCAGCTTGGCAACAGCCTCCTGCGTGCGGCTCTCGTCGCGCCCGTTCAGGACGACGATCGCCCCGGCCGCCGTCAACCCCTTCGCAATCGCAAAGCCAATGCCGGCCGTCGAACCTGTCACGAGCGCCGTCTTGCCGGAAAGGTCGATGTTCATGCGCTATCTCCAGGGATGATCTTTATCGGTCGGGGTTGTCCGTAACGTCAGCCCTGCGCGGCGAGTTGCGCCCGCACGGCGTCGGCCAGCGGTGTCGTCGGACGTCCGATCAGCTTCGAGAGTTGGTGGCCGTCATCGAACAGCGCACCGTTCGAGGCATCGACGTCCCATGCCGCAACTCCCTCGGCGAAGCCCTCGGGCAGGCCCACCTGCTTCAGGATCGCAGCGTATTCGGCCTGCGGCAGGTCGCGGTACGGGATGTCGCGGCCGGTCTGGCGCGAGATCTCGGCGGCAAGGTCGGCGAGCGTCACCGCGTCGTCGCCGGCCAGCTCATAGGTCTTGCCCTCATGGCCGTCGCTGGTCAGCACGATGGCTGCGGCTTGGGCATAATCGGCGCGGGTCGCGAGCGACAGGCGTCCCTCGCCAGCGCTGCCGACGAGCGCGCCATTCTCCAGGGCTGCGGGAATCGAGCCGGTGTAGTTCTCGGTGTACCAGCCATTGCGCAGGAGGGTCGTCGGGATACCGGAGGACGCCAGCAGCGCTTCGGTCGCACGGTGCTCCTCGCCTAGGCTGATCGGCGATCGGTCGGCGTGCAGCAGGCTGGTGTAGACGATACGCTTGATGCCCGCCGTCTTGGCGGCCTCGATGACGTTGCGGTGCTGTGCCTCGCGCTGCCCGACCTCGCTCGACGAGATCAAGAGCAACGTGTCGATCCCGGCCAGTGCCGGAGCGAGCGTCTCAGGCTGCGCGTAATCGAACGCGCGTGCCTCGACACCCAGGTCGCTGGCCTTTTCGGGCGAGCGCACCAGCGCCACGATCGGCTCGCCGGTCGACTTGCGCTTCAGGCTTTCGATGACGAGACGGCCAAGCTGGCCGGTCGCGCCGGTGACGGCGATGGTCATGATAATTCTCCTTCAGTGACGCGGTGAGATCAGTTGAAACGGAAACCCGAGATGGCGGTCGACAGCACTTCCTCGGCATAGACCCGGGCGCCTTCGCCTTCGGCCGCGCCGGCCGCGACCATCAGGGGCAGCAGATGCTCCTCCTTGGCGGGCGGATGGGCGAACCGCGCCGATGGCGCATCGGCCCAATGCGCCAGACGCTCGGCTCGCTGCGCACCATCCAGTTCCATGCTCTCGGCCAGCCACTGGTCGAACGCCTGCGAGCCGGGCGTCGAGCGCGGGTCGCCATAGGCGCGCATGTTGTGGAAGCTCATGCCCGAACCCAGGATCAGCACACCTTCCTCACGCAGCGGCGCGAGGGCGCGCCCGGCAGCGACATGGAGGGCCGGGTTCAGCCCCCGCTCGACGGACATCTCGATCAGCGGAATGTCGGCATCCGGAAAGGCCACCTTGAGGGGCACGAACACGCCGTGATCCAAGCCCCGTTTCGCGTCGACAGACGAGGGGATGCCCGCATCCTTGAGCAGGGCCGCGGCACGGGCGGCGAGCGCGGGCGAGCCTGGTACGTCGTAGCGCAGCTGATAGGTATGGGGCGGGAAGTTGTAATAGTCGTAGATCAGCTCGGGCCGTTCGGCGCCGGTCAAGGCAAAGCCGTCCGTCTCCCAATGTCCCGAGACGACGAGGATAGCCTTGGGCTTCTCGGCAAGCGAGTTCGGCAGGCTGCGCAGGAACGCTTCCATACCGCTCCACACGCCGCGCGGATCGTCCATGAAGAAGCAGGGGCCGCCGCCATGCGGGATGAAGTAGGTAGGCTGGACGCTCATGGTCATACACTCCGGTGCAGGCGCCACGGAGGCCGCCTGGATCATTGTTCGATCTGTTGACCGGGATATGTGCGCACTATCGCGCAATGATAATCTGCCACGTAGAAGAGTCAGCTTCAACCACGGGTAGGAAATCATGGCGGATCGGTTGACGGGTATGGACGTGTTCGTAAAGGCGATCAGGCTCGGTGGCATCTCTGCTGCCGCACGCGATCTGCACATGTCGCCGGCGATGGCGGCCAAGCACCTAGACGCCCTCGAAGCGCGGCTCGGCACCACGCTGGTCCAGCGCTCGACGCGTCGGCTGTCGCTGACCGAGGCAGGCACCGACTATTTCGAAAAGGCCGAACGTATCCTGATGGAGATCGGAGAAGCCGAGGCGGAGGCATCGTCGCGCTCGATCACTGCCCAGGGACTGCTGCGCGTCAGTGCGCCCGCCACCTTCGGCGTTCTGCACCTTGCCTCACTCATCCCTGCTTTCTCCGCACGTCATCCCGAGGTGACGATCGAACTGGGCTTCAACGATCGTTACGTCGACCTGCTGGAAGAGCGTTGGGATGTCGCCGTACGGATCGGGCGCCTCGCCAACAGTGCGCTTGTTGCCCGCAAACTCGTGGCGATGCGCGTCGTGCTGTGTGCCGCCCCCTCTTATTTGGCGAGGCGGGGAACGCCAACCCGCCTGGCCGATCTCGGCGATCACGATTGTCTGGGCCACACCAACGCGTCGCTTGCAGGAACGACATCGTGGGCGTTCGGCAAAGACGGGACGATCAAGGTGCCGATCTCAGGATCGATGTGTT
Source organism: Sphingomonas silueang (assembly GCF_040049155.1). NCBI lineage: Bacteria > Pseudomonadati > Pseudomonadota > Alphaproteobacteria > Sphingomonadales > Sphingomonadaceae > Sphingomonas > Sphingomonas silueang. Next base: position 79,558 of record NZ_JBDZDK010000016.1, read on the forward strand.
CCGACAATGGCGAGGCCTTGGTTCGCGCTGCCATCGCGGGCCAAGGGCTGGTCTATGGGCCACGCTTTATTGCGGCAGAGGCGCTTCGCGCCGGTCAGTTGAGCGAGCTTGAGCTGGACGAGCCGCCTATGATGCTGGGAGCGGCGTATGCCATCACACACCCGACGCGGCGCCCCGCCGCCAAGACGCGGGCGTGGATTGACTTCTTAGCCGAAGCACTCCCCGCTCTTGGCACCGATTGGTGAGATGCCAAGCTAGCAGACGTCCCGAGTTTTCACCCGAGGACCGCGTCTGCTATCTCGAAACATCACGGTCTTTTACGATTGTAGATATCAGTGACCCAGCGAAAGCGACGCCCACAACCGCACATGGCTGGCATCGATTACGCCGAGGCTTGGTCCCTTTCAGTTGGTGCAGCGGGGGCCGCGGGCGCGACGGACGTTGAGTGAGCGTGAACCGCATCACTGCCAACCCTCGATGACGATCTTGCCGCGTGCGGTAGTGCTCTCAAGCGCCTGGTGCGCGCGCTTAAGGTTCGCGGCGTTGATGGGGGAGAACCGTTCGGTGAGGGTGGTGCGCACCTCGCCGGCGTCCACGAGGCTGGCGATGGCCGACAGGATCTGACCCTGCGTTTCCATATCAGCAGTCTCGAACATGGACCGGGTGAACATGAACTCCCAGTGGGTCGACACTGATTTTCGTTTGAACGGGACGACATCGAGTGTCTTGGGGTCGTCGATGAGTGCAAAACGTCCCTGCGGGGCGATCAGCTCGGCGATCTGCTCGATATGCTCGTCGGTGTGCGTGGCCGAGAAGATGAAAGCCGGCGCGCCAATGCCGAGATCCGCTACCTGCTGCGCCAACGGCTGACGATGATCGATGACATGGTGGGCGCCGAGCTCACGCACCCAGGCTTGTGTCTCGGGGCGTGATGCCGTTGCGATGACCGTGAGATCGGGAACCTGCCGGGCAAGCTGGATCGCCATCGATCCGACCCCGCCGGCACCGCCGATGATCAACAGCGCAGGTGCTGCACCAGCTACAGGAGTTCGCACGGACAATCGCTCGAAGAGGGTCTCCCACGCGGTAATCGCCGTCAGCGGCAACGCCGCTGCCTTTGCCCAATCGAGGCTGGCCGGCTTCCTTCCGACAATGCGTTCGTCGACCAGGTGCAGCTCGGCGTTGGTCCCATCGCGGCCGATGCTGCCCGCGTAGAACACCTCGTCGCCCGGTTCGAAGCCGCGCACTTCAGGGCCAACAGCGCGAACGACACCGGCGGCATCCCAACCCAGGATACGCCAATCACCGTGCATCGAACCCGAGCCAGCGCGCACCTTCGTGTCAACAGGGTTTACCGAGACAGCCTTGACCTCGACGAGGAGATCACGGCCGGTAGCGTTGGGATCGGGAAGTTCGATATCGACGAGAGCTTCCGTGCGATCGATCGTTCCGGGCTGCTGGTAGCCGATTGCACGCATGATAAATCCTATTGTCAGGGGCTGTATAGCGAACTCTGTCGCGTACGGGATACGCACAAGCGACATCGCGGTTCGACATCGTCCTCAGGCTGGCGACGGCGTGATTGCCGCTGCCGTCTTCCCCGTGAGGTCGGTGATGATCGCGCCGATCAGCGCCCGTAACCAGCGGTGTGCGGGATCATGCCGATAGCGGACGTGCCAAGCCATTTCCACGGGAAAGCTGCCAAGGTCGACCGGAGCCGGCAGGATCTTCAGCCGGGGGTCGTGCATCAGCCGCCTGCAGATGAGCGAGGGCAAGGTGGCGCAATAGTCGGTCACCGCCACCATCTCGGCTACCGCGAAGAAGTTTGTCACGGAGATTGCGACGTCGCGCTTCAGCTGCTGCTGCGCCAGCGCCTGGAACAGCCCGGCGCGCATCCGTCCGGGCGGCACGATGTTGACATGCTTCATCGTCTCGAACTGCTCGCGCGTCATGACATCGCCGACCCCCGGATGGTCGGCACGGACGGCGCAGGCGAGCCCTTCGTCCATCAGGTGCTGGACGACGAGGTTGTCGGGCGGATCGACGATGCGGCCCAGCACGAGCGCCGTCGTGCCTGACACGACGCCTGTTTCCACAAGATCGTTCCCGTAGGGCGTCAGACGAAGCTTTATGCCGGGGGCGACCTTCTCCAGGCGCGCCACGATAGCGGGGACGAGGACGAACTCGACATAGCCGTTTGGCGCGATCGTGAAGAGCCGTTCGGCATGTAAGGGGTCGAAGGCCTGCTGACCGAGGACCGCGTCGTCGAGCTGGGCGAGTGCCTCGGCGATCAGCGGTGAGAGTTCAAGCGCGATCGGGGTCGGCTGGATGCCGTAGCGCTCGCGGACGAACAGTTGGTCCTGAAGCATCAGTCGTAGACGCGATAGGGCATTAGACAGGGCGGGCTGTGTCATGCCCATTCGCTCGGCGGCCCGCGTGACGCTGCGCTCCTCCATCAACGCGACGAAGATCGGCAGCAGGTTCAGATCGTAGCGCATGCAGTCATCCTGTCAGACGTATATCTGACATTAGAAAGATAAACTTCTAGAATATATCAACGAGGCCCATTTCCCATCCATCGGCGACGGGCGCCGCGAACATGGAGGTTCAGATGAGCAAGGGTCAGGTTCTCGTTCTTGGATCGAACGCGACACAGCTCGGTCTGCGTGGCGGCAGTACCGCAACGGTCGGTCAGTATCTCAACGAAACGGCAGTCCCCGCGCTGGCAGTGCTCGACGCCGGCTATGATATTGTTCTCGCCACGCCCAATGGGACCAAGCCGCACATCGACGCCGGTTCCGACACGAAGGACCACTTTGGCGGTGATGAGGCGGCATACCAGCGCGCCAAGGACTTCTTCGCCAGCCACCCGGCCATGAACGACGTCCGCACGCTGAAATCGGTCGTCGACGAGGGTCTGGACGGCTTCGTTGGCGTGTTCGTGCCGGGAGGTCACGCGCCCATCGTCGATCTGATGCAGGACCGCGATGCGGGCACGATCCTCCGTCACTTCCACGCGGCGGCCAAGCCGACCGCGCTCCTCTGCCACGGACCGGTGGTCGTTGTCTCCGCGCTCGACGATGCTCCGGCCTTCCGCAAGGCGCTGGAGGAAGGCGATGACGCCGGGGCGGCCGACCTGGCGCGAGACTGGATCTACTCAGGCTACCGCATGACCGTCTTCTCGGCGAGCGAGGAGAAGATCGCTGAGGAGCAAGTGCTGAAGGGCGAACTCTTCTTCGACATGGAAAAGGCGCTGCGGTCGGCCGGTGGCGACGTCTCTGTCACCGACAAGAACTTCGCTTCGAATGTCGTCGTGGACCGGGAATTGATCACGGGTCAGAATCCCGCGTCGGACCGGGCCATGGCCGACGCGTTGATCGAAGCCCTCGATCGCGCCGCTGCGTGAGTACCAGGATGACGGGCGGGGCGCTCAGGATGCGCCCCGCTTCGAATATAACCAGGCCAGGATATGGTGCCATGACCGCCAACGTGAAGATCGTCGCAGTCCTAACCGCCCGTGCGGATACCGTCGACCGCCTGCGCGCTCTGCTCGACGCCATGCTAAAGCCAAGCCGTGCCGAACCGGGCAATTTGCGCTACGATCTCTGGCAGGACCAGAGCGATCCGAACCGCTTCGTCCTCGACGAGCTGTACGCGGATGCGGATGCGGTTACCGCCCACCGCGCGACGCCCCACTTCCAAAACTACCTCTCTCAGATCGGCGATCTGGCCGAGCGCGCCGCGTTTGTCCTCAACCCCGTCTCCGCGACCTAAGGGTGCTGCCATGGGCAAGCTTAAAGAATGGGTGGGGTCGGCGCTGCTGGCACAACCGTTCTACATAGAGGAGCTGCGGATGATCGGCCTGTTGGCACCTGCGCTTCGCGCGGGCCTTATGGGCCTCGTTCATCCACGCGGCTACCGCTGGCGCGGAGCCGCGACCCAGCGAAAAATCAAAATCTGAAGTGAAGGAAACACAGTCATGACCAAAGGTATCGAAGGCAAGGTTGTTCTCATCACCGGCGGGAGCACCGGCATCGGCGCCGAGACCGCGCGTCTTCTCGCCGAACGCGGTGCGAAGGTCGCCATCGCCGCACGGCGCAAGGACAAGCTCGACGAGGTCGTCGCGCAGATCGCCGAGAACGGCGGAACGGCACGCGCCTATGCGCTCGACGTCACTGACAAGTCGGCGGTCCAGTCCGTCGTCGCCGCGATCGTCGCCGACTTCGGCCGTCTCGACGTACTGATCAACAACGCCGGTCTGATGCCGATCCGTCCGATGGCCGAGGTCAACACCGACGAGTGGGACCAGATGATCGACGTCAATTTGAAGGGCACGCTCTACGGCATCGCCGCGGCTCTTCCCGGCTTCCTGGAGCAGGGCAGCGGCCACATCATCAACCTGAGTTCGGTCGCCGGCATCAAGGTCTTCGCCCCGGGCGGCACGGTCTATTCCGGCACCAAGTTCGCCGTCAGCGCGATCAGCGAAGGTCTTCGCCAGGAGGTGGGCGAGAAGGTCCGCGTCACGTCGATCGAGCCCGGAGCCGTCGAGAGCGACCTGAAGTTCACGACGTCGGGTACGGCTGCCGAGACGGTGCTGGACTTCTACAAGCAGGCCATCCCGGCGGCATCGGTGGCGCGTGCTATCGCGTTCGCTGTCGAACAACCTGATGACGTCGACGTCAACGCGATCGTCATCCGGCCGACCGCACAGCAGTTCTGATTTCGACGAGGAGGCGGGGCCGCGTGTGCTCCGCCTCATGGGGAACGTACCGGCCCGCTCTTCCGTTACTCTGCCGAATAATGACTGTCGGTTTCACTTGAGGAGTCATTTATGCCCAAACTTGCCCTCTATGTACCACTGAAGGCCAAGCCCGGAAAAGAGCGTGATGTCGCCAATTTCCTGACCTCGGCATTGCCGCTCGTTCAAGCTGAGGCGGGCACTCTGACCTGGTATGCGATCGAGGAAGGTCCCGGTGCGTACGCGATCTTCGATACGTTCGACACAGAGGAGGATCGGCAGGCCCATCTCGACGGCAAGGTTGCCGCCGCACTGATGGACAAGGCAGAAGAACTGTTTTCTGAACCGCCGCAGATTCACAAGTTCACCCTGCTGGCCGCGAAATAGCCGAGCGGTCGGCACCCTAGGGTCAGGACTCGTTGATCACAGCCAGAAGATGACAGTGGCAGCGAGGGCGACGGCAGCGAAGAAAGCCGTGGGGCAGCGATCGTAGCGGGTGGCAACGCGCCGCCGGTCTTTGAGACGGCCGAACATAATCTCGATGCGGCTGCGGCGCCGGTAGCGGCGCTTGTCGTATCTGACCGGCTCGTTGCGCGAGCGCCGGCCCGGGATGAAGGGCTGGATGCCTTTGGCCTGAAGGGCGTCCCTGAACCAGTCGGCGTCGTAGCCGCGGTCGCCAAGCAGCCACTGCGCCTTGGGCATGTCATCGAGCAGCGCTGCGGCACCGGTGTAGTCGCTGACTTGGCCCGCGGTCATGAAGAAGCTCAAGGGGCGCCCATTCGCATCGGCCAAGGCATGGAGTTTGGTGTTCATGCCACCCTTGGTGCGCCCGATCAGGCGGCCAAGATCCCCTTTTTAACCCGCAGGCTCGAAGCCGTGCGGTGTGCCTTCAGGTAGGTCGCGTCGATCATGACCGTCTGCGGCTCGGCGCCGACTGCAGCCAGACCTTCCATCATCCGCGTGAACACGCCCGCCTCGCCCCAACGCTTCCAGCGGTTGTAGAGCGTCTTGTGGGGCCCGTAGACACTGGGCGCATCGCGCCAGCGCAGCCCGTTGCGGTTGACGAACACGATGCCGCTCAGCACCCGCCGGTCATCCACCCGAGGCTTGCCGTGACTCTTGGGAAAAAACGGCCGCAGCCGCTCGATCTGCGTAAGCGTGGCGTGAGGACCGCAGTTTATGCGGCTTGGGCTGTTGGCTGATCTGTCTGGGGCACCCAGTTCCACGGCATCAGCTCGTCCCAGCGGGTGGCGGGCCAGTCGCCGGCGACCCTGG
>NZ_JBDZDK010000017.1:0-80935 GCF_040049155.1 Sphingomonas silueang
GCCGCCTCAAGGACTGGCGACGCATCCACACCCGCTACGACCGATGCGCCCACGCCTTCATGTCGGCCATCGCACTCGCCGCTTCCGTCATCTTCTGGATCAATCAATGAGTCCTGAGCCTAGCGCCTTGATCTTGAGCTGATCGAAGGCGGACCCCGCCTTGAGGAGAGGGTCGAGCGCGGTGATCTTGCCGCTGGCGATCGCCATCGCCTTTTCCATTGCGGGCGAATAGAGGCCGCGCGCCGCGCGACTGAGTCGATCGTCGCCAAGCACGCCGATCGCGGTGAGCTTGTCGATCGAACGCTGGGTTTCCAGCGCGCGATCAAGGGCGCTGCCAGTGCCGAAGCCCGCCGCTAGATCGGCGAGTGATTTTCCTGATCCGGTCATGGCTGTCCCGCCCTTTTGTCCGTTTGCGCCTCAATATAGGAAGCGCACCCGAACCTTACACCTGACGTCATGACGGCATTTGTTCCGGAGCAAAGCCCGCCACCCCGCAAAGGGCGGCCGCCCCTGCTATGACCTCCGATGGAAGCCCCCCATCGTCACCGCGCGCAAAGAAAATGGCGCGGTGATGCGAGACATGGACCGGCGCATGCATCCAGCGCTGCGGTTCAAGTCCCTAGATGCGCGGGCCGGACAAAACCGAGCACTTTTTAATACTGGCCTTAAGCGGCTCAAAAATACGATCGCGGGCAGTCGACTTACGATCGTAAGCTCGTCACCAGACTTCTTGGATTTCGGAAGAACGTGGCCCACTTTCCATGACGTTTCACTCGAAGGCAAGACCGGTTTCGGCGTTAGCGGACGCTAATGCGAAGGTCGCAGGATGGCTTGAACTGGTCGCAAATGGCCGTTCCGCTTACTTGATCGAGGCTGCCGCCAGCGCCCCGCAGCAAAAGTTGGTCGTTGGAAGCAGTTAACTGCGACCGATGCCAGCTTAGCGCAATTAGCTATCGGTGGGAAGGTCAAGGACTAACACGGACCGCACTGCCCTAAAAGTTCTTGACGTACTTTCCACTCTAGAACTACTTTTGTTGTTCGAGTGCAAGGTCAGGCGTTGGACTCATCGTCCTGGCTATCCGCCAACGGAGGGGGCGTCTTTTTGCAGAACGCCGCCCATTCACGCATGAGCAGCCGGCGTTTGTCGAGAAAGTCGGTCCGACGATAGGCCGCCTCGACTTTATTCGAAACGGTGTGAGCAAGCACCGCCTCTGCGATCTCCCCCGAATAGTCAGTCTGCTCCGCGACCCAGTCCCGGAATGCCGACCGAAACCCGTGCACCGTCACCGCGAGGTCCATGTCACGTAGGATCTTGAGGAGCGTCATATCCGACAGCGGCTTCTTCACGTTCTGGCCCGGGAACACCAAGTCGCTGGCGCCAACCTTGAACGTCTTGGCGTGCTCGAACACCGCCACCGCTTCGGGTGCGAGGGGCACGACATGCACTCGCCCCATTTTCATCCGCTCGGCGGGGATCGTCCACAATGCAGCTTCGAGGTCGAGCTCAGACCAAGTCGCCCCCCGGATTTCGCCCGACCGCGCCGCCGTCAGGATGAGTGCTTCCAGCGCGACGCGGCCCACCGATTCCCGCTCGCCTAGCTTTTCAAGGAAGTTCGGTACGGATGCATAAGGCAGGGCCGCGAAATGGTTCTCCTTTTTGGGCTGACGAGGCAGCCCCTTGGAAAGTGATCGCATCGGCGCCTCGGTCGCACGAAAGCCGCGTGCGTATGACCAGTCGAGAACGGTGCCGATGCGCTGCCGTACACGGCGCGCCGTTTCGGGCTTCGTCAGCCAGATCGGAGCCAGCACGTCCCGGATCAGGGGGCCTTCGATTTCGCTGACCAAGCGGTCACCCATCTTGGGGAAGGCGTAGCTCTTCAGCGTCGCGATCCACTGATCCTGATGCTTGCCGTTCTTCCACGCCTCCTTGTGTTCCCCATGGACCATCTCGGCGGCCTTGCGGAACGTCGGAATGACCTGTCGCTCCTGCTTCCGCTCCGCGACAGGGTCGATGCCTTGTGCGATCTTCTGGCGCGTGAGGAACGCAGCCTCTCTGGCATCCTTGAGAGAAACCGCTTTCAGTGAGCCCAGTCCGATGTCCTGGCGTTTTCCCTTATTCTGGACGCGAAGGACCCAGCTGGCTGCCCCTTTGCCGTTGATTTCGAGAAACAGGCCGTCCCCGTCCGAATAGCGTCCGGGCTCGATCAGCGAACGGATTTTAAGCGCCGTGAGCTTTCCCATGCCACCTCACCTCAATTTTTCCCCACACTCTTCCCCACACCTCGCGTGAGATTGTGTCGGATCGACTGAAACGCAGCGGCATCAAAAAAGCGCTGATTTCTGCGGTTTTGTAGCAGATTTCTGGGGGTTTTGCGAGGCCCATAGAGGGCTAAAATGGCGGAGCGGGAGGGATTCGAACCCTCGATACGGTTTTGCCGTATACTCACTTTCCAGGCGAGCGCCTTCGACCACTCGGCCACCGCTCCGCATATGCCGGAAGCATGGCGCATTAGGGGGGGAAAGCGTTTCGTGCAAGCGGTTGCGCGATCGGGAATCGGCATGGCAGGATGCACGCCATGCCAGCCCTTCTCGCCCTCGCCGCGTTGCTTCAGACGCCTGCCGCCCCGCCGCCGCCGACCCCGGCCGATGCCGTCCCCGCCGACTGGCGGGCGATCCCGGCGGACGAGCTGCTGGTGATGACGCTGGCGGGCGACCGGCGGATCGTGATCCGGCTGGCACCGCGCTATGCGCCGGTGCATGTCGCCAATCTGCGCAAGCTGGCGGCGGCGCACTGGTGGGACAACACCTCGGTCTATCGGGTGCAGGACAATTATGTCGCGCAATGGGGCGACGTTACCGAGAAGAAGCCGTTGCCGCCGGGCGTCGTCGCCAATCCGCCCGCCGAATATGAGACGACGCCCTATGACGCGGTGACGACGATGACCCGGCGCGATCCCTATGCGGCGCGGAGCGGGCACAGCGCCGACGGCTGGCCGGTGGCGGGCGACGGGCAGCGGGGATGGCTGGCGCATTGCTACGGCATGGTCGGGGTCGGGCGCGACATGGCGCCGAGCACCGGCAGCGGTGCGGAACTCTATGCGGTGATCGGGCACGGCCCGCGCCATCTCGACCGCAATATCGCGCTAGTCGGGCGCGTGGTGGAGGGGATGGAGCATCTGTCGTCGCTGCCGCGCGGCACCGGCACGATGGGCTTCTATGGCCCCGAACAGACGCCGACGCCGATCCTGTCGGTCCGGCTGGCGAGCGAGCTGCCCGCCGCCGAACGCCCGCGGTTCGAGTATCGCGCCGCGGGCAACGCCCGCTATGCGCTGTGGCTCAAGGGACGCGAAAATCGCGAGCCGCCGTTCTTCACGGTGCCCGCGGGCGGGGCGGACATCTGCAACGCGATGCCGCCGGTGCGCCGCGCGCCGGAGTGACGCGGGTTCGGCGTCCTGCGACGGACGCTATACCTGGCGCTTGCGGCACGCCCCTCGACGTCGCCCGCGACGAACGGGTCGATGTGCCGGGATCGCCGGATACGGCGTGATTCCGCGAGATCGGACCCGGCGCTTCCGCGCCGATAGCGTCAGCGCAGCTGCTCGTCGCGCCACCAGGGTTCGGCACGGGGCAGGGTGATCGCGTCATGCTCGCCCGGTGCCTCGGCGATCGCGCGCAGCTTTTCCAGATCCTCGGGCGTGTCGATGTCGATGAGTTCGGCGGGTGCGGTGACGACATGCCGCCCGGCGCGCACCAGGTCGCGGGCGCCGGCATCGCCCTCGAGCGCTTCGAGAAAGTCGAACCGGCCCTTGCCGAACACCGCGGGGGGGCAGGGCCTGGTTCCGTCGCTCGATGCGACAACCGCATCGTCACGGGTCGCACCGTCGAGCAGGCGATAGACATGCGCGGCGGTGATGCGCGGCATGTCGGCCAGCGCGATCACGACGCCGTCGACCCCCGCGGCGCGGGCGCGCGTGAGGCCGAGTTGCACCGAACGCGACATGCCCGCCGCCGGATCGTCGTTGACGATCACGTCGAACCCGCGCGACGCGAAGTCGAGCGTGGTGCCGTCGATCACCGCGATGCGGGTGCGGAACGGCATCGCCTCCAGCGCGGTCACGACGTGGAAGGCGACCGGCTTGTGCAGGAACGGTTGCGCCAGCTTGTCGGCGTCGCCGAAGCGGCGCGATCGCCCCGCCGCCAGCAGGATCAGGGCGGTATCCTCAGCGCGCATGAAAGCTCCTCACCATGGCCGCCGCGATCGACAGCGCGATTTCGGAGGGGCCGATCGCCCCGATGTCCAGCCCGACCGGGCCGTCGATCCGGTCGAGATCGGCCTCGCCGACACCCGCCGCCGCCAGCCGTTCGCGGCGCGCGGCATGGCTGCGCCGCGAACCGAGCGCCCCGACATAGGCGGTGGGCGCCTTGAGCGCCTCGACCAGCGCGGGATCGTCGATCTTGGTGTCGTGGCTGAGCGTCACGACGGCGGTCGCCGCATCGGGCCTGAGCGCGGCCAGCGCCTCGTCGGGCCAGCGGTCGTCGAGGGTCACGCCGGGGAAGCGCTCCTCGGTCAGGAAGCGGGCACGCGGGTCGATTACCGTGGTGGCGATGCGGAGCGCGCGCGCCATCTCCGCCAGCCCCTGCGCGATCTGCACCGCACCGACGATCAGCAGGCGGCGGGGCGGGTCGTAGCGGTTGCGGAAGCCGTCCTGCTCGCCCGGCTGCGTCCGCCCGCTCGCGAGGTCGGTCGTAAGGGTGATGCCGTCCCCGGCGGCGCGGGCGGCGGCGATGGTGTCGAACAGCACGGGATCGAACCCGTGCCGCGACACCGGCTGCACCATCACCTCGATCTCGCCGCCGCACGGCAACCCGACTTCCCATGCGGCGGCATCGGCGACGCCATAGCGCTTCACCACGAACGGCGCGCCCGCGATCACCTCGGCGGCGGTGGCGAGGATGTCGCTCTCGACGCAGCCGCCCGATACCGAACCCTCGAACCGTCCGTCGCCGTGCACCAGCATGTGGCTGCCGCGCGGGCGGGGGGCCGACCCCCAGGTCGAGGTGACGGTCGCCAGTGCGAGCGGCGCCCCGGCCCAGGCATGAGCGGCGGCGAGGACGGAATCATTATCGGCCATAGGCTTGCCATGTGGGGCAGGGCGGCGGATTGCGCCAGCCCCGGAACGGTTCAGATGACGTCGAGCACGAGGCCGCGCACCTTGGCCTCCTCGGCATCGATATACCAGTTGGACGGCGCCTTATCGACCAGTTCCTCGAACGGCACCTGCGATCCGGCGACGATGGCGCGGAAGCCCTCTTCCTCGATACGGATCGAATGTTCGATCTCGTGCAGCTTGGCCTTCAGCGTGGCGCTGAGCGACTTGAGCGGGCCGGACAGTTCGATCGTGCTGGTCATCTGCCGCTCGTGCAGCATCAGCCGGGTGTGCTTGGTCAGGAACCGCTTGTTGACCGGGAAGGCCGACATGAAGGTCGAACCCGCCGAATAGACCGCGACCTTGCCGAGGAACAGCGCCTCGCGCCCGGTATAGTCGCGCAGCAGGCGGATGTCGTCGCCCATCGCGCGCGCGACCTCCGGGTCACCGCCCAGCGTCGAGATCGACACGACCAGCGGGCCGTCGGTCGGCGCACCGAGCACCTGGTCGCGGAAGCTCTGGTACATCGCATGATCGACCGGCCCGGCGAGGTGGACGTGCGGGCGGGCGAGCAGCGGATAGTCGTTGATGGTGGTATCGGACATGGCGGGAACCCCCTGTGGAAAAGTCTGCGCCGGAACCGGGGGGCGGGGGGTAAGGTTCCGGGCGTTGGTGGTGGAATGGTAGATTTGTTTCACGCGAAGGCGCGAAGGCACGAAGGAGATAGTGGTTCGCGCAGAGGCGCAGAGGCGCGGAGAGAATGCGCTTGCGGATGGCGTCCGCCGCGCAAGCGGCCTTCCGACGTCTGATTCCGCACAATGTACGGTATCGCTGTTGCGAGACGGGGCCACGGGCGCGGCCTCTCCGCGCCTCCGCGCCTCCGCGCGAACCAACTTCTTATACTGCGCCTTCATCGCGTCTTCGCGCCTTCGCGTGACAACGAAAAAGGGCGACCGGCCCGCAGACCGATCGCCCCTTCCAAAACCCGAGGAGAGCCAGCGTCAGTACACGCGCTTCTTCGGCTTGATATATTCCGCCTCGTCGGTGAGCGTATAGTCGTGCACCGGGCGGTAATCGATCGCCGTGGTGCCGAGCGCGCCGCCCCAGCCGTCGAAGGTCGCGATGGTGTGCTTCATCCAGTGCGCGTCGTCGCGCTCGGGGAAGTCCTCGTTCACATGCGCGCCGCGGCTTTCCTTGCGGTTCTGCGCCGACCTGATCGTTACCACCGCCTGCGACAGCAGGTTGTCGAGTTCGAGCGTCTCGATCAGGTCGGTGTTCCAGATCAGCGAACGGTCGGTGACATGCACGTCGGCGAGCGACTTGTAGATGCCGTCCATCAGCTCGACGCCCTCGTTCAGCAGCGCGTCGTCGCGGAACACGGCGCAGTGCTTCTGCATCGTCTTCTGCATGTCGAGCCGGATCCTGGCGGTCGGCGTCGATCCGTTGGCGTTGCGGAACTTGTCGAGCCGCGCGAGCGCCAGATCGGCCGAGTCCTTGGGCAGCGGCTTGTGCGGCGTGCCGGGCTTCAGCGTCTCCTTGAGGCGCAGGCCGGTCGCGCGACCGAACACCACGAGGTCGATCAGCGAGTTGGAGCCGAGCCGGTTGGCGCCGTGCACCGACACGCAGGCCGCTTCGCCGACCGAGAACAGCCCGGGCACCACCGCATCGGCATCGTCGCCGCGCTTGGTGACGACTTCGCCGTGATAGTTGGTCGGGATGCCGCCCATGTTGTAGTGGACCGTCGGCGTCACCGGCAGCGGCTGGCGCGTCAGGTCGACGCCGGCGAAGATCTTGCCGGTTTCGGTGATGCCGGGCAGGCGCTCGGCCAGCACCTTGGGATCGATATGGTCGAGGTGCAGGAAGATATGGTCGCCGTCCTTGCCGACGCCGCGCCCTTCGCGCATCTCCATCGCCATCGAGCGGCTGACGACGTCGCGCGACGCGAGGTCCTTGGCCGAGGGGGCGTAGCGTTCCATGAACCGCTCGCCGTCCTTGTTGGTGAGGTAGCCGCCTTCGCCGCGCGCGCCCTCGGTAATCAGCACGCCCGCGCCGTAGATGCCGGTCGGGTGGAACTGCACGAACTCCATGTCCTGCAGCGGCAGGCCCGCACGCAGCACCATGCCGCCGCCGTCGCCGGTGCAGCTGTGCGCCGAGGTGGCGGAGTAATAGCAGCGGCCATAGCCGCCGGTCGCCAGCACCACGGCATGCGAACGGAAGCGGTGGATCGAGCCGTCCTCCATGCACAGCGCGATGACGCCGCGGCACACCTTCTGACCATCGGGGCCGTCCTCCATGATGAGGTCGAGCGCGAAATATTCGATGAAGAAGTCGGCGTCATACTTCAACGACTGCTGGTACAGCGCGTGGAGCATGGCGTGGCCGGTGCGGTCGGCGGCGGCGCAAGTGCGCTGCACCGGCGGGCCTTCGCCCATGTTCTGCATATGCCCGCCGAACGGGCGCTGATAGATCGTCCCGTCCTCGTTGCGGCTGAACGGCACGCCCGCGTGTTCCAGCTCGATCACCGCCTGCGGTGCCTCGCGCACCATATATTCGATCGCGTCCTGGTCGCCCAGCCAGTCCGATCCCTTGACGGTATCGTACATGTGCCACGACCAGTGGTCGGGCGAATTGTTGCCGAGCGAGGCGGCGATGCCGCCCTGCGCCGCCACGGTGTGCGACCGGGTCGGGAACACCTTGGTGATGCAGGCGGTCTTCAGGCCCGCCTCGGCGATGCCCTGCGTCGCGCGCAGGCCCGATCCACCGGCGCCCACGACGACCGCGTCATAGGTGTGGTCGATGATCTTGTATGCGTCGGTGGCCATTATGCGGGCGTCCCGGTGAAAGCGATCTTGAGGATCGAGAAGGCGGCGAGCAGCCACGCCGCGCCATAGGCGAAGTTGACCGCGATCATCAGCACGACCTTGGTCTCGTCATGCTGGTAATCCTCGATCACCGTCTGGAGGCCGAGCTTGGCGTGATAGACGACCGAGGTGACGAGCAGCAGCAGCGGCACCGCGCCCCATGCCGAACCGACCCACGCGACCATCGTGTCATAGCCATAGTCGGGCAGCAGCGCGAGGCTGAGGATCAGCCACGTCATCAGCAGCAGGTTCGACCCCGCCGTCAGCCGCTGTTGCCAGAAATGATGCGCGCCCGTCCTGGCGGACCCGAGGCCGCGGACGCGACCGATGCTCGTACCGTTACCCATCAGTGCTTCCCCACGATCAGCCAGGCCCACAGCGCCACCGTCGCCGCGACCGCGAACACGATCGTGGCGATCGCGCTCCGGCGGTTGCCCTTGAGTTCAAAATTGGCGCCGACATCCATGAAGAAGTGGCGCACGCCGTTGCCGACATGCTGGAACAGCGCATAGCTCAGCCCGATGCCGAAGAGATAGCCGAGCACCGCGTACGGCCCGGTGAACCACGACAGGAACCGCGCATAGCTGTCCGCGCCCCCGGCAAGCGCCGCCGCCCACCACACGAATACCGCCAGGCCGACCGTACCCATCGCCACGCCGGTGCCGCGGTGCAGCACCGACACGATCATGTTGGGACCTGGCCGCCAGATCGACAGATGCGGCGAAATCGGGCGATTCTTGGGGCGGACGCTGGCCAATTCAGTCTTCCTTCGGCGGATCGAAGCCTTTCGGCACGTTGCGGCCTATCTACGCCCCCGTCCCTATAGTGCAAGAGTGCACGCGGGCCCGGGTCCAAGTTCGTATTCCCGCGCAACCTGCCGTTAACGCCTGCGCGTTAACCTCGATTCGTCCAGATCAGGCGAGAGCGCGATGCCAACAGGGGGTTTTCAGCACGTGGCGACCAAGCAGCTTCCACCGGCCGAAAGCGTCAGCGCGACGATCGACCTCGCCGAGCGCCTGCGGGTGTTCAACATCACCGACGACGATGTGCTGGGCGCGCGGGCGCTGTGGACCGTGATCGAGCCCGGCGCGCGCGAGATCGCGACCAGCCATTTCGATCAGGCCCGGCGCGTCGGCGCGCTGCCCAGCCTGCATACCGATTTCGAGCGGATGGTGCAGCTCGGCATCAACTATCTGCGCAACCGGTTTACCGACCTGACCGGCATCGCCTGGGTCCAGTCGGTCGAGCGGACGATCGCATCGGCCTTTTCGCAGGGGATTTCGCTGACCGCGATCCTGTCGATGGGCGACATGGGCGCGCGCACCACGCTCGAGGTGCTGCGGCGCGGCATCGACGACGACGTGACCTTCCGCCAGGCGGCGGAGCTGCTGTTCCGGATGCGCTCGCTCGAAACCGAAATCTTCGTGGCGCTCTACAACGCCTATTTCCAGCACGACCTCCAGGTCGCGCGCGACCAGCTGGCGCACGAGTTCCGCGACAATATCGGCGCGACGGTCGAGCGGGCGGGGCATGAAAGCGACGCATTGCGGGCGCGCGCCGGGCGCACCTCGGCCAGCGCGCGGGGCATGCTGGGCAAGGCGTCCGAAGTCGCCGCCGCCGCCGAACAGTCGGCGGTCGCGATGCGCGAGGCGGCGGCGACCTCCGCCGGGCTGATCCGCGCGATCGAGGATGCGCGCACCGAAGTGGAGGCGGCGGCCGAGATCGCCACCCGCGCGTCGAAGCAGGCGGGCACTGCGGTCGGCATGTCCGAAACCCTGTCCGATCATGCCAAGTCGATCGAATCGATCCTCGGCCTGATCCGCGACATCGCCGGGCAGACCAACCTGCTGGCGCTCAACGCCACGATCGAGGCGGCGCGTGCCGGAGACGCCGGGCGCGGCTTCGCGGTGGTCGCGCAGGAGGTGAAGAGCCTCGCCAGCCAGACCGCGCGCGCGACCGACGACATCGCCGCCAAGATCGCCGCGATCCAGGCCGCGACCCGGTCCACCGTCGAGACCAACGCCTCGATCCGCGCGACGGTGAGCGAGGTGCAGGAAAGCGCGATCCGCATCCGCCACGCGATGGAGGTGCAGGCGCAGACCGTGACCGCGATCACCGCCGCCGTCGACGAAACCGCGCTGGCCGCCGATTCGATGTCCTCGACCATCGCCGCGATCCGCGAGGACACCGAAACCGTCGCCTCCGCGATCGACCGGGTGGGCGAGGGGTTCACCTCGCTCGACCAGGAACTGGGCGCGCTCAAGAACAGTGCGGTGGATTTCATCGGCAAGGTCGCGGCGTAGGGGGAGGCACCCTTCGCCATACCCACTCCGTCATCCCGGCGAAGGGCGGGATCCGCCGTGCCACTGGATCCGAACCCGGCGGCGCTTGCGGAGCCATGGATCCCGGCCTTCGCCGGGATGACGAGAAGGTAATCGAACCGCTGTCACCGGTTCCAAGCGCTGCGGTTTGCTTCTAAAGCCTGCGCCCATGGCCAATATCCTCCTCACCGGCGGGTCGCGCGGGATCGGCGCGGCGATCGCCGCGCTGCTCGCCGACGACCACCAGCTCGCCGTGCAATCGACCACCGGCGATTTCGCCGCCGACTTCGCCGATCCCGCCGCCCCCGCCGAGCTGTGGGCACGGGCGCTGGACCGGTTCGGCGGGCGGATCGACATCGTCGTCAACAACGCCGGGGTGTTCGACGCCAACCCGATCGACCTGCCGCATGACCGGTGGGTCGCGGGCTGGGAGCGGACGATGCGGATCAACCTGACCGCCGCCGCCGAACTGTCGCGGCTGGCCGTCGCGCACTGGCTGGAGACGGACACGCCCGGCCGGATCGTCAACATCGCCAGCCGCGCGGCGCATCGCGGCGACAGTCCGGCCCACTGGCATTATGCCGCGTCGAAGGCGGGAATGGTCGCCATGACCAAGACGATCGCCCGCGCCCATGCGCGCCACGGCATCCTCGCCTTCGCCATCTGTCCCGGCTTCACCATGACCGGCATGGCGGAGGATTATCTGGAGAGCCGGGGCGGGGACAGGCTGCTCGCCGATATCCCGCTCGGCCGCGTCGCCATGCCGGAAGAGGTCGCGACCATGGCCCGCTTCTGCGCGCTGGAGGCGCCCGCGTCGATGACCGGCGCGGTGCTCGACGTGAACGGCGCGAGCTACGTCCGATGAGCTGGAAGCTGACGCTGCCCTGCACCCGCGCCGAGGCGGAGGCGATCGACGCCGCCGAGGATCTCGGGATCGATCCGCCGCCGGTGCTGATGACGACCGAGACGGTCGAGGACGATACCGAGACGTGGCGGCTCGACGCCTATTTCGAGGCGGCCCCCGACGACGCGATGATCGCCGCCGTCGCCGCGCTGGTGCCGAGTGCGGCGGGCCATCCGCCTGCCGTCGAGCAACTGGGCGACGAGGATTGGGTGACGATGAGCCAGGCGGGGCTGGAGCCGCTGCACGTCGGGCGCTTCTATGTCCATACCGCCGCGCAAGGGGCCGCGCCGCCGCCGGGAACGCGCGCGTTCCTGATCGATGCGGGCCGGGCGTTCGGGACGGGGCATCACGAGACGACCAGCGGGTGCCTTGCCATGCTCGACGCCTTGGCCGATGCGTCCTTTGCCAACGTGATCGATTTCGGGACGGGCACCGGGCTGCTCGCCTTCGCCGCGCGGGAGCTGTGGCCGGACGCACGGGTGATCGCGACCGATATCGATCCGGTCGCGATCGAGGTGACTGCCGCCAATGCCCGGCTGAACGCGGTCGGGCGGGTCGAACTGGTGGTCGCCGACGGTGCGCTGTCCGACGCGATCACGGCGGCGGCGCCCTATGACCTGCTGATCGCCAACATCCTCGCCGGGCCGCTGATCTCGATGGCCCCGGAGGTCGCGGCGGTGGCGGCGCCGGGGGCGACGATCGTGCTCGCCGGGCTGCTGGAGACGCAGCGCGAGGGCGTGGTCGCCGCCTATGCCGCGTGCGGCGCGACGCTGGACGCAGTGGACCGGCGCGGCGACTGGAGCGTGCTGCGGCTGACCGCCGGGCAGGAACGCTTCGTGCCGACCGCGCCGATCGATCCCAAGGGAAGGGACGGCTGGGCGCTGGACCTCTGAGTTCCTCCCCGGCACGGGGAGGGGGACCAGCCGCAGGCTGGTGGAGGGGGGTATCCGCGTCGCGACCGCTGCGTCCGTGGCGCTCCCCCTCCACCACCGCCTTCGGCGGCGGTCCCCCTCCCCGTGCCGGGGAGGATCAGGGTTTCGACCGTGCGTATGCCTGCGTGCCGTGCGTGACCACGATGTCGCCCTCGACGATCGCGTCGACCGCGATCTCGGGCTGGTCGCGGATCGCGGCGTAGACCGGCGCGAAGTCGGTCTCGACCGTCAGCCGCAGCAGTTCGTCGAACGACGGGATGACGAAATAGGTCTGCTGGAAATCGTCGATGCGATAGTCGGTGCGCATGACGCGCGGCAGGTCGAGCATCACCCGGTTGGGGCTGGGGTCGTCCAGCGAGAAGCGGGTTTCCGCCGCGCTCGACACGATGCCCGCGCCATAGATGCGCAGACCATCGTCCTCTTGCACCAGCCCGAATTCGACCGTGTACCAATAGAGCCGCGCCAGTTGCTTCAGCGACCCCAGTTCCAGCGCGCGCAGGCCGCCGCGGCCATAGGCGGCGAGATAGTCGGCGAACACCGGGTCGGCCAGCATCGGCACATGGCCGAACACGTCGTGGAACACGTCCGGTTCCTGGAGATAATCGAGCTGGTCGGGCCGCCGGATGAAGTTCCCCGCGACGAAGCGGCGGTTGGCCATATGGGTGAAGAACACGTCGTCGGGCACCAGCCCCGGCACCGCCACCACCCGCCAGCCGGTCAACGCCTCCAGCCGGTCCGACAGTTCCTCGAAATCGGGAATGCCCGATTCGGACAGCTTCAGCGCGTCCAGCCCGCGCAGGAACGCCGCCGACGCGCGGCCGGGCAGCAGCGCCATCTGCCGCGCGTACAGCGTGTCCCACGTCGCATGGTCCTCCGGCGTATAGGCGTCCCACCCCTGCGCGATGGTCCAGTCGGCATTGGCCCCGGCGGGCGGGCGGTCGAGCACATGGGTTTCACTTGCCATGAACGCAGCGTAGCATGGGCCATGACGATCCGGAAAGCGCTCAGCGGTATATCGGGTATGCTCGGCGGCATCGTGCTGATCCTGCTGTGCTATGTGCTGGCCGGGCTGATCGGCGGGGCGATTCCGGCGGGGGGCGTGCAATCGTCGGAAAGAGCGGTGCGAATCTATGTCGAGGACAACGGCATCCACACCGGCGTCGTCGTGCCGCGTGCCGCGCTGGGCCTGGGCTTCGACGATCTGGTACGGCCGGGCGACCTGCGCGATTCGCGCTATGCCGCGCATGGCTGGCGGTCGTTCGGCTGGGGCGAGCGCGGCTTCTATCTCGGCACGCCGACCTGGGCCGATGCGAAGCCCGCCACCATTCTCGCCGCCGCGATCGGCAGCGACGCGGTGGTGATGCATGTCGATCACCTCGCCGATCCCGCCGGGCAGCCGGGGGTCTATCCGGTGGAGCTGAGCGCGGCGCAGTATCGCCGCCTCGTCGCCGCGATCCGGGCGAGCTTCGCGTCGGGCGGCGCGATCCCCGGCTATGGCCCGTCCGACGCCTTCTATCCGGCGCGGGGCCGGTACAGCGCGGTCCGCACCTGCAACGCATGGACCGGCGCGGTGCTGCGTGCGGCGGGCGTGCCGATGGGGGCATGGACCCCGTTCCCGCGCACGGTGACGGCATGGCTGTGATCCCGCCCGGCCCGCCGCCGCTGGGGCAGTTCCTCGTCGAGACGCCGCGCGCCGCGCTGGCGCTCGCCGGGCTGCCGTTCCAATGGCGCGATGCGCTGGCCGGGGTGCCCAAGGGTGACGGGGGGCCGGTGCTGCTGCTGCCGGGGCTGTTCAACAGCGACCGCTCGATGGCGCTGATGGCGCGCTATCTCCGCGCGATCGGCCATGCGCCGCACGGCTGGGGGCTGGGGCGCAACTTCGGACAACGCAGCATCGGGCGCGAAGGCGCGGCGCTGCTCGCGCGGATCGAGGGGCTGGCGCAGGCGAGCGGTCGTCCGGTCGCGCTGGTGGGCGTCAGCATGGGCGGGATCATGGCACGCTTCGCCGCGCACCGCGTGCCGGACGTGGTGGAACAGGTGGTGACGGTCGCCGCGCCCTATGCCGGACCGGCGCGGGCGACGCGCGTGTGGCGGCTGTACGAATGGATCAGCGGCGAATCGGTCGACGATCCTGCCGTGGTCGCGCTGGCGGAGGAGGTGCGCCGCCCGCTGCCGGTTCCCGCGACCGCGATCTGGAGCGCCAGCGACGGGCTGGTCAACGGCCTGTGCTGCCGGGTGGAGGGCGAACCGGGTTGTCGCGCGATCGAGGTCGACAGCAGCCATTACGGCGTCCAGACCCGCCCCGCCGTGTGGCGCGCGGTGGCGGAGGCGCTGGCGGCGAACGTTCCGCCCGCCGCCTTACGCCGCCGGGACGGATAGCGCGAAGGTCGTCGCGCCGAGGGGCAGCAACTGAAGTTCGCCGCCATGGCCGCGCGCGATCCGCCGGGCGAGGCTCAGGCCGATGCCCGACCCCTCGGGCTTGGTCGTGAAGAACGGGCGGAAGATGCGCGCGCGATCGGGCGCGGCGATACCGGACCCTGAATCCGCGATCCGCACGGCCAGTTCCCCGGCGTGCAGCGCGAACCCGAGGGTGACGGTCGCGGGCGGGGCAGCGGCGAGGGCGGCTTCCGCGCCGTTCTGGAGCAGCGCCCAGAGCGCCTGCGCCAGCTGGTCGCGATCGACCCGTGCGGCGCCGCCGGGCGGCGGATCGACGTGGAGCGCCACCGCATCGCCGTAGCGGACCGCGAACAGCCGGGCGAGGTCGCCCGCCAGATCGGCCAGCGCGACCGGCGCGCGCACCGGATCGGGCAGGCGCGACAGCGTGCGATAGGCGCGGGTGAAGCCCTCCAGCCCCTCGACCCGGCGCGCGAGCGTCGCGAGGATATCGGGCAGCAGCGCATCGCCCTGCGCCGCCGCCGTCACCGCGCTGTCGGCCAGCGACACGATCGGCGACAGGCCGTTCAACAGTTCGTGACCGAGGATGTCGATCATCTCCGCCCCCGCCCGCGCCTCCGCCGCCCGCTCCTCGCTCTCGACGTCGATCAGCGCCAGCAGCCGGTGCCCGGCCCCGGTATCGACCGCGTTGATCCGCCAGCGCCGCCCTTCGTGCGACAGGTGTCGGGCACTGTCGTCGAGCAGCGCCGGGGCGGCGGGGAGGATGCGGTCGTCGGTACCGAACAGCGCGCGGGCGGCGCGGTTGAGCGCATGCGCCCCGGTCGGATCGACCCGGACCAGCGGCACCGGCACCTGATCGAGCAGCACGCCGAGCGGGCTCGGGTCGGACGGGCCGCCTGCCGGGGACGGCTGCGGGATCGCCGGGGCACGCAGCGCCGCCCAGAGCGTCGACCCGACGATCCACAAGGCGCACAGCGCGGCACCGCCCACCGTCCCCCACCAGCCCGCGCACCACGCGACGACGAACATCGCGCCCGATCCGAACAGCAGCAGTTGCGCCGCCACCCCGTCGCCCACGGCACGACCGCGCGTGGGCCGCTCAAAGACCATGGCGTTCCATGCGCCGGTACAGCGCCCCCCGGCTGAGCCCCAGCGCCGCGGCGGCATGGGTGACGTTGTGGTGATGTTCGCGCAGCGCCGCCTCGATCACCGCGCGTTCGTTCTCCTCGAGGTCGAAGCGCGCGGGCGGCGTCGCGCGGTCCTCGATCGGGGTCGGGGCGGCGGGCGGCAGCAGCAGCGCGGCGTCGATCATGTCACCCTCGCCGAGCAGCACGGCGCGCTCGATCGCGGCGGCGAGGCCGCGCACCTGATCGGGCCAGATCGCCTGATGCAGCGCGGCCTCTGCCGCCGGGGTCAGGCGCGGCACCGCCCGGCCATGACGCTCGGCGGCGAGCCGGACGAAATGGCGTGCCAGCAGCAGCGCATCCTGCCCGCGCGCGGCGAGCGGCGGCATGGCGATCTCCACCGCGGCGATACGCCGGGCGAGCGCCGGGGCGATCGCGGCGGCATGGTCGGCGACGGCGATGCAGCGCGCGCCCGTGGGCAGCCGGTCGAGCAGGCGCGCCTGTTCCACCTCGCCCAGCCGGTCGGGATGGCGCAGCAGCAGGACGCGCGCGTCCGCATCGATCCGGTCCCATGCCGCTGCATCGCGCAGATCGATGCGGGGCATCGCCGCATCGGCCTCACGCGACGCAGCATGGATCGCGGCGGCGGCAAGGCTGCGCCCGCTGCCCGGCAGCCCCGTCACCACCACCCCGGCGCCAGTCGGGCCGACGCGGCGGATCAGCTCGCGGACGTGCTGCATGGCCGCGCTGTCGCCGATCAGCCTTGCAGGTTCGGCGGCGACCGGCAGCGCAGCGACGGGTGCGGGCGACCGCGCAGCGGCGGCGCGGGCGAGCTTCGCCAGCAGGTCGGCGTTGCGCCACGGCTTCATCACGAAGTCGCGCGCGCCCGCCCGCATCGCTTCCACCGCGATGCGGATGCCGCTGTGCGCGGTGATGACGACGATCGCGGCACGGGGATCGTCGGCAAGGATGCGCGCGAGCAGTGCCAGCCCCTCCGCCCCGTCGGTCTGCCCGGCGGCATAGTTCAGGTCGAGCAGCACCGCGTCATAGCGCGCGCTCGCCAGCCGCGAGAGCGCCGCCTCCGGTCCGTCGGCCCGGTCCAGCCGGTGCCCCGCCAGCGTCGTCGCCAGCGCCAGCGATTCGGCGATATGCGGATTGTCGTCGACCAGCAGGATTGACAGGCCGCCGGACTGTCCATTGGTGGACACCGCGTCCGGGGGTGGACGGCGGCGATCGTCCGCTATCATGTAAAATCCTTATTAAACAGTAATTTAGGAAAATGGGCGATCGTGCGCGACACTGTCCGCATGATGACCGAACAGCCGACACACGCAAGCCCTTCTCCCGGCGCGGCGATGGACCGCCCCGTCGCCCGTGCGCCCCGCCCGTGGTGGCGGCGGCGCGCGGTGCTGGTCGTGGTCGCGTTGCTGCTGGCGGGCGTGGGCGTGTGGCGGTTCCTGCCCGCCAGCGGATCGACCAACGTCGCCGCCGCCGATATCGAGACGGGCGAGGTGGTCCGCGCCCCGTTCGAGGATTTCCTGCCGGTGCGCGCCACCGTCGCGCCGCGCGTCACGACGCTGGTCGGCGTGCTGTCGGGCGGGCAGGTCGAGCGGCTGCTGGTGCAAGACGGGACGATGGTCGCCGCCGGACAGCCGCTGGCGACGCTGTCGAACCCCGAACTGCGCCTCGACGTGCTGACGCGCGAGGCGCAGATCGCCAGCCAGCTGGGCGGCGTCGCGGGCGAGGGGCTGGGGATCGAGCGCAACAGCCTCGACCGGGCGGGGCAGGTGGCGCAGGCCGAATATGACCTCATCAAGGCGCGGCGCGACCTGTCGGTGCGCCAGCAGTTGCACGATCAGGGCTTCGTATCCGACGCGGGGGTCAAGAGCTTCCAGGAGGAAGCCGCCTATCAGGAAAAGCGCCTCGCCCAGCTGCGCGCGGGCCGCGCGGCGGAGGCGCGGATCACCGCGACGCAGAGCGCGCGGCTGGCCGATACGCAGAACCGGCTGGCGGGCAATCTGGCGGCGGTACGCGGCGGGCTGGCGGCGCTGACGATCCGCGCACCCGCGGGCGGGCGGCTGACCAACTTCACGCTCCAGCCGGGACAGACGCTCAAGCCCGGCGATCCGGCAGGGCAGGTCGACAGCGAAGGATCGTGGAAGCTGGAGGCGGACGTCGACGAATATTTCCTCGGCCGGGTCGCGGTGGGGCAGAAGGCGCGCACCGCCGACGGCGCACGCCTGACCGTTTCCAAGGTGCTCCCCGCGGTCAAGGACGGGCGCTTCCGCGTCGAGCTGACCTTCGATGGCGCAGCACCCGCGGGCCTCAATCGCGGGCAGACGCTCGACATCCGCGTCACGCTGGGCAGCACCGCGACCGCGCTGGTCGCGCCGGTCGGCGGCTGGCTGGAGGCGGGCGGGGGCAACGGCGCCTTCGTGCTCGACGCCGACGGGGGCCATGCCCGCCGCCGCGCCGTCCGCACCGGTCGCCGCAACCCGACCCACGTCGAGATCCTCGGCGGGCTGAACGCGGGCGATCGCATCGTCACCAGCAACACCGCGTCCGTGAAGGGCGACATCCTCAACATCCGCTAACCGGGGTACACCCATGATCCGTCTAGAGAATATCCAGCGCCGCTATACCTCCGACGAGGTGGAGACGACCGCGCTGGCCGACATCAACCTGCACGTCGAGGCGGGCGAGTTCGTCGCCATCATGGGTCCGTCGGGCTGCGGCAAGTCGACGCTGCTCAACACGCTGGGCACCGTCGATCGCCCGACCGGGGGCAGGTATCTGTTCGGCGAACGCGACCTCGCGGCGTTGCGCGAGGCGGAACTGGCCGCATTTCGCGGCGCGACGCTGGGCTTCGTGTTCCAGAGCTTCAACCTGATCGACGAACTGACGATCGAGGAGAATGTCGCGCTCGGCCTCGCCTATCGCAAGGATGCGGGCGACCGGCGCGCGCGCGTCGCGGCGGCGATGGACAAGGTCGGCATCGCCCACCGCGCCCGCCACTTCCCCCACCAGTTGTCGGGCGGGCAGCAGCAGCGCGCCGCCATCGCCCGCGCGATCGTCGGCGACCCCAAGCTGATCCTCGCGGACGAGCCGACCGGCAACCTCGACACCGCCAACGGCGAGGCGGTGATGAACATCCTTCAGGGGCTGAACGACGAAGGCGCGACGATCGTGATGGTGACGCACTCGCCGAGCCATGCCGACATGGCCAGGCGCCGCATCGACATGCTCGACGGGCGCATCGTCGCCTCCGCCATGCGCGCGATCTGAGCGGAGCGCAGCGGTGCCCGGCCACGCCCTGCCCATGGTCTACCGTTCGCTCACGCGCGACCGGCGGCATGCGATCCTCAATATCGGCGGGCTGGCAGTGGGGATCGCGGTCTGCCTGATCCTCGCGCTGTACGTCCGCTTCGAGACGAGTTTCGAGCGGTGGCTGCCGCACCATGACGAACTGTATCTGGTGCAGAGCGAACTGACCCTGCCGGGCAGCCCGTTCAACGGCGCCTATCCCGGCACGATGGCGGGCATGCTGGAACAGATGCGGGCGGATTTCCCCGGCCTCGTCGGCACCCGCATCCGCGGCGGCAAGGACGGCGGGGCGGTGCTGCGCGAAGGCGAAGCGCTGCGGATGGACGTGGCGCAGGTCGATCCGTCGTTCTTCGACGTGTTCGCGCTGCCGATGGCGCAGGGCGACGGGCGGGCGACGCTGGCCGATCCGGCGGGCGCGCTGGTCAGCCGCAGCACCGCGCGGCGGCTGTTCGGGACGATCGATCCGGTCGGGCAGACGCTGACGATCGCGGTCGATGCCCCGCAGACCTACCGCGTCGGCGGGGTGTTCGAGGACCTGCCTGCCAACACCGACATCCGCCTGTCGATCCTGATCCCGATTCCGGCCAAGGCGCCGCCCGCCGCATGGGACTGGTACCAATGGGGTACGGCATCACTCTCCACCTTCCTGCGCTTTCCCACGCCGCAGGCGGCGCGGGCGTTCGAGGCGCGGATGCCCGCCTTCGTCCGGCGGCATGCCGGGCAGGTGCTGGGGCCGCAGCCGGACAAGGTGATCGCGCTGCCGCTGCTGCCGATCGCCGACATCCACCTCCAGCCGCCCGGCGCGGAAAGCGCGGTGCAGCGGATGACGATCGTGGCGCTCGGCATCGTCGGGGTGCTGACGCTGCTGATCGCCGTCGTCAATTACGTGAACCTCGCCACCGCCCGCGCCGGGCTGCGCGCCCGCGAAGTCGCGATCCGCAAGGTGCTGGGCGCGGACCGGCGCGCGCTGGTCCGCCAGTTCCTGGGCGAATCGGTCGCGACGGTGCTGCTGGCGACGCTGGTCGGGCTGATCCTTGCCGAGGTCGGCCTGCCGCTGGTCAATGCGGCGGGCGGTCTGTCGCTGGCCATTCCCTATGCGCTGGTCGTGCCGCTGCTCGCCGGACTCGCGCTGGTGGTGGGGGTGATTGCCGGGCTGTATCCGGCGGTGCTGCTGTCGCGCTTTCCCGCGGCGGCGGTGCTGGCGTCGGCGCAGGCACCGGGCGGCGGGCGCGCGGGAACGCGGGTGCGCGAGGCGCTGGTGGTCGTCCAGTTCGCGCTCGCCACCGCCTTCATCGCGGGCACGATCGTGCTGGCGGCGCAGACGGCGCATGTCCGCAAGTCGGACCTGGGGTTCGCACGCGACGGGCTGATCCTCGTGCCCTCGCTCGCCGATCGCCGTATTCTGCCCGACCAGTCGCGCCCGATCCTCGCCGCCTTCCGCCGCCTGCCCGGCGTCGTTGCCGTCGGCGCGGCGGATGTCGGCGCGGGCGGCACCGAAGCCGGGAATATCGACGTCCTGCCGCTGCCCGGTCGGCCCGATCCGGGGCTGACGATCATGGCCGTGGTGGTCGGACCGGACTTCTTCCGCGCCTATGGCCCGCGCCTGCTTGCCGGGCGGCTGTTCGATGACGCGCACGGCGCGGACGACGCGAGCGACTGGACCAAATGGGACAAGGGCCGCAACATCGTGGTCAATGGGCATGCGGTACGTGCGCTGGGCTTCGCGTCCCCGACCGACGCGATCGGCAAGACGGTCGGCGGGGCGATGCCGCGCACGATCATCGGCGTGATCGACCGGTTGCGCTTCACCTCGCCACGCACGCCCGAGCAGGCGGTATATTACCAGTACAACCGCGACGTGCCGCCGACGCCCACCGCCGCGATCCGCTTCACGGGCGACAGCCGTGTCATGCTGGCGGCGGTGCGCGACACCTGGCGGCGGCTCGCCCCGCAGGTGCCGCTGGTGGCCGAGACCGCCGACCGGCGGCTGGCGGCCTTCTATGCCGCCGACGACCGCGCGGCGCGGCTGTTCGCCCTCGGCGCGGGGCTGGCGGTACTGATCGCCTGCATCGGGCTGTGGGCGCTGGCCGCGTTCAACACGCAGCGGCGGGTAAAGGAGATCGGCATCCGCAAGACGCTGGGCGCATCGTGCGCCGACATCGTGCGGCTGCTGGTGTGGCAGTTCCTGCGCCCGGTGCTGCTCGCGAACCTGATCGCCTGGCCGCTCGCATACGGCGCGATGCGGCTGTGGCTCGCCGGGTTCGGCGACCGGGTCGCGCTGTCGCCGCTCTACTTCCTTGCGGCGAGCCTCGCCGCCGCGCTCATCGCCGTGGGTACCACGTTCGGCCAGTCGCTGCGCGCCAGTCGCGCGGCACCGGCCCATGCGCTGCGCCACGCCTGAACCCCCATCCTCCCGCACGGACCTGTCGCCCATGAACCGCTTCGCCTTGCTGTCGCTCTACCGCTCGCTCACCCGCCACAAGCTCTATGCCGCGCTCAACATCGGCGGGCTGGCGGTGGGGATCGCGGTGTTCCTGATCCTCGGCCTGTATGTCCGGTTCGAGACGAGCTTCGAGAAATGGCTGCCCGATCACGACAAGACCTATGTCGTGCAGACCGTATGGACGATTCCCGAAAGCCCGGCGAGCGGAGCCTATCCCTATACGATGGGCGGGTTGCTGGACCAGATGCGCGAGGATTTCCCCGGCGTCGTGGGAACGCGCTATCGCGGCGGGGAAAATGCGGGATCGGTGGTGCGCGGCGGACGGGCGGTCGCCGATGCGGTCGCGATGGTCGATCCGTCGTTCTTCGCCGTGTTCCGCCTGCCCATGGCGCGCGGCGACGCCGCGACCGCGCTGGCCCAGCCGACGAGCGTGGTCATCAGCGAGACGGTTGCCAAACGCTATTTCGGGGAAACCGACCCGATCGGCCAGCCGCTGACCGTGGCGATGGACAGCACCAACAATTACCGCGTGACCGGCGTGTTCCGCGACCTGCCGACCACCAGCGACTTCAAGCTGGGGGTGCTGATCCCGCTGCCGCGCACCCCGCCGTCGGACAATTGGTACCATTGGGGCAGTGCGTCGCTCTCCACCTATCTGCGGTTCGAGACGCCCGCCGCCGCCCGCGCGTTCGAGGGCAAGCTGGACGCATTCGTCAACCGCCGGGGCAAGGAACTGGCGGCAGCGGGCCAGAAGCCCACCGACTCGCAGCATCTGCAACTGTTGCCGGTCACCGACATGCACCTCGAACCCGAAGGCGCGCAGAGCAGCAGTCGCAAGATCGCCGTCGTGACGCTGGGGCTGGTAGGCGTATTCACCCTGCTGATCGCGATCGTGAACTATGTGAACCTCGCCACCGCCCGCGCGGGCCTGCGCGCACGCGAGGTGGCGATGCGCAAGGTGCTGGGCGCGGACCGGGGGGTGCTGATCCGCCAGTTCCTGGGCGAGGCGGTGCTGACCGTGGCGGTCGCCGCGCTGGTCGGGCTGATCCTTGCCGAATTGGGGCTGCCGCTGGTCAATGCCGCGGGCGGGCTGGTGCTGACCATCCCGTACGCGGTGGTGGTGCCCGCGCTGGTCGTGCTGGCGCTGGTCGTCGGGGCGGCGGCGGGGGCGTATCCGGCGCTGCTGCTGTCGCGCTATCCGGCGGCGGCGGTGCTGGCGTCGGCGCGCTCGCCCGGCGGCGGTCGCGCGGGGGCGCGGGTCCGCGAGCTGCTGGTGATGGCGCAGTTCGGCCTCGCCATCGCGTTCATGATCGGCACCGCCGTGCTGGTCGCGCAGACCCGCCACGTCCGCAACAGCGACCTGGGGTTCGATCGCGACGGACTGCTGGTCGTGCGGTCGATGGCGGACTCGCTGGTCGAACCCGGCCGCAAGAACAGCCTCGTCGCCGCGATGAAGGCGTTGCCGCAGGTGCGCGACGTGGCGCTGGGCAATGCCGCGGTCGGGGGAAGCGGTACGTCCAACAACGACAATGTGCCGCTGCCCGGTGTCGACGGTCCGGGGCCGTCGCTGACCTGGGTGCTGACCGGGCCGCACTTCTTCGAGGTGCATGGCGCGCGGCTGGTCGCCGGGCGCTGGTTCGACGATGCGCATGCCGCCGACGACGCCGCTTCGCAGGATTTGTCGAAGGGCATCAACATCGTCGTCAACCGTCGCGCGCTGCCGACGCTGCGCTTCCGCAGCCCGCAGGAGGCGATCGGCAAGACGGTGGGCGGAAGCCGGCCGCGCACGATCATCGGCGTGATCGACGACCTGCGTTTCGACACGCCGCGCAACCCCAACGCGCCGACCTATTATATCTATTACCGCGATCCCTCGAAGATCGACACCAGTGTCGCCACGCTGCGGGTGAGCGGCGATCCGCGCGCCGCGCTGGCCGGGGTCCGCGCCTTCTGGCAACGGGCGGTACCGCAGGTGCCGTTCCAGGGCGATACGGGCAACGCATGGCTTGCCCAGTTCTATGCGGCGGACGAACGCGCGACCCGGCTGTTCGGGATCGGTGCGGCGCTGGCGGTGCTGATCGGCTGCGTCGGGCTGTGGGGGCTGGCATCGTTCAACACCCAGCGGCGGGTGAAGGAGATCGGCATCCGCAAGACGCTGGGCGCTTCGTCCGGCGATATCGTCCGGCTGCTGGTGGGTCAGTTCCTGCGTCCGGTGCTGCTCGCCAATCTCGTCGCATGGCCGCTGGCATGGGTCGCGATGCGCAGCTGGCTGGCAGGGTTCGAGGATCATGTGGCGCTGTCGCCGCTGTATTTCCTCGGCGCGGGGCTGCTGGCGACGATCATCGCGGTGCTGACGGTTTCGGGCCAGTCGCTGCGCGCCAGCCGCGCCGCCCCGGCATGGGCGCTGCGTCATGACTGAGCGCACGCGCCGCTGCGCGCTGCTGCTGGCGGGCGCGATGTTCCTCGCCCGCCCGGCGGGGGCCGAGACGCTGCCCGAGGCGCTGGCCGCCGCCTGGGCGAGCAACCCCGAACTGGCGGCGGCCCGCGCGCGGCAGGAGGCGCTGGCCGAACTGCCCGAACAGGCGCGCGCCGCCGGGCGGCCGACCGCCGCCGCCGGGGGCAATGCGGGCTATGACCGGCTGGGCTATGGCTCGGCGGGCAGTGCCGCCGTCTCCGCCAACCTGCCGATCTGGACCGGGGGGCGAGTGTCCTCCGCCGTCCGTGCCGCGAGCGGTGATGTCGCGGCAGGGGTCGAGCGGCTGCGCGATGCCGAGGCGGCGGTGCTGCAACGGGTGGTGTTCGCCTATGCCGACCTGCTGTTCAACCAGCAGGCGGTGGAGGTCGCGCGGGTCGGCATCGACCGGCTCGACCGGCAGCTGGCGGAGGCACGCTCGCGGCTGTCGCTGGGGCAGGCGACGCGGACCGACGTGGCGCAGCTGGAGGCCCAGCGGGCGAGCGTCGTCGCCAATCTGGCCGATGCCGAGGGCGCGCTGGCAGCGACGCAGGCGGCGTATCGCGCGGTCGTCGGGCGCGATGCGGGGACACTCTCGGCGGAGGTCGCGCCGTCGCCGCTGCTGCCGCGCACGCTGGCCGATGCACGGACCGGGGCGGAAGCGGCCAATCCGCTGCTGCTGGCGCAGCGTCGCACGACCGATGCGGCGGCGGCGCGGATCGCGCAGGCGCGCAGCGAGGGCGCGCCGTCGATCGACATCGGCGGCGGCTATGGCCGGGGCGTGCGCGAACTGGGCGGCGACTGGCGCGGGTATGCGAGTGCTGCGAGCATCGGGGCGAGCGTGCGCGTGCCGCTGCTGACCGGCGGGTTCGTCGCGTCGCGCGTACGGCAGGCGGAGGCGAACTGGCGCGCCGAACGCTTCACCGGCGAGGCGACGGCGCGCGAGGCGGTGCGCGGGGCCGATGCCGCCTGGGCCGCGCTGGCGGCGGCGCAGGCGCGGCTCACGGCGGGGCTGGACGGGCTGGCGGCGGCGGATGTGGCGCTGAAGGGCGTGCGCGCCGAATATGGCTTCGGCCTGCGTTCGACGATCGACATCCTCGTCGCCGACCAGAGCCTGCGCGCCGCGCAACTCGATGTCGCGCGGGCGCGGGCCGATGTGCTCACCGCGCAGGCGGCGCTGCTGCGCGTCACCGGGCGGATGCAGCCGGATGCGTTCCGGTGACGTCGGCACCCGTTGCCGTTCGTGCCGGGCGTCGCGCGTGGTGTCTCGACTGCGCCCGACCCGAACGGTGGGGTACGGGGCGGTCCTACCCGTTGACGACCTGCGCCACCGCAGGCGCTTCGCCCGCCCCGCGCCGGTCGTCTCCGGTACCCGTCGGGTCGCTCGCGATCACGCTGCGGTTGCGGCCCGCGCGCTTGGCTTCGTAGAGTGCGGCGTCGGCGCGGGCGACCATCGTCTCGAGGTCGCGTTCGCCCGGCGCGGCACCGGCGACGCCCGCGCTGAAATACAGCGGAAAGTCGAGTGCGGCGGCGGCGGCGCGGACGCGGTCGGTCACTGCCACCGCCTCCAGCGCGTCGAGACCGGGCAGGATCACCAGAAACTCCTCGCCGCCCCAGCGCGCGACGATGTCCGACTGGCGCACCGTGCCCTTCAGCACCATCGCGAGGTTGCGCAGCACCTCGTCGCCGGTCGCATGGCCGTGGGTGTCGTTGATCTTCTTGAAATGATCGACGTCGATCAGCGCGAGCGAGAAGGGCGTGCGCGCATCGGTCGCGCGGGCGAGCGCGGTCGTCCCCTGTTCCGTCGCGTGGCGGCGGTTGGCGAGGCCGGTCAGGCCGTCCGAGGTCGCCAGCCGCTGGAGCGCGCGGCGGTGGCGGCTGCCCAGCCACAGGAACAGCGCCAGCATCGCGATCAGCAGCGCCGCGCCGGTCGCGATCGCCCAGGTCCGCTGGCGCGCATAGCTGGCGCGTTCCTGCTCGAACGCGACCTCGCGGGCCAGCGCCTTGTTCCGGTCGACCTGCCGGTCGACCTCGATCTGCGTCCGCAACGTCGCCGCGTCGCGGCTCTTCAGCGCCTCGGTCTCCTTCTCGAACCGCTTGATATACTCGGCATAGTCCGCCGTCGCCTCGCGCCACTTGCCCAGCCCCGCATAGGCGCGGGCGCGGTGCAGGAAGGGCTTGGCCGGCGAGGTCGCGATGCTGGCCGCGCCGTTGATCTGTTGCGTCAGCAGGCTGACCGCTTCGTCATAGCGCTTCAGTCCCACCGCGATACGCCCGCGATAGGACAGCATCCGTGCGGCGGCGATGGTTTCGCCACCGAACAGGCGCACGGCGGCATCGCACATCGCCTCGGCGCGGCGGAACTGGTTGAGCGAGATGTAGGACTGGCACGCCGACTGTGCGGCGAAGGCGGCGAAACGGGTGTTGCCGATCGACCGGCTGATGCGAAACGCCTCGGCGAAATACGGTAGCGTGCCGGCAAAGTCCTTCTGAGCGACGAGGATCGTTCCGGCCCGCATCGCGGTCGACGCCTTCAGGAACTTGAGGCCGTGCCGTTGCGCGAAGGCGGCCCCTTCGGCCACCAGCGCCCGGGCCTCTGCAAAGTCGCCCCCCTTCATCAACAGAAGCGCGAGATCGATGGCGATCATGGCGCGCTGTTCCTCCAGCCCCGCCTGCATCGCCATGCGATAGGCGGTGCCCATCTCGCGGGCCCCCTCCACCGGATCGGACGTGACGCTGCCGACGATGGCGCGCGAACATATGTCGGCGATCGAACCGGGCTTCACATGGGCGCGCGCCGCCTTGATCCGGTCGAGCAGCGTTGCAAGCACCGCCGGGTCCGACTGGGCGAAGGCGAGTTGCGCCAGCAGTTCGATGTGCGGCGCATCGACGGGATCGGGCGCCAGCTTCAGCCCGGCTTCGGCGGCGCGGATCTCCTCGGCGCTGTTCTCGAGCGTGCTGTAGGCGAGCGCCTGCGTCGCGAGCAGCCATGCACGGTCGATGCGGTTCAGCCCCGGTTGCGCGAGCCGCGTCTCGATGGTGCGCAGCGCCCTGGCGGGATCGTCGGAAATCGCGGTCTGAAGCCCGGCGACGATCGGCGGGGAGCCCGCCGTGCACATGGCCTGTGCCGGTACCGCGAAGAGCCCGGCGAGCATCCCTGCCGCGGTACCAACCGCGATTCGCTTCGACGATTTCCGCATTTCATCCCCCCATGAAAGACAGGGGCGGATCGTAACCGGAAATGCTTAACGCCGTGTAACCGATACATCATCCGGTGTCGGGCAGGGCGAAGGCGGCGAAATCGCGGCGTATCACGGCGAGCTTGGGATCGATGTAGCGGCGACAGAAGGGGCGGTTCGGATCGGTCCGGTAATAGTCGCGGTAGCGTTCGGGCGAGGGATCGAACCCGGCGAAGCGCAGCACCGCCGTTTGCATGCGGGTACCCGAGTCGGCGGCGATCCGCGCGATCGTCGTTTCAGCCCGCGCCGCCTGATCTTCCGCGAACCAGTAGACCGCGCTGCGATACCGCCCGCCGGGCGAATAGCCGCTCGCCCCCGAATGGGTGCGCAGATGCACCTCGACCAGTATGTCCAGCGGGATGGCGGCGGGGGCGAAGGTGACGATCACCCCTTCCGCCCATGCGTCCGCCGGAGGATCGCTGCGCAGAAACCCCTGATCGACCTGCACGACGCCACGCAGCGACTGGAACACGCCTTCGGTGCACCAATGGCAGCCGCCGCCGAGACCGATGCGCGCCACGCCGCTTCAGCGCGGGGTCGCGTCGAACAGCTTGCGCAGGAACACCGTCTCCACCTCGCGGCGCAGGTCGTTGTTCGGCTTCTTCTGGAAACCGTGTCCCTCGTCGGCGAACAGGACGTACCACGTCTCGTTGCCCTGCTTGCGCAGGCTGGCGACGACCTGATCCGATTCCGACTGCGGCACGCGCGGGTCGTTGGCGCCCTGCATCACCAGCATCGGCCTGGTGATCCGCGCGACATTGGCGTTGGGCGAGATGCGTTCGAGGATCGCGCGCATCTTCGGATCGCGTTCGTCGCCATATTCGGCGCGGCGGTTGTCGCGGCGATAGGCCTCGGTGTTCTGGAGGAAGGTCACCCAGTTGCTGATGCCGTAGCGCTCGACCCCGCCGACCAGCCGGTCCGAATAATGGGTCATCACCGCAAGGCTCATATAGCCGCCGTAGGACTGGCCGTAGACCGCGACCCGCTTGGCATCCAGCCCCGGCTGCTGTCCGATCCAGTCGAGCAGCGCGCCGATGTCCCGGACCGAATCCTCGCGGCGTTCGGCGTTGTCGAGGTTCAGGTAGCGCTTGCCGTATCCGTCGCTGCCGCGGACGTTGGGCAGGATCACGGTCGCTTTCAGCACATCGGCGAAATATTGCGCGCCGTAATTCCAGCCGGGCCGGGTCTGCGCCTCCGGCCCGCCGTGGATGTCGATGATGACCGGGGTGCGCGTGCCCGGCGCCACGTCCTTCGGACGATAGACGAAGGCGGGGACGGAGAGGCCGTCGAACGACTTGAACCGGATCAGTTCGGGTTCGGCGAGCCGCGCGGGATCGAGGTCGCCCAGCTCCGACCAGGTCCAGCGGGTCAGCTTCGCGCCGTCCACGTCCCAGCTCCACACGTCGCCCGCCGAGGTGGCCGAGGTCAGCCCGATCGCGATCCGCCTGCCGTCGGGCGAGAAGCGCAGCGCGGTCAGCACGCCCTTGGGCAGGTCGGGCTGCGGCAGCGCGCGGCGGGTCACGCGGTCCTGCACCACCACGCGCGAGAAACCGTCCTCGTTGATCGCATAGGCCAGCACCCGAGCGTCGTCGGACAGGTCGTAGCTTTCGACGTTCCATTTGAGGCCCGGCGTCAGCACCGTCTGTCTGCCCGTCGCGAGATCGATCTCCACCAGTTGCCGCACGTCGCTGCCCTGGTCCGAAATCGCGATCAGCGAACGGCCGCCGGGCAGGTAGCGCGGGCTGTCATAGACCGCCGCCGGAGCCTGCGCGGCGATGCGCCGCGCGGTGCCGGTCGCGAGGTCCAGCTCGAACAACTGGTCCTCCCGGTTCGACAGGCTGCGCACGAAGATCAGCCGCGATGCATCGGGCGCGATGTCGGCGGGGGCGACCGATCCCTCCGCGCGATAGAGCGTGCGCGGCGTGCCGCCTTGCCGCGGATCGGTGCCGAGGATGGTGTAGGCGGCGCTGCCCCTGGTCGCGCGCGCCCATGCCATCAGCGACCCGTCCTTGCTGAAGATCGGCCCGTCGTTGCGGGTGCCCGCCTCGGTCAGTTGCCGGGCGGTGCCGGTGAGCCCCCGGGTATACAGCTGGAACCATTCGTCGCCGCCGTTGTCGCGGGTCAGCACGAAGCGGTCGGTGCCGGGGATCACGCTGGCCGCCGCCACCGGCTCGGCGCCGAACGTCACCTGCGTGCGCACCGCGCCGGGGGCGGCGACATGATGGAGCTGCTGCGTCGCGCCGAAGCGGGTGGCGATCAGCATCGATCCGTCGGGCAGCCAGTCCTCGAACAGCGCGGCGCGGCTGTTCTGGTAGCGCTGCACCGCCTCGCGCACGTCGTCGGGGATTTCGGGTACGCCGGTCAGGGTGGCGCTGCCCTCCTGCCGCTGGGCTATGGTCTGGGCCGGGGTCTGGGCGGGAGCGGTCGCGGCGAGCGCGATCAGGCTGGCGGACACGATCAGGTGACGAAGCATGGGCGGTTCATCGGCCAGCGCCGCCCCGATCGTCAAGCCGTGGGACGCTGCACCCGCCAACCCATTGTCCATGCCGTACAATCGGCGCATGATCGGGCCCGGAACGAGTCGCCGGGGAGAGGGTGTGGCCGTGACGAAAATGATCTTCGTGAACCTGCCGGTCGCCGACGTGGCGCGCGCGACCGGGTTCTACACGGCGCTGGGGTTCGAGCGCGATCCCCGCTTCTCGGGCGATCATGCCAGCGCGATGCAATGGTCCGACGCGATCGTCGTGATGCTGCTCCAGCGCGATGTCTTCGCCACCTTCACCCCGAAGCGCATCGCCGATCCCGCGCAGGAGGTCGGCGCGCTGCTGTCGCTGTCATTGGACAGTCGGGATGCGGTGGACGGCATCGCCGCCGCGGCGCTGGCGGCGGGCGGGAGCGAGGTGCATGCCGCCGAGGACATGGGCTATATGTACAGCCGCGCCTTCGCCGATCCCGACGGCCATGGTTGGGGCGTGCTGCACATGGATGTCGCGGCGATGTTGGCGGCACAGGCCGGGGAGGCGACGGCATGACCTATGTCGAGGGGTTCGTGACTCCGGTCGCGACCGTGGCACGCGCCGACTATGTCGCGCACGCCGATGCCGCCGCCCGCGTGCTCGCCGGGTGCGGCATCGCGCGGCAGGCGGAATATTGGGGCGACGACGTGCCCGACGGCCAGATCACCGATTTTGCGCGCGCGGTGCAGCGTGATGCGGACGAGACGGTCGTGTTCAGCTGGTTCGAATATCCCGATCGCGCCGCGCGCGATGCCGCCAATGCGGCGATGATGGCCGACCCGCGCATGGAGGCGATGGCGCAGTCGATGCCGTTCGACGGTCGCCGCATGATCCATGGCGGCTTCGCGGTGATCCTCGAGGAGGGGGCGGGCGTCGGCGACTATATCGACGGGTTCCTCGCCGCGGTGCCCGCCGCGAACCGCGATGCCTATCTGGCGTCGGCGCAGGAGGCGGCGGCACTGTTCCTCGAACATGGCGCGCTGCGCGTGGTCGAGGCATGGGGCGACGACGTGCCCGAGGGCAAGGTCACCGATTTCGCGCGGGCGGTGAAGGCATCGGCGGACGAGGCAGTCGTCTTTTCATGGATCGAATGGCCCGACCGCGATGCCCGCAACACCGGCTGGGCGCGGCTGGAGGCGGACCCGCGGATGATCGCGCCCGCCGACCTGCCGTTCGATGCGCGGCGGATGGTCTATGGCGGGTTCGTACGACTGCCGATCGGGGAGGGGAAGTGATGGCGCTGCACGACATCGAAGGACTGCCGATCTGGTTCGAGCTGGCCACCCCCGATCCGGCGGCGGCGAGGACATTCTATGAATCGGTGATCGGGTGGCGGACCGGCACGTCGTCGCATGCCGAGCACGGCGGTTACGGTCTCGCCTATGC
This sequence comes from Sphingomonas silueang, assembly GCF_040049155.1. NCBI lineage: Bacteria > Pseudomonadati > Pseudomonadota > Alphaproteobacteria > Sphingomonadales > Sphingomonadaceae > Sphingomonas > Sphingomonas silueang. Next base: position 31,044 of record NZ_JBDZDK010000017.1, read on the forward strand.
CGCCGACGACGACATGGTCGCGGGGTTCATGGCCCCGCCGCCCGGCGCGCCCGGCGGCTGGTCGGTCTATTTCGGGACCGCCGATCTCGACGCGGTGCTGGCGCGCGCGACGGCGGCGGGCGGGCGCACGGTGTTCGGGCCGATGGATATTCCCCATGTCGGCCGCTTCGCGGTGCTGCTCGATCCGCAGGGCGTGTCGGTGCAGGTGATGCAGCCCGATGCCGAGGATGACACGCGCCCGTTCCGCCAGGCGGCGGATGCGCTGGGCCATGCCGTGTGGATCGAACTCGCCACACCCGATCCCGAGGGTGCCTTCGCCTTCTACGAGGCGTTGTTCGGCTGGACGAAGCAGGGCGGCATGCCGATGGGCGAGATGGGCGACTATGCCTTTTTCGGATCGGCGACGCTGACGCCGGGTGCGATCATGTCGAGCACGCTGACCGGCGCGCCTGCGCGGTGGAACAGCTATTTCCTCGTCGCCGACATCGATGCCGCGCTGGCGAGGGCGCAGGCGGGCGGTGGCAGCGTGGCGCAGGGGCCGGACCCGATACCGGGCGGCGATTTCTCCGCGAACATCGTCGATCCGGCGGGCCATGCGGTGGGACTGGTGGGTCCGCGACGCACCGTCGGCTGACGCATCCGGGCTTGCCGTGCCCGGTTCGCAGCGACATCATGGCCCCCGAAGATACCGGATCAAAAGGGGCTATATGGTTCGCAAGGCAGGAATTTTGCTGGTGCTGCTGGCATCGGGAAGCGCGTTCGCCGCTGAGCCGGGGGCGACCTATCACCGTGCGCCCGATGCGATCGCGCGTATCCTGGAGGCGCCGCCGACCCCCTCGGTCGCGGTCAGCCCCGATCATGCGACGCTGGCGATCCTCGGGCGCGAGAACCTGCCGACGATCGCCAACCTGTCGAAGCCGATCCTGCGGCTGGCCGGATATCGCATCGATCCGGCGACCAACGGCCCGGCGGAAGTGCGGGTCCAGTGGCTGAACGCGCTGTCGTTCAAGGATATCGCCAGCGGGCGGACGATCGCCGTGCAACTGCCGCCGGGCACGCGCTTCACCTCGCCCGACTGGTCGCCCGACGGGCGGCAACTGGCGTTCGTCGCGCAGGAGCCGAACGGCCTCGCGCTATGGGTGGCGGGGCGCGACGGCAGCGCCCGGCGGGTCGCGCAGGGGCTGAACGCAGCGTTCGGATCGGCCTATGTCTGGACGCCCGACAGCCGCGCGATCGTCGCGCGGATGGTCCCGGCAGGTCGCGGACCACGCCCGGCGGAGGTGGTGGCACCGACCGGCCCGGTGGTGCAGGAGAGCATGGGCCGCACCTCGGCGGCGCGCACCTATGAGGATCTGCTGAAGAACGCCGCCGACGAGGCGCTGTTCGACTATTACTTCACCGGCCAGCTCACCCGCATCGATCCGGGCAGCGGCGCTGCGACCCCGATCGGGCAGCCGGGACTCTATACGTCGTTCAGCCTGTCGCCGGACGGGCGCTACCTGCTGACCGAGCGGCTGAAGCGGCCCTATTCCTATCTGCTGCCCGCGCGCTATTTCCCGACGGAGATCGCGGTGGCGACCATCGACGGGCAGGCGGTACGCACGCTGGCCGACCGGCCGCTGGCCGACGACCTGCCGGTCGATTTCGACGCAACGTTCAAGGGGCCGCGCGACGCCGAATGGCGCAGCGACGCGCCCGCGACCCTCGTGTGGACCGAGGCGCTCGACGGCGGCGATCCCAAGGCGGACGTGCCGTTCCACGACCGGTTGCTGGCACAGGCCGCGCCCTTCACCGCCCAGCCGGTCGAACTGGGCCGCACGGTCAAGCGCCATGCCGCGACGATGTGGGGCGACGACGGCTTCGCGCTGCTGGTCGACCGCGAATGGAAGACGCGCACCGAACGCCGCTATGCGATCGCACCCGGGCAGGGGAGCACGGCGCGACTGCTGACGACGCGTAACTATCAGGACCAGTATGGCGACCCCGGCTTCCCCCTGACCGAGGAGAATGCGGCGGGCAAGCCGGTGATGCGCTTCACCCCCGATCGCAAGGCCGTGTTCGTCAGCGGCGAGGGCGCGACCAAGGCAGGAGCCTTCCCGTTCCTCGCGCGGATGAACGTCGCCGACGGGCAGCAGGCGCGGCTGTGGACCGCCAAGGCCCCCTATTACGAGAGCGTCGTGTCGCTGCTCGACGACAAGGGCAGCCGTATCCTGACCCGGCGGGAGAGCGCGACGCTCGCCCCCAACTACATGATCCGCAGCGTGCGCGGCGGGGCGGCGAAGCCCGTCACCGACTTCGCCGATCCGGCGCCCAGCTTCGCGCAGGTGACGCAGCGCACCATCACCTACAACCGCGCCGACGGGCTGCCGCTGTCGGGTACGCTCTACCTGCCCGCCGGCTATGACGCGAAACGCGACGGGCCGCTGCCGACGCTGCTCTGGGCCTATCCGTCCGAGTACACCGATGCGAAGGTCGCCGGGCAGACGGTGGACCAGGGCAACCGCTTCACCCGTCCGCGCGGGATCAGCCACCTGTTCCTGCTGACGCAGGGCTATGCGGTGCTCGACGATCCGGCGATGCCGATCATCGGCGAGAACGGCGCCGAACCCAACGACACCTATGTCAAGCAGCTGCGCGAGGATGCGCAAGCGGCGGTCGATGCGGTGGTGAAGCTGGGCGTGGCGGATCGGGACCGGATCGCGGTCGGCGGGCACAGTTACGGCGCGTTCATGACCGCCAACCTGCTGGCGCATACCGACCTGTTCCGCGCCGGGATCGCGCGGTCGGGGGCGTATAACCGTACGCTCACCCCGTTCGGCTTCCAGGCGGAACAGCGCACCTACTGGCAGGCGACGCCGACCTATACCGAGATGTCGCCATTCACCTATGCGAACAGGATCAAGGAGCCGATCCTGCTGATCCACGGTGCCGCCGACGACAATTCGGGTACCTTCCCGATCCAGTCGGAGCGGATGTATGCCGCGCTGAAGGGCAATGGCGCGACGGTGCGCTATGTCGTGCTGCCCAACGAACCGCACGGCTATCGCGCGCTGGAATCGACCGGCGAGACGCTGTGGCAGATGACCGACTGGCTCGACCGCTATGTGAAGCACGCCCGTCCGGCGAAATAGTCAGGGCAGGCCGTCCGTTCGCCGCAGCGCCTCGCCCAGCGCGAGCGCCGCGGCGATGGCGAGGTTCATCGATCGCACCTGCGGGCGCATCGGCAACCGCAGCGCGGCGTCGGCGCGCGCCGCGACGTGCGGCGGTACGCCCGCGCTTTCCTTGCCGAACAGCAGGATGTCGTCGGCGCGGAAATCGAAGCCATAGGGCGAGTCCGCGCCCCTGGTCGTGAACAGCACCAGCCGGGCCGTGCCGATGGTGCCGAGGAACGCGGCGAAACCGGCGTGGCGCGCGATCTCGACATGATCGATATAGTCCATCGCCGTCCGGCGCACCCGGCGGTCGTCCCACTGGAATCCCATCGGCTCGATCAGATCGACCGCAACCCCCATGCACGCGCCCAGGCGCAGCACGGTGCCGACGTTGGTCGCGATCTCGGGCTCGAACAGGGCGATGCGCATGGGTTGCGCCTGCCGCGTCGTGCCGGGCGGCGCAAGGCGTTTCGCCCTGTCGCATGACCCGCATTTTGCACGGGTGCGTCCGGCGAAAACCCTGTTAACCTCCTGAGCAATTACAGATGTGCCGGGGGGGGTGGGCGAAACGGTGAAGCGCAAGCTATTCTGGATTCTGGCGCTGCTTCTGCTCTGTTTCGCTGTCCTGTCGCAGCGGAGGATCGCGCCCGCGACGCCGCTGGACCGGCCGCTGTGCAGTGCGCTCCTGCCGGACGGGGCGGGCAATGACGCGGTTCGCCGTGCCCCGTACCGCTGCGACGCCGCGCGAGCGACGCGGGGGGACGGCTGGTTGTGGCTCCGCCTCGATGCCGCGAAGCTCGCGCACCTGCCGCCAGACTGGCACCTGCTGGTCGACCAGGCCCGATTCGACGCGATCGGCGTCGTCACGATCGGGCCGACCGGCGTGACGCGGGCGACATGGGCGGCGGACGGGCTGGCGGGGCATTGGGCGCCGGGGGGGATGCTGCGCTTCCCGATGGCCGTGCCCGGCGGCGAGGTCCGCGAACTCTACCTCGGCTTCCAGCGGATCGACGACCTGTCGCTGATGCGCAAGGTCGGCGCGGTATCCGCCGGTGAACAGCAGGAGGCCGATGCCCGCTGGCTGCTGCTGATGGGCATATTCGCGGGCACGCTGCTCTCGGCGCTGCTCTACAACCTCGTCATCAACACCGGTTCGCGTTACGCCTTCCAGCGCTGGTACCTGCTGTGGGTCGCGGTCGCCTTCGCCTATGGCCTCACCTGGACCAATGTCGCGGCCTTCGTGTTTCCGGCGATGGTCGGGCCGCTGGCGGTGCGGATCGATTTCGTGCTGGTCGGGCTGATGGTCGCGCTCGGCAACCTGTTCTTCTATTCGGTGATCGAACGGGGGATGGTGCCGCGCTGGCTGATGGCGACCGGGCGGGTGGTGGCGGTGCTGGGGGCGGTGCTCGGCGTCGTCGCGGCGCTGGACCGGGTGTTCCCGCCGGTGCCGACCGACCGCTGGCTGAACTATATGATCGCCGCGACCGCGCTCAGCGTCGCGCTGTCCTGCGCCGTCGCGGTGCGGCGCGGCAGCCGGGTGGTGTGGTTCTACCTGCTCGGCTGGGGGCCGGTGATCGGCGTGTTCATCGCCCGGCTGTTCCGCAACCTCGGCCTCGCGCCGCAGAACGACCTGGTCGACATGGCGACCTTCGCCGCGCTGGCGTTCGAGGCGCTGGTGCTCTCGCTCGCCATCGCCGACCGGTTCCGGCTGGTGCAGGGCGAACTGGAGGACGCCCGGCGGCGACAGGCGGTGGACCAGGCGGAGGCGCGGATGCTGCGCATCGCGGCGCAGACCGATTTCATGACCGGCCTCGGCAACCGCGCCGCCTTCCACGAGGCGAGCGACGCGCTGATCGCACGGCGGACGCCGTTCGGGCTGTATCTGATCGACGTCGATTTCCTGAAGGACGTGAACGACCGGCTGGGGCATGTCGGCGGCGATGCGTTGCTGGCGGCGGTAGGGGCGCTGCTGAAGGCGTTGCCCGATGCCTTTCCCGGCCTGCACGTCGCGCGGATCGGCGGCGACGAGTTCGCGATCCTGTGCCCCGGCGACGCCGATGTCCAGGCGGCGCTCGCCGCGCGGCTGGAGGCGATGCAGGGGGCGAGATGGACCTTCGGGCGCAACGAACGGACGCTGTCGCTCAGCATCGGCTTCGCCCGTTTTCCCGACGACGCGCCCGATGCCGACCATCTGTACCAGAACGCCGACCTCGCGCTCTACAGCGCCAAGCGGCTCGGACGATCGCGGCTCTATCGCTACGATCCGTTGCAGCGCATCCTGCGCGACCTTCAGGTCGAGTTCGTGCGCGACGCCGACGGTGCCCTCACGCGCGGCGAGTTCCTGCTCTACCTCCAGCCGATCGTCGAGCTGCCCGACGGTGTGCCGTCGGGGCATGAGGTGCTGCTGCGCTGGGATCATCCCGAATATGGGCTGATGGCGCCCGGACGCTTCGCCGATGTGCTCGTCGCCGAAAAGATCGGCCTGCAGATCCAGGAACAGGTGCTCGACCAGGCGCTGCGGCAGTTGCGGGCGGACCGCGACCTGACCGGATCGATCGCGCTGAACTTCACCGCCGCGCAGTTGAGCGGCCCGCGCGCCGCCGAGCGGGTGCTCGACCGGCTGGCGCATTACGGGATCGCCCCCGAACGGCTGTGCGTCGAGGTGACCGAGGGGGTGATGCTCGACCGCGCGACCGACACGATCCGCGCGACGCTGACCCGGCTGCATGACGCGGGCGTGGGCATCGCGCTCGACGATTTCGGCACCGGCTATGCCTCGCTCGCCCATCTGCGCAACCTGCCGGTCGACCGGATCAAGATCGACCAGTCGTTCGTCACCGGCATCGGCGAGGACGGTGGCGGCACGCTGGAGATCGTGCGCGCGATCGTCGGGCTGGGATCGGGGCTGGGCAAGGTGGTGGTGGCCGAGGGGGTCGAGACGGAGACGCAGGCGCGCATCCTCCACGTGCTCGGCTGCCGTCTCGCGCAAGGCTATCGCTTCGGGCGACCACGCCCATGGGTGCAGGTGAGCGCTGGCGCCTGAGCGGTCGCGTCGATAGGCTGGGCGCTCCACAAGGGGGGATACGACATGCGCTTGGGCTGGACGGGCGTGCTGACGGTGGTGTTCGGCTGCGGCACGATCGCGGCGGTCGGGGCCGGGTGCGGCGCGGTCGCGGCGGCACCGGTGCCGGTCCGCCCGCTGCGGGCCTTTGCCGACGAGCGCGCGCTGAAGCTGTTCGTCGCCCGCCGCGCCGAGCGCATCCGCCGGAGCGAAGCCGTGGCCGCGCTGCCGCCGATGATCGTCGCCGCCCCGCCGCCGGTCGTCGCCATGCCGTCCGTCGCGGCACCCGAAGCCGCCGGAATGAACGACATCGTCGTGACGAGCGCCAGGGCCGCCGAACCCGGCATCACCAACACGCAGGAGGCCGATGTCGACGAGGGCGGCATCGTCAAGGTGCATGGCCGCCACCTTGTGATCCTGCGGCGCGGGCGGCTGTTCACCGTCGCGCTGGGCGAGGGGACGATGCGCCCCGTCGACCGGATCGATGCCTTTCCGCCCGGCGGCACGGGCGAGGAGGCATGGTATGACGAGATGCTGGTGGCGGGCGACCGGGTGGTCGTCATCGGCTACAGCTATGGCCGCGGCGGGACCGAGATCAACCGCTTCCGCATCGACGCCGACGGGCGGCTGCGGTTCGAGGACAGCCATCAGCTCCGCTCGAACGATTATTATTCGGCATCCAACTATGCCTCGCGGCTGATCGGCAACCGACTGATCCTCTATACCGGGCTCGAGCTGAACCTCGCGGCACCGCTGGAGCCGCAGTTGCCCGCGCTGCGGCGCTGGCGGGGAAGCGACCGGGATGCGTTCCGCCGGATCGCGCCCGCGACGCGCATCTATGTGCCCGAACCCGTCCGGCGCGACCCCGGTGCCGTGATCGACACGCTGCACACCGTCACCACCTGCGACCTTGCCGCCGAGGTGCTGGACTGCCGGGCCAGCGGCGTGCTGGGATCGGAGTCGCGCGAATTCTATGTCTCGGGCAATGCCGTCCATGTGTGGATCGCCGATGCGTTCGAGCGGGGCAACCGCGCGCTCGTCTATCGCCTGCCGCTGGACGGCGGGCGGCCGGGCGCGGTGCAGGCGTGGGGCGGGCCGGTGGACCAGTTCTCGTTCCGTGAGGACCGCGCGGGCGGCACGCTCGACGTGCTGGTGCGGGCCGACGGCCACGGCTCGCGTATGTGGGCCGCGGAGGTGAGCGACGGCGACGCCGCGCTGCTGCGCCTGCCGATCGCGTCGTTCGGCGACGGATCGGGCATCGCCCCGCGCCGCGCCTATCGGGCGCTACCGCTCGAACCCTATCCCCACTGGTCGTTCCACAACCGCTTCGTCGGGCGCTGGCTGCTGTATGCGGCAGGCGAATTCGCCGAGGGCGCGCGGACCAAGACGGTGTTCGCCGCGCCGCTGGACGGCGGGCCGGTCGCGCGGCTGCCGGTGCCGCACGGCGTGGACCGGATCGACATCATGGGCAGCGATGCGGTGGCGATCGGCAACGATGCGCGGACGCAACTGGGGTTCAGCGCGATCGAACTGGCCGGGGCCGCCCCGCGTCTGGGCGACACGTCGCTGCTGCCCGCCGCGCGAGAGGGGGAACGGCGCAGCCAGGCGTTCTTCTACCGCCCCGATCCGGGCAGCGCCGACGGTGCGTCGGGCATCCTCGGCCTGCCGGTCACGCGCGACCTGAGGGAGGAAGCGGCGGCGCGCCTGCTCGGGTCCGGCTCGGCGATCGCGTTCCTGCGCCGCGAGGCCCGCCGTTTCCGGCCCGCGGGCGAGCTTGCCGCGCGGACCGAAGGGGTGCGCGACGACGGCTGCGTCGCGTCGTGCGTCGACTGGTACGGCAATGCCCGCCCGATCTTCCTGAACGGGCGCATCTTCGCGCTGATGGGCTATGAACTGGTCGAGGGGCGGCTGCGCGACGGCCGTATCGTCGAGGCTGGCCGCATCGACTTCGCCCCGCAGGCCGCGCCCGGGCGATAGGCGTCACCATCCGACGACCGGCACCCGCCGCGCGCATCCGCGCGGCGGCGCAATCTTGCGTCCGTAATTTGCAGTCCTGCCAAATATTTATGTCGCCGATCGTCGTCACGACGTGACACATGTTATCAATACGTCTATTATATAGATGTTAGTATCATAATATGGGATAGATCGGCGACAGGTCGACGTCCCCGTACAGGGAGAAGGATATGGCCGTTCGTACTGGTTCGCGTCGTGGCGTCTCGATCGCCGCGCTGGCCGTCGCCTTGGGCGCGGCTTCGCCCGCCGCCGCGCAGGAGGTGCCGAGCGATACCGGCGGCGATACCGCGACGCCGCAGCAGGTCGACGAGGGCGAGATCGTCGTCACCGGCTTCCGCGCCTCGCTGAACAGCGCACTGGGGCAGAAGCGGCGCGAGACGGCGGCGGTCGACAGCATCGTCGCCGAGGATATCGGCAAGTTCCCCGACGCGAACCTCGCCGAGTCGATGCAGCGCGTGCCGGGCGTGGCGCTGGCGCGCGGCGACGGGGGCGAGGGGCGCAACATCTCGGTCCGCGGGCTGGGGGCAGGCTTCACCCGCGTGCGGATCAACGGGATGGAGGGCACGGCGCAGACCGGATCGTCCGACATCTATGGCGCGGGCAACAACGGGCGCAGCTTCGATTTCAACGTGTTCCCGACCGAAATCTTCTCCTCGCTGTCGGTACGCAAGACGCCGTCGGCCGATGTCGAGGAGGGTTCGCTGGGCGCGACGGTCGATCTGACCGCGCCCAAGCCGCTCGACGCGCGCGAGGATTTCGTGCTGACCGCGACCGCGCGCGGCATCTGGAACGAGCTGTCGAAACAGGTCGATCCGCGTGCGTCGATGCTGGTGTCGAAGAAGTTCGCCGACGGCACGTTCGGCGTGCTCGCCTCGGTCGCGTACCAGAAGCGGCATCTGCGCGAGGTCGGCTATTCGGCGGTCGATATCCTGTCGGCCAACACCAACGGACTGTTCTGCTCGCCGGTGGGCGTGGCGCCGGTGTATCCGGCGGTCGGGACGAAGGGCGCGACCGCGACCGACTGTTCGACCGGCAATCCGCGCACCGGATCGGTCGAGGCATATAACCGCATCCTCGCGCTACGCCGTGCGGACCTGCCGGGCACGGCGGGCAGCGGCGCGTTCTTCCCGCGCCTGCCGCGCTATCTGAATTCGGAACAGGATCAGGAACGGATCGGCGGCACTTTCACGGTGCAGTTCAAGCCGGACGACAATACCGACATCTCGGTCGACCTGCTCTATTCGCGTTTCGACGTCGAGCGGCGCGACAATTATATCGCGGGCATCTCGTTCGGGCGGTCGATCGCCAACAACGGCCAGCCGATGGTGTCGGTGCGCGACGCACAGTTCAGCGACAAGGGCTCGCTGATCTACGGCCTGTTCGACGGGGTGGACGTGCGCTCCGAAGGCCTCGTCGATCATTTCGTCTCGACCTTCAAACAGGCCAATTTCAACCTGAAGCACCGCTTCAACGATGCGCTGGAACTGACCATGCTGGTCGGGCGCAACCAGTCGGTATGGGACGGGCGCAAGCGGTTGCAGACGTTCATGGACGTGATCGACAGCGACAATTTCTCGATCGATTTCCGCGAGAAGGGCAGCACGCCGACGATCGGCTTCGGCTTCGACGTCGCGAACCCGGCGAACTTCAGCTACGCCCCCGGCCTGTCGGACGGCACCGTGCTCGGCGGGTTCAGCTTTCAGGGGAAGCCGTCCAAGAACACCACCGACAACATGACCGGCGAGGTCAATCTCGGCTGGACCGTGGCCGAAGGCTTCACGGTCAAGGCGGGCGGCCAGTATCGCGAAAGCGATTTCGTCTCGTCGTTCCTGCGTCCCTATAACGCCGACACCGTGGTCCGCGCGCTGCCCGCCGGAACCTCGCTGGCCAGCATCACCCGCCAGATCACCGGCGTGGGCGACCTGTTCGGATCGGGCGCGCCCAATGCCTGGGCGGCGATCGATCCCGACAAATGGGCATCGACCTTCGGCTTCGACCAGGTCCGCTATTGCGGCGTCGAATGCGGCGGCGCGCGCAGCCGGGTGAAGGAAGAGGTCAAGGGCGCCTATCTGATGGGCAATTTCGACCTGAGCGACATGGTGGGGATGGGCGTACGCGGCGACGTGGGTGTCCGCTACGTCAAGACCGATCTGTTCACCTCGGGCTATATCGCGGTGGCACCGCCTGCGGGCCAGACCTCGCCGACCGGGCTGGTCGGGCAATATGCGCAGGCGCGGCGCGGCTATCAGGACTGGCTGCCCTCCGCCAATGTCGTCATCGAGCCGGTGCGCGACCTGCTGATCCGCCTGTCGGGGGCGAAGGTGATGACCCGCCCCGAACTGGGCGTGCTGACGCCGACCAGCGGGGTCAACCCGGTGACGCGGGTGGGCAACGTCAACAACCCGTTCCTCGAACCGATCCGCGCCAACACCTTCGACGCCGCGCTGGAGTGGTATTTCAAGCCGGGATCGCTGCTGTCGGTCGCCTATTTCTACAAGGATATCAAAAGCTACATCCAGAACGTCAACAGCCAGATCCCGTTCAACCAGCTCGGCCTGCCCAATGCGCTGCTGGAGAACAGCCAGACGTCACCGGACGAACTGTTCACCGTGTCGCAGCCGTTCAACACGCCGGGCGGCCCGCTGCAGGGCTTCGAGGTGAACGCGCAGGCGCGGCTCGACTTCCTGCCCGGCTTCCTCGGCAATCTCGGCGTGCTGGCGAACTACACCCGCGTCACGTCGGAGATCGAGTACATCCTCGCCAGCGTCGGCGGAGTGCCGACCGTCACCACCACCAATGATCTCGTCGGGCTGTCGAAGAACACCGCCTCGGGCACGCTGTATTACGAGGACGACCGCTTCAGCATCCGTTCGACCGCCAATTATCGCGACCGCTTCATCCGCGGCATTCCGGCGTCGCCGGGCAGCGATCTTCAGGGGAACAAGCCGACGCTCTATGTCGATGCGTCGGCCTCCTACGGCATCACCGACAATATCAAGCTGATCGTGGAGGCGACCAACCTGACCGACGAGCGCAACGTGCTCTACACCGACAGCCAGCGGCAGGACACGCTGTTCGAGACGCGGATCGGTCGCACCGTGACCGCGGGCGTCAACGTCCGCTTCTGATCCCCGACCGCCCCCGCGATGTTCGCCGAACGTACCCCCGCGCAGGCGGGGGTCCAGGGTCCGGCAAGCCGACGGCTGGTCCCCGTGGTCCTGGATCCCCGCCTGCGCGGGGATACGGTCGGCGATCCTGCGGGCTGGAGAAGTATTTTCCGGGAGTACCCATTTGGCCTCGTATCGCTCTTTTGCCCCCGTCGCGCTGCTGCTGGCCGGAACCGCCGCGGTCGCCGCCCCGCGCACCGTCACGCCCTTGGCCGACGACTGGCGCTTCGTGCAGGCCGATCCGGAAGGCGCGGAGACGCCCGGTCTGGACGACAGCGGATGGCGGACCGTCTCGGTCCCGCACGACTGGGCGATCGCCGGGCCGTTCGACCCGCAAGCCAGGGCGGCGGGCGAGAACGGCTTCCTGCCGAGCGGGGTCGCCTGGTACCGCAAGGCGCTCTCGCTCCAGCCGCAGCCGGGGCGGCGCTATTTCATCGAGTTCGACGGGATCATGGAGCGCAGCGGCGTGTGGGTGAACGGCCACCATGTCGGCCAGCGTCCGATGGGCTATGTCAGCCAGCGCTACGATATCACCCGGCACCTCGCCGCCAACGGGCGCAACGTGATCGCCGTGCGGGCCGACACCTCCGCCGCGCCCTCGTCACGCTGGTACACCGGCTCGGGCATCTATCGCCGGGTGCGGCTGATCGAGACGGGGGAGGTGCATATCCCGCAGGGCGGGGCGTTCGTCCGTACGACCGCGCTGACGCCGGCGCAGGCGACGCTGGCGGTCAGCGCCGATGTGACCAACCTGCGCGCGCTGCCGGTCGGCGCCCGGCTGGAGGTGGCGATCACCGATCCCGCCGGTCGCGCGGTCGCACGCGGGGCGAGTGCCCCGGCGACGGTCGCGGCGGGCCGCACCGCGACGCTCCTCGGCGAGGTGACGCTCGCCAACCCCCGCCGCTGGGACATCGCCGATCCGGCGCTCTACCGCGCGGACGTACGCATCGTCGCGGCGGACGGCCAGGTGCTGGACACGGAGCCGGTGCGCTTCGGCGTGCGCGAAGCACGGTTCGATCCCGCCACCGGCTTCTGGCTCAACGGGCGCAACTTCAAGCTGAAGGGCGTGGCGCTGCATCATGACGGCGGCGCGGTCGGCGCGGCGGTGCCGCTCGATGTGTGGCGGCAGCGGCTGGGCGCGCTCAAGGCACAGGGCGTCAACGCGGTCCGCACCGCGCACAACGTGCCCGCACCCGAGTTCCTCGACCTGACCGACGAGCTGGGCCTGATCGTGATGGACGAACTGTTCGACCAGTGGAACGTCGCCAAGACGCCCGAGGACTATCACCTGTTCTTCGGCGACTGGCACAAGCGCGACACGCTCGACATGGTGCGGCGCGACCGCAACCATCCCGGCATCGTGCTGTGGAGTGCGGGGAACGAGATCCACGACACCGCCTATCCGGTACAGGCCAAGGCGGCGCTGCGCAGCATCCTCGATATCGTGCATGCCGCCGATCCGTCGCGCCCCGTCACCATGGCGCTGTTCCGCCCGAACGTGACCAGGGACTATGACAACGGCCTTGCCGACATGCTCGACGTGGTGGGGCAGAATTACCGCGAGAACGAACTGATCGCCGCCAGCCGCCAGAATCCGAAGCGCAGCATCGTCGGGACGGAGAATGCGCACAACCGCAGCAACTGGGTGCCGGTGCGCGACTACAAGCCCTTCTCCGGCATGTTCCTGTGGACCGGGGTCGATTATCTGGGTGAGGCGAACCGTTCGGGCTGGCCCAATATCCAGAATCCGGCGGGGCTGCTCGACCGGACCGGACGGCAGAAGATCAGCGGCATGGAGCGCGAGAGCTGGTGGTCGGAGCGGCCCGTGCTGCACGTGGTGCGCAACGCCGATCCGGCGGCGGCAGGCCCGGCGACCGATGGTGCGGGCGGCCCGAACCAGCCGGTGCTGCCGACGATGATCGCGGTGGCGACGCCCAAGCCGAAGGTCGCGCTGTTCGACGACTGGACCCCCGAGGACCGCGGGGCGCATGACGAGACGATCGAGGTCTACAGCAATTGTCGCCGTGTCGAGGCGTTTCTGAACGGGCGGTCGCTGGGCGTGCAGCCGATCCATGAGGATGCGTCTCCCCGCCGCTGGGCGGTGCGCTATGCGCCGGGCGAGGTGCGCGCGGTCTGTCGCGATGCGGGCGCGGAGGGAGTGTCCGACAGCCTGAGGACGGCGGGCGCGCCGGTGCGGATCGCGCTGACCCCCGACCGGGCGCGCGTCGGGTCGGACTTCGATTCCGCCGTCTATGTCCGGGCGCGGGTGGTGGATGCGCAGGGCGTGACCGTGCCGCGCGCGACGCAGCGGCTGCGCTTCGCGGTCGAGGGTGCGGGGCGGCTGATCGCCACCGACAATGGTTCGTCGGTCGATCACACCCCCTTCGCCTCGGCGGAACGCGCGGTGCTGGAGGGACAGGCGGTGGCGCTGGTGCGGGGAAGCGGGCGCGGGCGGCTGCGCATCACCGCCAGCGCGGACGGACTGGCACCGGGCAGCGCGACGGTCATCGCGACGGAATAGGCCCCGGTTGCCCGGGCCGCCACTTCATGCGAACGTTCACATCAAAAGATGGAGAGCGATATGAAGGGTTTGTCGATCACGATCGCGTTGCTGGCCACAGGATGCGCGGCGACCGCGCAGCAGGCGCCGCCGCCGCCTGCCAAGTCGCTCGGCGCGAACAACTATCACGTCGATGTGGCGATGGCCCCGCCCAGCGCCGCCCCGGCCTTTGCCGACGAGTTCGACGGACCCACGATCGACACCGCGCGCTGGCGCTACGACACGTCGCGCAACAGGATCGGCTGGGCCAACAACGAGAAGCAATATTACGCCGCCGACCGCCCGGAGAACGCCCGGATCGAACAGGGCGTGCTGGTGCTGGAGGCGCGGCGCGAGGCGCTGCGCGACCGGCCCGACTGGGGCGGGCAGGCCTATAGCTCGGCGAAGCTGGTGACGCGGCAGGCGCTCGGCTACGGCTTCTACGAGGTTCGTGCGCAACTGCCGTGCGGGCGCGGCATCTGGCCCGCGATCTGGACGCTGCCGAAGGACGGCCAGTGGCCCGACATGGGCGAGATCGACATCATGGAGATGGTCGGCTGGAACCCCGGCGTCGTGCTCGGCACCGTCCACAGCGGCGCGTTCAACCATGTGAAGGGCACGCAGCGCGGCGCGGAGGTGCGACTGCCCACCGCCTGCACCGAAATGCACCGCTACCAGCTCGACTGGCAGCCGGATGTCATCACCATCGGTGTCGACGGGCGCGGGTACATGCAGGTGCGCAACGACCAGCCGGGCGGAGCGGCGGCATGGCCCTTCACCCGCCCGTTCGACCTGATCCTGAACGTCGCGGTCGGCGGCGACTGGGGCGGCCAGAAGGGTATCGACGACGCATCCTTCCCGCAGCGGATGCGGGTCGATTACGTCCGCCACTGGCCGAAGGGATAGGTGACGCGGCTTGACGCACCGGAGCGGATCGGCTTGGGGGATCCGCTCCGGCCCGGTCGGCGGACGTGGCGAAATCGGTAGACGCAGCGGACTTAAAATCCGCTTTCCTATGGAAGTGCGGGTTCGAGCCCCGCCGTCCGCACCAGCGGTATTCCGGCGTTTTGACGACCTGGGGCAGCTGGAATACGCCCTCCTGGTTGGGGGCATGTATATCTGGCGTAATCGTTTCATCGTCGAAATGCTGGCCGCGAGGGCCGGCGTACCGCAAGACCGTTGCGGGTGTCTTGCGTCCGCGTCGGAAGGTCAACCCAGCCCCACGAACCGCTCGATCACTGTATTGCGCATGATGCGCGGTCCCTTCGACGGTTGCAGTTTGGCCCCCGACCGGCGCGGACGAACTGCTTGGCTATGCCCCCAACGGCGTTCGCACATCCCGCCCGACCAGGCGCCCGTGAATATGCCCCGGCCAATGCGTGCCATCAAACCGCTGTCCTACAGCTTTGGTTCTATGTTTGTTCTCAATTGCCGATTCGCGGCAGGGAGAATGGGAATGGCTACGATCACGACCACAACCGTAACCACGCTTGCAGAGCTGAAGGCTGCGGCAACGAGCCAGGGGAGTATCGTCCATGATGCCTCTCTCTGGACATGGACGCCGGGCAATTACGCCGGGAAGGCCGACAACATCAACGTCGTCAAGGCGGACACCCAGCCGCTGACGGCAGGGGCGTGGGTACGCTTACGCGCCGAACATGTCGTGTTCGATCAGGCATCCACCGTCGCGATCCCACGAAAGGTCAGCGACAAGCTGCGCGAGACGGTGAGCATCGCCGACTTCGGGGCGACGACCGCCGCTGCCGACAATGTCGATGCGATCCAGCGTGCGATCGACGCCGTGGCTGCTGCGGGTGGCGGGGAGGTGCATGTACCGGCCGGGACCTATCGCATCGGCACGCCCGTTCTGGTCAAGTCGGGCGTCAGGCTCGCCGGTACGGGGGTCGCTTCGGTGCTGAAACTGATCGCGGTCGAAAGGGTCGATGCGGTACGCCTGTACGGCTCTTCGACCAATCCGATCGAAGATGCCGCCGTTGCCCTGCTGCGCATTTCCGGCGATGCCCGGTACGTGAATAATGATCATACCGTTACGAACGGTAACGGCATCAACACCGAGTTCGCGAACAGGTGCGTCGTCGATCAGGTCTGGGTGGACGGTTTCAGCGACGGCGGCATCGCGTTCTTCAACAGTTCCTACAACATCGTGTCCAACAGCCATGTATCGGAAACGGCACAGGGCATCAGCTTCAACGCGTACGCAGCCGATGCGCGCGGCAACAAGGCGATCGGCAACACGATCGTCGCCACCAACCTGTACAATCCGCTCCATCTGGAGGGAAGTTTCGGCGACGGCAAAGGCGAAGGGGTCGTGTGGGACACCATCCTCGCGAACAACGTGATCCGCGACGGGCGGGAAGCCGGGATCAACATCGAACTTGCGCCGCGCACGATCTGCATCGCCAATACGGTCCAGAACGCGGGCTATGGCCAAACCCTGATCGATATGGGGATCAAGGTTTTCGGATCACCGGACGTGATCCTGTCGGACAACATGATCGTCGGCGGTCGTGGCTATGCGATCGTCCTGGGTGCCGACAGTTCGCGTAGTTCGGTCGTGGGTAACAAAACACGGGACAACCAGAAGGGCTCGCTACTCATCACGGACAGCGCGCGTGAGGGAGGCGAGCAAATCCAGGCAAGCTACGATCATCATATCGAGGGAAATTACTTCACCGAGAACAAGGTCAAGGCCGAGAGAAACGCAACCATTGCGCCGGTCAATCTCTTCACCACGTCCGGGGAGGTCGCGCGGCATCACGCCGTCAACGGACGGTCCGCGTTTCAGACCTGCTACGATCTGAACGGCGTCGCGACCTGGCAATTCGGTCCGGTCGAGCGGGCTGACGGGATCGGGTTCGATATCTTCCGACGAACGCTGGAGATCGCTGCCATCCGCATCGACGGCCTCGGTCGGGTCAAGCTGGCCCTTCCGGTACATGATACGAACCAGGCGGCACTTGCTGCCGGTCTCCCTGCCGGTGTCGAATATCGTACGTCGACCGGGGAACGGCGCGTCGTCGTCTAAGACTGCAACGACAGGGGCGGCGTCATCGATTGGCGCCGCCCTTCTCTTCTGGAACCGCGATCCCGTGCCCGCATCGGCGCGATCCGGCGGGTTTCGGCGAACTGGCTCCATTTTCGAGTAGCGGTGGAACTGCGGGCGATCGCCTTCGGGGCAGGTGGCCGGAGGCGCACGCCGCCGCACGATCGCCCACCGACCGACGTCCGTTTCGCAAGCGATTCGATTGCCTTGGCCGCTTTGCTCGATAGCGGATCAAACCCCGCGCGCCTTCGCGGGCCGCCGGTGGCATCCGGGGAACCGGGATATGCGGCATCGCGGGGGCGATGCGTCCGGTGGGGGTGTGATGTCGGGACTGGTGGAATCGGCGACGGCCGTGATGCGCATGGCCGAACAGCGGCTGGAGGTGATCGCCCATAACGTCGCCAATCTGTCGACGCCGGGCTACCGGCGGCGGATCGGCTTTGCGACATTGGTGGACCGGGGCGACGCCGCGCCGACGATCGCCACCCACAGCGACGCGGCGGCGGGGGCGCTCAGCGAGAGCGGCAACCCTTTCGACCTCGCGATCGGCGGCGACGGCTATTTCCAGCTGCGCGCGGGGGATGCGACACTCTATTCGCGGCAGGGCCGGTTCCGGCGCGATCCCGAAGGGCGGCTGGTGACGCCGCAGGGCTATTTCCTGCAACGCGCAGGGGGCGGCGACCTGACGATCGACGGCACGACGCCGAAGGTCGCGCGCGACGGGACCGTGCTCGACGGCGAACGCCCGGTCGGACGGGTCGCGGTGATGCTGCCCGACAATGCCGCCGCGCTGCGCCCGGTGGGCGAAAGCTTCTTCGCCGCCGATGCCGCGGCGATGGCCGATGCGGGCGATCCGGTCGTCCGGCAGGGCATGGTGGAGGCGTCGAACGTCGTGCTGGGCGACGAGATGACGCGCAGCATGGCGGCGGTGCGCGAGGCGGAGACCGGCGCGCGGCTGATCCAGCTCTATGACGAACTGATGGGCAAGGCGGTCAACGCCTTTGCGGGGAACGGGCGATGAGCGGCGCCTATCACGTCGGCGCGGTGGCGCTGCGCACCCAGCAGCTGGCGCTCGACGCGCTGGCCAACAACATCGCCAACATCAACACCGGCGGGTTCAAGCGCGCCGACGTGCGCTTTGCCGATGTCGTGGCGGGCGGGGCGGACGGCGGCGTGCCGTCGGCGGACCTCGCGTCTGCCGCGCCGACGCTGGCCGGGGTCGCGCTCGACGTGCAGTTCATGCTGAACGAGGGCGGCGCGCTGCAACGCACCGGCGCGGCGATGGACGTGGCGATCGACGGCGGCGGGCTGATCGAGCTGATCGGTGCGGACGGGCGCACGCTGCTGTGGCGCGGCGGGCGGTTGCAGCTCGGGCCGGAGGGGCAGTTGACCGGGCCGGGCGGGCTGGCGCTGAAGGCCGCGATCACCGTGCCCGCCGATGCCGGCGCGATCGCGATCGCCGCCGACGGGACGGTCAGCGCGGAGACGGGCGGCGAGACGAGCGTGCTGGGGCAGATCCAGCTGGTGCGCGTGACCGATGCGGGCGGCGTCGAGCGGCTCGACGGCGGGCTGTACCGCGTGGCCGACGAGACGACGCTCGCCGCGTTCGTACCCGGCGAGGACGGGACCGGGCGGCTGGTGCAGGGCGCGCTGGAGGGATCGAACGTCCAGCTGACCGACGAGATGGTGCGGATGATGCTGGTGCAGCGCGCCTATGCCGCCAATGCGCAGGTGTTGCAGGCGGCGGACCAGCTGCTCGGCATCGCCAACGGGCTGCGGCGCTGAGGGCGTGGCGATGCTGCTGACAGCGATGGTCGCGGTGCTGCTGCCCGCAGTGACGGTCGAACGGCGCGAGGTGACGCTCGGCGATCTGGTGCGCCGGGCGGACGGCGGCCGGATCGCGGGCCGCGCGGCGGGGCTGGTGGTGCTGCGGCTGGCCGCCGGGCGGCAGGTGACTCGGCTCGACGCGGCGACGGTGCGCGCGCTGGTGCGGCGACGGCAGCCCTCGCTCGCGGTGCGCGGCGCGGGGAGCGTGGCGATCACGCTGCACGCCCCGGTCGTCGGCGCACAGGGATGCTGGACCGCCCGCCGCACGCTGGCGGCGGGCGAGGTGGTGACGACCGGCGATGTCGTGTCCGCGTCCTGCGACGGCGCGCCGGTCGATGCGATCGGCCATGATGGCGGGGATCGTGCCGCCCGCGCGCGCACGGCGCTTGCCGCAGGCGCACCGCTCGGCCGGTTCGTGCCCGCGCCGCGCGACCGGGTGGCGGCGGGCACAGCGCTGACGCTGCGCGCTGCCTATGGTCCGGTCGCGGTCGAGCGGGTCGTGACGACCCTCCAACCCGCGCGCGCCGGACGGCGGGTGTTCGTGCGCGACGCCGGAGGGCAGGTGCTGTCCGCCCCGCTCGCGCTGGCGGAGGATGCGCGATGAGCGCGGTACTGGGCATGCTCGCGTTGCTGGCGGGCGGATCGGCCACCGGCGACGACCTCTATCGCCGCGGGCAATGGAGCGCGCTCGCCGCCGACCAGCGTGCCGGGGCGGTCGGCGACGTGCTGACCGTCGTCGTGTTCCAGTCGGCGGAGGCGAGCAATTCGATGCAGAACAGCTCGCGCAAGCGCAGCGAGGTCGGCGCGACGCTGGACGCCGGATCGGCGGTCCGCGAAGGCGCGCGGGTGACGATCGGCGGCGGCTATGCCGGGCGCGGCGATGCCCGGCGCAGCGAGCGGCTGGTGACGCGGCTCAGCGTGACCGTCAGCGACGTCCTGCCCAACGGCGACCTGATCGTCACCGGGCGGCAGCGGATGCACGTCAACGGCGAGCGGACCGAGGTGCGGGTGCGCGGGCGGGTGCGCCCGGTCGACATTTCCGGCGACAATGCCGTCCTCTCTACCCGGATCGCCGATGCCGAGATCGATTACGGCGGGCGCGGCTTCGTGTCGCGCGGGGCGGGGCCGGGGCTGGTCAACCGGCTGTTCGCGCTGCTGGGGCTCGGCTGATGCGCGGGCTCGCGATGCTGTTGCTGGCACTGGCCGTCCCGCTCCCCGCATCGGCGCAGGAGGTGCCGATCAAGGCGCTCGGCCGGTTCGACGGCTGGCGGGAGAATGCGCTGGTCGGCTACGGCCTCGTCGTCGGCCTGTCGGGATCGGGCGACACGCGGCAGAATGCGGTGACGCGGCAGGCGCTGCGCAACGCGCTCGGGCGGCTCGGCACCAATGTCGATCCGGCGGAGATCAGCAGCCGCAACGTCGCGGTGGTGATGGTCACCGCCACGCTGCCGCCGTCGGCCAATGTCGGCGACCGGATCGATGCGACGATCGCGTCGATCGGCGATGCGCGCAGCCTGGCGGGCGGCACGCTGGTGATGACGCCGATGCTGGGGCCGGACGGGCGCACCTATGCGCTGGCGCAGGGGCCGTTGCTGGTCGGCGGGCATCGCTTCGACAGCCAGCTCAACCGCGAACAGCGCAACTATCCGACCTCGGCGATCCTGCAGGGCGGCGCGACGATCGAGGCGGCGGTCGACAGCTCGATCCTGAAGCCCGGCGGCGAATTGTCGTTCCTGCTGGCCGAGCCGAGCTTCTCCACTGCCGAGGCGATCGCGGCGGGCATCTCGCGGCGGCTGGGCGCAGGGGCCGCATGGGCACGCAACGCGGACGAGGTGCGGGTGCGCTTCGGCGGATCGGCGGCGCAGCTGACCGGTTTCCTCGCCGACCTCGAACGCATGACGGTGCGCCCCGACGCGCCGCCGCGCGTGGTCATCAACGAACGCACCGGCACCGTCGTCGCGGGCGGCGGCGTCACCCTGTCGCCGGTGGTGATCGCGCAGGGCGATATCCGGATATCGGTGGTGCAGGACAATGCGGCGTCGCAGCCGGACTTCTTCACCGGGTTCGCCAGCGACCCCGGCGGGGTGCGCAGCCTGATCGTGACCAACACCCGGTTGAACGTGGCCGAAGGGTCGGGCGACCGCACCTTCCGCTTTCCCAGCACCACGATCGGCGATCTGGTGCAGGCGCTGGCGAAGGCCAGGGTCGATACCGCGCGGATGATCGGCATTCTGCAGGCGATCAAGGCCGCCGGTGCCCTGCACGCCGAACTCGTCATCAAATGATGGAATTGCACATGGACGCAGTGACCCCGCTGGTGATCGTACGGGCGCTCGACGGATTGTCGGCGCGCGCGGAGACGACCGCCGCCAACATCGCCAACGCATCGACGCGGGGCTATCGCCCGTTGCGCGTCGCGTTCGAGACCGCGCTGCGCGATGCGGCGGCGCGCGGGCCGGACGCGGTCGCGGCGGTGCGCCCGCAGGTCGAACACCTGCCCCCTGCCGCCTATGGCAGCGAGTTGCGCGTCGACCTCGAACTCGCGACCGCTTCGGAAACGGCGCTGCGCTACGGCGCGCTGATCGACCTGCTCGGGCGGCAGATGGGGCTGATGCGCAGCGCCATCGCCGGGGGGCGCTGACCATGGACGCGGCGCGGATCAGCCGGAGCGGGCTGGATGTCGAATGGCAGCGGTTGCAGGTGATCGCGCAGAACTTCGCCAACATGAACACCAGCCGGGCGGGCGACGGCGCGCCCTATCGCGCGCAGCGGTTGCTGTCGGGACCGGCGCGGGGCTTTCGCGCGATGCTGCATGGCGCGCCGCAGGCGCAGGGGGTCGCGGTGCTGGGGCTGGAGCCGGTCGCCGGATCGGTGCGGCGGGTGCACGAACCCGGCCATCCGCATGCTGATGCCGCGGGCTTCGTCACCTATCCCGACATCGACCATGCGGGGGAGATGGCGCTGATGATCCGCACCGCGCGCGCCTATGAGGCCAATCTCACCGCGCTGGGCGTCGCGCACCAGATGATGAGCCGTGCGCTCGAACTGGGGAAGGGGGCATGAGCATCGCCGCCGTGCCCGCCCTGACGGGCGTCGATCCCGCCCCGCTCGCGCTGCGGCTGGGACCGGTCGCGCCGCCGCCCGCAGGCATCGCCGCACCCGATTTCGGCGCGCTGGTGCTGGCGGGGCTGCGCGGCGTCGAGGCGAAGGTCGGCGCGGCGGACGCGCTGGTCCGGCGCTTCGCGCTCGACGACGGCGTGCCGCTGCATCAGGTGACGATCGCGCTGGAGGAGGCGCGGCTGTCGGTCGAACTGGCGATGCAGGTCCGCGCCCGGCTGGTCGAGGGCTATCGCGAACTGATGAACATGCAGCTGTGATGCCGGTGTTCGCGGATCCGGCCCGGCGGCAATGGGCGATCGTCGGCGGCGTGTTCGCGCTGGTCGTGCTGCTGCTCGGCCTTGGCTATTACGCCTTCCTGCGCGGCGGCGATGCCGTGCTGGTCGAGCGGGTGCGGCCCGGCGAGGCGGCGGCGATCGTCGCCGAACTCGACAAGCGCGGCACCGCCTATCGCCTGCGCGACGGCGGCACGACGATCCTCGTCCCCGAAGGCGAGGCGGATGCGATCCGGCTGTCGCTGGTGCGATCGGACGCGGTGACCGGGTTCGAGCTGTTCAACAAGTCGGACATGGGCCTCACCAACTTCGCGCAGAAGATCAACTATCAGCGTGCGTTGCAGGGCGAACTGGTCCGCACGATCACGCTGATGGACGGCGTCGAGGCGGCGCGGGTGCATCTGGCGCTGCCCGAACGCGCGCTGTTCCGCGACGACCGTACCGAGCCGAGTGCTGCGGTGACGGTGACGATGCGCGGCGGGCTGACGCCCGATCCGGCGCGGGTGGCGGGGATCCAGCGGCTGGTGTCGGCGGCGGTGGCGGACCTGCCGCCCGAGCGGGTGGTGGTGCTCGACGCCGACGGGCGCGTGCTGACGCAGGGCAGTGCGGCCCCGGCGGGCGATGCCGTGGAACGATCCGCCGACGCGGCGGCGCGCAGCGCGGTGGAGCAATATTATCAGGCCCGCGCGCGCGGTGCGATCGACGCCGTGCTCCCGCAGCTCCGCTATCGGCTACAGGCGATGGCGATGCCGCAGGGCGACCAGCCGTTCGATCCGGCGCGCTGGACTCCGGGCGAGGCGGGGCAGGGGCGCAATTTCCGGCTGCGGCTGACGCTCGTCACCGCGCAGCCGATCGACCCGGCGACACAGGCGACGATCGAAGCGGCGGTCGCCCCGGCGGTGGGGATGCGGGAAGCGGACGGCGACCTGCTGACGTTCGAGACCGGATCGATCGCCGCCCCGCCGGTCGCAAGCGCGATCGCCCCCGCACCCCGCATGCCCACGCGCAGCGCCGCCCCGGTGCCGGTGGAGGTACCGGGGCCAAGGTCGGATGCGTGGTGGTGGCTGTTGCTGGCGGTACCGGTCGCGCTGCTCGTGCTGCTGCGGTGGCGAGCGGGGCGGGATGCGCCCGACGAGGAAGATCATGCGGCGTTCGCCCGCGCGCTGCAACGGCAACTGGCGCGGGAGGGGAGCGGCGATGGCGCGCGGTGACGCACTGGTCGCCCGGCTGCGGCGGCTGCCGCCCGAGGCGCAGGCCGATGTGCTGGCACGGCTGACCCCGGACGAGCGGCTGCGGGCGGCCGAATGGCTGTCCGACGGCGTCGTGCCGTCGCCCTATGGTGCGGACATCGCGTCGCGCATCGCCGATCCGGCACTGCCCGCGGCGGTGCGCGAGACGCTCGGCCGGATCGTCCGGCAAGAGCGCGGCGCGACCGTCGCCGCTTCGCCCGCGCCGTCGCTGCTCGACCGCATCCTCGGTCGGCGGGAGCGGCGCTGAGCGATGGCGGCGATCCTGAAACATGGCACGGTGGAGCAAAGCGTACGCCCCCTGCGCGCGGTGACGCCGCCCCCGGCAGCCGTGGTCGATCCGCTCGCCGAGGAACGCGCGGCGGCGCGGGCCGAGCGCGAGCGGCTGCACGCCGAGATTGCGGCGGTGAAGGCCGATGCCCGCCGCGCCGCGAGCGAGGCCGAAACCCGGACGAAGGCAATGGTCGAGGCTGCCCGCGCCGAAGGCGAGCGCGCGGGGGCCGCCGCCGCGCAGGACCGGGCCGATGCGCGGCTGGCGGCGCTGACCGCGGGGATCGCGACACAGACCGCCGACCTGCGCCGTCATTTCGCCGATGCCGATGCGCTGGCGGCGATCCTCGCCACCGCCGCGCTCGACCGGCTGTTCGGGGCGGACGCGCCGCTGGCGGCGATGGTCGCCGCCACCCTGTCGCGCAACGCGGCGCGGCTGCGCGACGAGGCGGTCGTGGCGGTCGCGGTCAGTGCGGCGGACTTTGCCGATCGGGAGGTACTCGACGCGGCGGTGGCGGCGCTGGGGGACGGGGTCGCGGTATCGATCGACGCACGCCTGCCGCCGGGCGCGTGCCGCGCGACCGTGCGGCTCGGCGCGATCGACCTCGACGTGCGGCAGCAATGGGCGCGGCTTGCGGAGGCGTTGCGATGACCGGCACGCTCCTGCTCGACCGGATCGCGGCAGCCGAGTTGCTAAGCGCGCATGGCCGCATCCGCCGTGCCGCCACGGGGCGGCTGGAGGCGACCGGCCCGGCGGCGCGGGTCGGCGAGCTGTGCCGGATCGGCGACGACGGCCTGCTCGCCGAAGTGGCGGTGGCGGGGGAGGACGGCCTGATCCTCGTGCCGGTCGAGGATCGCGCGCTGCCGCCGGTCGGGGCGCGGGTGGAACCGGCACCGTCGGCGGCGCGGGCCGGGGTCGGCGACGGCTATGGCGGGCGCGCGATCGATGCGCTGGGTCGTGCGATCGACGGCGGCAGCGATCCGGTGCCGGTCGCGCGCATGGCGATCGGCGGCAGCCTGCCCCCGCCGCTCGACCGGATCGCGCCGGAGCGGATGCTGACGACCGGCATCCGCGCGATCGACGGGCTGCTGACGCTGGGGATCGGCCAGCGCATCGGCATCTTCGCCGCCAGCGGCGTCGGCAAGACCAGCCTCGTCGAACAGATCGTGGCCCAGACCCCCGCCGACCGCCGCATCCTGTGCCTGGTCGGGGAGCGGGGGCGCGAGGTCGAGAGCTTCTGGCGCGGGCTGCGCGCACGCGACGACGCCGCGCGCTGCACCCTCGTCGCCGCCACGTCGGACGAGAGCGTGGTACTGCGCGCCCGTTCGGTATCGCTGGCGCTGTGCCTTGCCGAATATTGGCGCGACCGGGGCGAGCATGTCCTGCTGGTGATCGATTCGGTCACGCGGCTGGCGATGGCGCTCCGCGAGATCGGCCTTGCCGCGGGCGAGCCGCCGACCGCACGCGCCTATACCCCCAATGTCTTTGCCGCGCTGCCGCGGATGGTCGAGCGGTGCGGCGCGGTGCGCGGCGGCGGTGCGATCACGGCGGCGATGACGGTGTTGAGCGAGACCGACGACATCGACGACCCGATCGTCGAGGTGATGAAGTCGCTGCTCGACGGCCATGTCCTGCTGTCGCGCACGCTGGCGGAACAGGGGCATTTCCCGGCGATCGACGTGCCGCGCAGCATCAGCCGTCTCGCGTCGCGGCTGATGCCGCCCGACCATGCCGCCGCCGCGCGTCATGCCGTCGCGCAACTCGCCGTCCATGACGAGGCGCGGGTGATGATCGACAGCGGCATCTATCAGGCGGGCGGCAGCGCGGCGATCGACGCCGCGATCGCGGGGCGGGACGCGCTGCTCGCCTTCCTGCGCCAGGGCAGCGAGGTCGCCGAGCCGATCGCCGAAACCCGCCGCCGGTTGCAGGCGCTCGTCCACGGAGGGGCGCATGGCTGAGCGCAGGCTGGCCATGCTCGCCCGGTGCGAGCAGGCGCTGATCGCGCGGCGCGGGCAGGCGGAGGCCGCCCATGGACACGCGCTGCGCGCCGTGACCGGGGCGCGCCGGACGCGGATCGAGGCGACGGAAACGCTCGATCGCGTCGAACGGGCATGGGTCGAGCAGATGGACGAGGGCTTCGATCCGGTGCGCAGCGCCCTGTTCGGGCGGATGCTGCTGGCGGGCGCCGCCGATGTGGCGCGGGCCGAGGCGGCGGAGCATGCCGCCGATGCCGCCAGCGCGGACGCCGCCCGGCGCTGGCGACTGGCCGAGGGGCGGTGCCGGGCGCTCGCGACGCGGCAAGCACAGGCCCGCCGTGACGCGGTCCGGCGGCGGGAGGAAGCGCTGCTCGCGGCGCAGGCCGACCGGCTGTGCTACCGGTGGGGGCGGCGATGATCGCGCCCGCCGCGCTGCCGATCGCGCTCGATCCGCCCCGGTTGCCGGTGTCCGCCGGGCCGACGGCGACGGACTTCGCGGCGTTGCTCGCCGTGGTTCCGGTGGTGCCGCCGGGGCCGATCGTCGCGAGCGAGCCCTTTCCGCCGGCGGCGATGGTCGGGCCGCATGTCGCCACCGTGCCACTGGAGGCGGGGGAGCGTCCGCCCGCCGCCCGGGTATTCAACGAGGACGGCCTGTTCGCGCGGGCACTAGCGTTCGTGCCCGACCCGCCGGTTCCCGCACGCGCGATGCCGGTCGCCCCGCTGCCGCTTCCTACCGGGGAAGCGGGGCCGTCAGGTGAGGGGTCTGTGCCGCCGCCGCCGTTCCTGCCAGCGAGCGGGACAATCCGATCCGTACAGAATGCGCCGCCGCCGGGCGCTGCCCCCCGCCCGCGGTTCCGAGCCGTCGCGTCGGTCCCCGCGCGGGACGTGCCGACTCCGGTCGTCGCGCAGCCGTCGCGACCGGCAGCCGCCGAGGCGCCGCAGGCCATGCCGCGCAGCGCCGCCCGCCCGCGCTTCCTGCCGCGGCCGACCGCGCCGGTCGCGGTGGCGGTGCATGCGGTCGGCCACGCGCTGGAGGTCGTCGCCCGGCTCGACATGCTGGACGCGGGCGAGCGGCTGCGCCTCGCCGACGCGATCGCCGCGCTGCTGGCCCGGCACGGCCATGCCCCCGGACGGATCGCCGTCCTCGCCCGCCCGACCGATCCGAGGAACCCGTAGATGCAGACCGCGCCGATCACCCCTGCCACGCCCGCGCCCGCGCAGTCGGGCAGTGCCGCCGATGCGACGACGAGCGCCTTCGGCCTCGGCTTCGATGCGCTGCTCAAGATCATCCTGACCCAGCTGAGCTATCAGGACCCGCTGAAGCCGATGGACAATTTCCAGTTCGTCTCGCAGCTCGCCCAGTTCTCGCAGGTCCAGCAGGGGCAGGTGACCAACGAGCGGCTGGCGTCGCTGGTCGCCGCGCAGGCGGCGGGGCAGGCGGCGGGGCTGCTCGGCCGATATGTCGACGTGCCCGCCGGGTCGGCGGTGGTCAGCGGCACGGTCAGCGCGGTCGCGCTGTCGAACGGCACGCCGACCGTGACGATCGAGACCGACGACCGGCGCACCATCAGCGGCATCGCCATTTCCACCATTTCGCAGATCAGGGAGAAACAATGATGTTCGGTTCGATCTATATCGGCCTGAGCGGGCTGAACGCCTATGCCCGCGGGTTGCAGCAGGTCAGCAACAACGTGTCGAACCTGAACACCACCGGGTTCAAGAGTTCGACGGTCAGCTTCCGCAACCTCTACGGCGCATCCGGCAGCGGCGGCGCGCTGGGCGGCGACGGGGGCCGGGGCGACGGCGACGGGGTGACGCTGGACGCGGCGGCGCTCAGCTTCAAGCAGGGCGAGTTGCGCGGCAGCGACCGCGATCTCGACCTGTCGGTCGACGGCAACGGCTTCATGCTGCTGCAGGACGGCACCCGCACCGCCTATGCCCGGACCGGCAGCTTCGATGTCGATGCCGCCGGGTTCATCGTGCTGCGCGGCACGAACTATCGCCTCGCCACGCTGGACGCCGAGCAGCGCCCGGTCGCGCTGTCGATCGACAGCCGCCGGACCAGCCCGCCCAGGGCGACCACGACCGTCACCTTCGGCGACAATCTGTCGGCGACGGCGACCAGCGTCTCGGTCGGCGACATCAAGGTGATCGACGCGACCGGCGGCACCCATAGCTGGACCGCGCGCTTCACCAGGGACACGGCGGCGGGCGCCAATGCGTGGACGGTCGCGGTGAGCGACGCGAAGGGCACCGCGATCGGCAGCGCAGCGCTCCGCTTCACCGGCGGCATCGCCGATCCCGCGACCAGCCGGCTGACGTTTACCGACAGCGCGTCGGGGCTGAGCGTCGATTTCGACTTTTCGGGCGGGGCCACCTCCTATTCCGCCGGGGACACGTCGACGTTGCGCGTCACGAAAACCGACGGCCATGTCGCGGGGACGATCACCGCGCTGGCCGCCGATGCGAACGGGCGGCTCGAACTGTCCTATTCCAACGGCGAGAAGGCCGATCTCGGCGCGATCGCGCTCGCCGGGTTCCGCGATCCGACGCGGCTGGAACAGCAGTCGGGCGTGTTCGTCGAGACGGTGCCGGGCGACCGGCTGCTGCTGGCGGGCGGCGATGCGCGGGTCGGGCAGGTCCGGTCGCGGCGGCTGGAGGCGTCGAACGTCGACCTGTCGCAGCAGTTCGGCGATCTGATCCTGATCCAGCGCGGGTTCCAGGCATCGTCGCAGATCGTCAGCGTGTCGAACGACATGATCCAGCAGCTCTTCGGCATCCGCGGGCAGGGCTGATGGACGCGCGTCGCTGGCTGCCCGCCGATACGGTGCCGCCGCCCGCGCTCGACGCGGCGCTGGCCGAGCCGGTCGCGCGCTGGGCGAAACGCTGGTTCGCCGAGCGTCCGCCGCTGCTCCGCCCAATGGCGCGGGCGTCGGCGGGGGCGATGACGTGGCGGTCGCGCGACGGGCTGATGCTCGGCGTCGCGACCGGGGGGCTCGTGCAACTCGGCGCGGCGCTGCTGGGCGTCGCCGCCGACCGGTCGGACGATGCCGAGCGCGATCTGCTCGAACGGCTGGGCGAGGCGTGCGTCGACGACCTGCGCGCGATGCTGGCACAGGCGTTCGGCCCGAGCGGCGACTGGCGTCCGCAGCCGGGCGAACCGGTGCTGACCGCCGCGATCGGCACGCTGCCGCTTGCGATCGGCCTGTCGGCGGATCGCTTCGCCGCGCTGGTGCACCGCATCCTGCCGCCGCCGCCCGCCCTGCCGCTCGGCTCGATCGGTGCCGCGCTGGCGGCGCAGCGCGTGACGGTCGGCGCGTTCGCCGGGCGGGTGCAGTTGCATGTCGCCGATCTCGCCGCGCTGGCGGAGGGCGATGTGGTGCTGCTGGGCGGCAAGATCACCGACGCGATGCCGATCGCGATCGACGGATGCGCCGCCGCGCGCGGCCGCGTGACCGTCGTGGCGGCGGACCCGGCCCCGTTCCTCAAGATCACCCAACCGCTGTCCGCATGAGTAATGCCTTGACCCAATCCCCGACCGCTCCCGCCCGGATCGATCCCAGGCTGATCGACACCGTGCCGCTCGAACTCGAAGCGGTGCTGGGCCGCGCGACGATGACCGTGGGCGAACTCGCCGCACTGAAGGCGGACGGGATCGTACCGCTCGACGCCCCGCTCAACCGGCAGGTCGAACTGCGCCTGAACGGCGTCGCGGTCGCGCGCGGCGAGCTGGTGGCGGTGGAGGATCGTTTCGCGGTGCGGATCGGGGAGATCGCGGCATGGCCGGCGTGACGATGCTGGCCATCGCTGCCGCCGCCGCGACGCCCCGGCTGGGCG
Organism: Sphingomonas silueang; assembly: GCF_040049155.1. NCBI lineage: Bacteria > Pseudomonadati > Pseudomonadota > Alphaproteobacteria > Sphingomonadales > Sphingomonadaceae > Sphingomonas > Sphingomonas silueang. The sequence continues at coordinate 60,593 of NZ_JBDZDK010000017.1, forward strand.
GCGGTGCGGCGCTCGACGTGTCGCTGACCCGGATCGTGTCGGCGCTGCTGCTGTGCATCCTGCTCGCGGCGGTCGGCGCGGTGCTGCTCAGGCGCGGCGGCGGGCGGATCGACCTGTCGCGCTGGCGCGGGGCGGGCCGGGCGGTGGCCGGGCGGCGGATCGCGGTGCTCGAAAGCCGCCGCATCAGCCCGCATGCCGACCTGTGCCTGCTGCGCTGCGACGGGCGCGAATATCTGATCCTGTCGTCGGCGACCGGGCAGCAGGTGGTCGAGCGCCGCGACGTGGACGGGAGCGCCCGCGCATGACCGCCGCCCCCTTCCTCGACGGTGCGATCGGCAGCGACGTGGTGCGCACCGCGCTGATCCTGACGCTGCTGGCGGTCGTGCCCGCTGCGATCATCAGCATGACCAGCTTCATCCGCACCGTCATCGTGCTGTCGATGGTGCGCCACGCCTTCGGCATGCCCGAGACGCCGCCGAACACGGTGCTGGTCGCGCTGTCGCTGTTCCTGACCGCGTTCGTGATGGGGCCGACCTTCACCCGCATCAACGCCGATGCGCTCCAGCCGCTGATGGCCGGGCGGATCGGCGTCGAAGCGGCGATGACCGCGGGCACCGCGCCGCTGCGTCGCTTCATGCTGGCGCAGACCCGCGACGCCGATCTGGAGGCGATCTATGCCATCGCCAAGACGCCGCTGCCGCGCCGGGCGGAGGAGGTCGAGACGCTGAAACTCGCTCCCGCCTTCATCCTCAACGAGCTGCGGGTGTCGTTCACCATCGGCTTCGTCATCCTGCTGCCGTTCCTGCTGATCGATCTGGTGGTGGCGAGCATCCTGCTGGCGCTCGGCATGATGATGGTCCCGCCCGCCACCATCGCGCTGCCGATCAAGATATTGATGTTCGTGCTGATCGACGGCTGGGGGCTGGTGTTGCAGGGGGTGCTCGGCAGCTTCCGATGACGATGCGGCGATCGGGCCTGGACCTGCTGCTGGTGCCGCCCCGGGTCGAGGCGTCGCTGTGGCGGCGGCTGCGGCAGGAGCGCGAATGGCGTTGCCGCGAGGCGCTGTTCGACCGCTATCGCATGCTGGCGCGCAGCATCGCCCGGCGGCAACTCGGCCGCCGCCCGAGCCACGGTAGCGATCTCGGCGATTTCGAGCATTTCGCCTATGCCGGGCTGTTGCAGGCGATCGACCGCTATGATCCGTGGCGCGACATCCCGTTCGGCGCCTATGCCCGGCGGCGGATCGTCGGGTCGATCGCCGACGGCGCGTCGCGGATGAACGAGACCGATGCCTGCTACCGCGAACGGCGACGGCACGAGGTGGAGCGCGCCCGCTCGCTGCGCGATGCCGCAGGGCCTGCCGATCCGGTGGCGGCGCTGCGCGCGCTGGTATCGGGGCTGGCGATCGGGCTGATGCTCGGCGATACCGCGCTGGTGGTGACGGGCGACGGAGCCGATCCCCGGCCCGATGCGTATCAGAGCCTTGCATGGCGCGAACGCATGGCGCTGCTGACCGAGGCGATCGACCGGCTGCCCGAGCGCGAGGCGACGGTGATCCGCCAGCATTACGGCAACGGCATCAGCTTCACCCAGGTGGCGCAGCTGATGGGGCTGTCCAAGGGGCGGGTATCGCAGATTCATGCCGCGGCGATCGGTCGGCTGCGGCGGCGGTTGCACGGGCTATAGGAAATGACGATGACGACATGCAGCGACGAAGCGATCGAAACCCTGCTCGCGGCGGCGCGCGGCGGCACGGGGGAGGAACTGGCGCTGGTCGACCGGCTGCTGGCGGAATTTCCGGACGATGCGCGGCTGCACTTCCTGCGCGGGTCGTTCCTCGCGGGCGGGGGGCGGGCGATCGAGGCGCACGGGTCGCTGTCGCGTGCGGTCGCGCTCGCCCCGGATTTCGCGCTGGCGCGGTTCCAGCTCGGCTTCTTCGAGCTGACCTCGGGCGAGGCGGGGCGGGCGCTGGCGACGTGGCAGCCGCTGACGGCGCTGCCGGAGGCGCATTATCTGGCGCAGTTCGTGGGCGGCCTGACCCATCTGATCCACGACCGCTTCGCCGAGGCGCAGGCGGCGCTGGCCGCCGGGATCGCCGCCAATGGCGAGAATCCGCCGCTCAACCGCGACATGCAGCTGATCATCGACGAGTGCCGCAAGATCGCCGCACCCGATCCCGCGCCGGTCGAGGCGGCATCGGCGACCTCGTTCCTGCTGGGGCAGATCGGCGGCGGCGGCATGGGGCGCGGATGACGCGGATCAATGGTGCCGATCACGTCCTGCTGCTGCTGCGCGACCGGCTGACGCGCGGTACGGGGACGGCGCGGACACAGGCGACCGCCCGGTCCGAACGCGCGCCGGTCGACCGGCTGCGCGCGATGGCCGGGTTCGACGCGCTCGACCCCGACGAACGCCGCCGGGCGGTGGTCCATGCGCTGCTGCTGGACGAGCTGGGCGATGCGGTGGCGAACGATGCCGCGTTTCGGAGCGTGCTCGACCGGGTGGTCCGGATCGTCGCCGACCTGCCCGAGGGGGGCGACCTTATCGACCGGGCGGCGGCGGCGCTGCGCGAGCCATAGGCGATCAGGCCGCGCCGCCGATCCGCGCGAGCATCTGGGCGAGGGTGCGCCCGCTCCCGTCGAGCGGGGCCGACATGGCTGCCTCCAGGATCGCTTCGGCCCGCGCGGCATCGCCGTCACCGCCGGCGAGGATCGCGGCGGCGAGCGCGCCCGAGAAGCAGGCGCGGTCGAGCCGCAGCGCGATCCCGGTGCGGCTGCGACCGCTGGCGATATCGCCCTCCACCAGATCGATGACCGCCAGCGATCCATGCGCATCGGCGAAGTTCGGATCGACCGCGAGCGCGCGCTCGAACCGCTCGCGCGCGATCGTGCGGTCGCCGCCGATCAGCCATGCCCAGCCCGCCGCGATCCACGATCCCAGATGGTTGCCGAACACCGCCGCGCCCCGGTCGAGCAGCCGCGCGGCGGCGAGCGGGTCGGCGCGGTGCAGCGCCACCAGCCCGCTGCCGATCAGCGCCCGTCCGTTGCCGGGATCGCCCGCCAGCGCGGCGTCGAACGCCATCGCCGCAGTGGCGACATCCTCGTCGGCGAGCGCCAGCACCCCCTGCGCCGCCAGCGCGGGCGGCAGCATGGCGCCGACCGCGATACAGCGCCGCGCGAGATCGGCGTCCTCCAGATCGATCGCCAGCGTGGCGACGGCGGCGTGCAGCGCGGCATGACCGGGAAAGCGGTCGATCGCGGCACGGGCGGTCGCCTCCGCCGCGTCGAGATCGCCGCGCTCATGCTCGATCCCGATCCGCAACTGCGCGGCGGCGGGCAGCACCGCGACCGTTTCCGCGTCGAGCAGCGCGAGCGCATCGTCCTTTTCGCCCAGCATCGCCAGCGACCAGGCGAGGTTGAAGCGGATCGGCGCGGCATCGATGCCGAGTGCGCGCAACCGCTCGAACTGCCCGCGCGCCGCCGCCCAGTCGCGCCGCGCCATCGCGATCAGCCCGCGCAGATGCGCCATCTCCGGCCCCGCCCCGACAATGGCGTCGTGCCGGTCGGCCAGCGCCGCCGCCGCGTCCAACGCACCCGCGGCATGGGCGGCGCGCGCGGTATCGGCGATCAGCGCGGCATTGTCGGGATCGTGCGCCAGATAGTCGCGAAGCTGGACATAGGCGGCGTGCGCGTCGGTCATGGCATCAACCCTGCGGTTCGAGGCGGACGATGTCGAACGATTTGAGCGTGATCCGCATCGGTATCTCCCCCACCGACAATATCGACAGATGCGGCAGGCTGCGCCGGGTCAGCGCGCGCAGGTGGCGGCGCAGCTCGGCACCGCACAGCAGCACCGGGGCGCGACCGTCGCGGAACATCGCCTCGGAGAGCGGCATCAGCCGCCGGATCAGCTGGTCGGCGAGCCGGGGATCGAACTGCATCGCGCCGCCGCCGGGACCGACGCTCGCCGCCAGCTGGTTCTCCAGCCGGGGGTCGAGGCTCAGCACCGCAAGGTCGGCGTGCCGCCCGCGCAGCTTGTGGCAGATGGCGTAGCTCAGCCGCTGGCGGACCTGTTCGGTCAGCTCGATCGGGTCCTTCTGCGTGCGGGCGAGGTCGACCAGATGTTCGGCGATCAGGTCGATGTTGCCGATCGACACCCCCTCGCCCAGCAGGTTCTGCAACACGCGCTGGATGTCGGACACCGACAATATCTGCGGCACCAGCTCCTCGACCAGTCCGCCCTGGCGGCGGCGCAGCCCGTCGAGCAGCTCGACGACGGTCGCACGGGTCAGCAGTGTCGCCACCTCGCCGCGCACGATCTCGCCGAAGTGATTGGCCAGCAATGTCAGCGGATCGATGATCGTGCAGCCCTTGGCACGCGCGGCATCGGCGGCCCCGGCGACGATCCACCATGCGGGCAGGCCGAAGGCCGGATCGACCGTCTCGATCCCGTCCAGCGCCGGACGCTGTCCGTTCGCCGGAATCGCCAGTACCCGGTCGGGCGGCACGTCCGCCGTGCCGTGGCGCGCGCCGAACAGGCGGATCTCATACTGGTCGTCGCCAAGGTCGGTACCGTCGGCCAGCCGGACGGCGGGAAAGGCGATGCCGAACTGTTCCTCGTGTACGCGGCGCAGCGCGGCGATGCGCTCCATCACCACCGCCCCCTCGCCGCCCCATGCCTGCGCCAGCCGCTGCCCGAGCCGGATTTCGAGCGGGGGGATCGCGCCGGTATCGGCGGCGACCGCCTCGTCCACCGCCGGTAGCTTCGCCCCGGCCTGTGCGCGGCGGATGCGCCACCAAGCGACGAACGCCAGCAGCGCGATCACCGCGATCGGCCATTTGGGCATGCCGGGCAGCAGCAGCAGCGCCAGCAGCACGATCGCGACGATCACCGGGATGCGCGGCACCGACCCCAGCTGCCGGAACACCTCGGTCGACAGTTCGCGGTCCGACGCGGATCGGGTGACGATGATGCCGGTCGCGATCGAGATGATGAGCGCGGGCAGCTGCGTCGCGATGCCGTCGCCGATCGTCAGCAGCGTGAAATGCTGGAGCGCCTGCGACCATGCCATGCCCATCTGCGTCACGCCGACGATCCAGCCCGCGACGATGTTGATGAGCAGGATGATGATCCCGGCGATCGCGTCGCCCTTCACGAACTTGCTCGCCCCGTCCATCGCGCCGTAGAAGGACGCTTCCTTCTCCAGCGCCTTGCGCCGGGCGACCGCCTCGTCGCGGTCGATCAGCCCCATGTTCAGGTCGGCGTCGATGCTCATCTGCTGCCCCGGCATCGAATCGAGCGTGAAGCGCGCGGCCACTTCCGACACGCGCTGCGCGCCTGCGGTGACGACGACATATTGCACGACGACCAGGATCGCGAACACGACGAGGCCGATGACGAAATTGCCGCGTACCGCGAACGCGCCGATCGATCCGATCACGTCGCCCGCATCGCCCCCGGTCAGGATTAGCCGCGTCGCCGCGACGTTGAGCGACAGGCGATAGAGCGTCGCGACCAGCAGCAGCGAGGGAAAGGTCGAGAATTCGACCGGTCTGCCGACATAGAAGGTCAGCAGCATGATCGTCAGCCCCAGCCCGAAGTTGGCGATGATCGCGAGGTCGAGCAGCGCCGGGGGGATCGGCGCGAACAGGATGACGAGGATGCCGATCGTCGCGACGACGAGGGCAAGGTCGCGATTGCCGCGCGGCAGGACATCCGCGGCAGCGGCGGGAGCGGTCGACATGGGGTTCAGGTCCGTTCGGCGGCCTGCGCGCGGCGCAGGGCGATGTAATGGGCGGCGACCGCCTCGAACCGGTCGCCGGGAATCGTCGCGCCGATCGTGCAGGCGCGGAACAGCGCGCGGGCAAGCGGCGGATCGGCGACGATCGGGATGCCGCGCCATCCCGCCTCGCGCCGCAGGTTGAGCGCATGCTCGCCCCGGCCCTTCGCCGCGACCTCCGGCGCCGTCATCGCCGCATCGTCGTAGCGCAGCGCCACCGCGAAATGCTCCGGATTGACGATCAGCAGGTCGCTGCCCGCCACGCTGCCCTTGCCCTGTGCGGTCATCTCGCGGTGGAGCTGTTTGCGGCGCTGCTTGATGCGCGGTTCGCCTTCGCGCTCGCGGTGTTCGCGCGTCACCTCGCGGCGGCTCATCCGCATCTGGCGGGTGAATTCGCGCCGGACCAGCAACTGGTCGAGGATCGCAAAGACCACCGCGACCAGCAGGAACGCGAAGGCGAGGCGCAGCCCGGCGGTGTGCAGCAGCGTCGCGATCCGCTCGCCGTCGCCTGCGACCTGCCCTTCGGCCGTAACCACGCCGCGCACCACCACCCAGGTCGCGGCGGCATAGGCGGCGAACTTGGCGAGGCTCTTGAGCGTTTCCTTCAGCATGCGCAGCGTGAACAGCCGCTTCAGCCCCTTGGCCGGATTGAGCCGCGACCAGTCGGGTTTGAGCGGGTGAAAGGTCAGGACGAATCCGCGCAACTGGATCAGTTCGAGCAGGATGACGATCCCGACCAGCGTGCCGCCGAGCAGCAGCAGCGGCGACAGGATCGTGCCGTAGAGGCGCGCGAGCAGCCCCGCCGCACCCGCCGGTTCGATCCCCTCGGCAAAGCCGCTCGACAGCGCGATCCGCATCGCCTGCGCCAGCGTCGCGACCAGTGCCGGTCCGGCGACCGACACGAAGCCGATCAGCGCGAGCAGCCCGGCGAGGAAGCCGAGTTCGGGACTGCGGGCGACCTGTCCCTTCTCCCGCGCCTTCTGCAGCTTGAACGGGGTCGGCGCCTCGCTGCGGTTCTGTTCGGGGGCGTCGGCCATCAGACGCCCTCGGCCATGGTGTCGAGCGCATAGGCGACGATCGTCGCGAACAGCGCGCCCGACAGTGCCAGTGCCACCGGCAGCATGGCCAGCGTCGCCAGCGTCTTGACCTGGAACCCCAGCAGCAGGACGTTCATCTGCGGCAGGGTGCGCGACATCAGTGCGACGGCGAGGTCGGCGAGGAACAGCACCAGCATCACCAGCCCCGCCAGCCCGAAGGCGAGCAGGAACACCGCCGAGACATAGCCGATCAGCACGTCGGGCCGCGTCGCCGCGAAGGCGCTGCCGAGCGGCGCGCGTTCGAGCGATCCGGCCCAGATCGCCAGCAGCTTCGCCGGGCCGTCGGTCGCGAAGAACACCGCGCCCGCCGCATAGGCGAATACCGTGCCGATCAGCGGCATCTGGCTGCGCAGCGACGGATCGACCAGCACGGCAAGGCCGTATCCCGCCTGGATGTCGATCGTCCGCCCCGCGACCAGCAGCGCGGCGAACGCCAGTTGCAGCGCCAGCGCCAGCGCGATGCCGAGCAGCAGTTCGCCGACCGCCAGCACGGGAAAGCCCTGCTGCCACACCGGCGCGCGCCATGTCGCGCCGGGGTTGCCCGCGACCAGCCATGCCGCCAGCGCGATCGACAGCATCAGGCGGACGATCGCGGGCACCCGGATCAGCGTGAACGGCTGGGCGAAGGCGAGGGTCGGCGCGATGCGCAGCGACACCAGCAAGGTCGCCGTCGCCTGCTGCACGATCGGGTCCATGTCCGCCCTCAGCCGACCAGCGCCGGAATGGCGAGATAGAGGCCGCGCGCGAAATCGGTCATCCGCGTCATCATCCACGGCCCGAGCAGGATCAGCAGCCCGGCGGCGACCAGCAGCTTGGGCACATAGCTGAGCGTCGCCTCCTGAATCTGGGTCGCGACCTGGAACACGCTGATGACCAGCCCGATCGCCAGCGTCGCCAGCAGGATCGGCGCGGTCAGGATCAGTCCCTGCCACAGCATGTCGTCCAGCAGATTGAGCGCCCGGTCGGCTTCCATGTCCCACTTCCCATCCCCGCGGGCGGGATAGGACGGCGGGCGGCGCGCGTATCGGCGAACTGCCGCCGTTTTCGAGGAAAATCGGCCTAAACTTATCCGCTTTCCCCGCGACCGGGATGCCATGCGGCACCTGCGTTGCGCGGTGCCGGTCGCGGGGGCATGGCGGAATGGTTGCGATCTTTACCGGGGCGGGCACCGGATTCGAACGGGGTTCGGGTGCATTGCTCGGCAGCGGCGGGACGATGGGCGGCGCCGCCATGGGGCGCAGCGGCGAACAGGTGATGCTGAACGCCGCCAACGGCAATCTTATCGTGTCGCAGCGCGACGAGTTCCTCGTCGGGCGCGGGCCGGACGCGGCGATCCTGCGCACCTACAACAGCCGGGGCGACCGCACCGACGACAACGGCGACAACTGGCGCATGGGCAACCAGCGCCGGGTGCACGGGCTGACCGGCACGCTCAACGCCGCGGGCAGCACGGTGAAGCGCACCGCCGCCGACGGGTCGGTCGTCACCTTCACCTGGGACGGCGGCGCGAACGCCTATGTCTCGACCGAGGGCACCGGCGCGCATGACCGGCTGCGCTACGACCAGATGTGGCGCTGGACCGACGGCGACAGCCAGACGGTCGAGAGCTATGGCGGGCCCGACCAGCAGATCAGCGAGATCGCCGACAGCAGCGGCAACCGGATCAGCTTCACCTACGAGAACGGGCGGCTGTTGCGGATGCAGACCGCCGACGGCGTGACCGGCAGCCGCGGCACGATCGAGTATCGCTGGAATGCCGGCACCAACAACATCGGCTCGACCGTCACGACCTATATCGATCCGGCGACCGGATTGTCGCGATCTTCGACACGCACCCGATATGGATATGATTCGCTCAACCGGTTGCAGACGGTCGAGGTGGACCTCAGCCCCGACGACGATCTGACGGTCGACGGCGACACTTATGTCACCACCTACAGCTACCACGGCAGCTCGCAATATATCGCGTCGATCGCCCAGTCGGACGGGTCGCTGCTGTCCCTGACCTATGACGCCTCGGGCCGGGTCGAGCGGATGGCGCAGGCGGTCGCGGGAACGAGCGAGCGGGTCACGACCATCGCCTATGAGAACGGGGCGACCACCGTCACCGATCCGGCGGGGCAGCACACCCGGTTCGACTATAATGCGGACGGATCGCTCCGCACGCTGACCGCACCTCCCGCCGTCAGCGGCGCGGCGCAGCAGGTCACGCGCTTCACCTACACCATGAACGGCGACGTCGACAGCGTCACCGACGCCGCCGGACGCGTGACCCGCCACGCCTATGACCTGAACGGCAACAATGTGATGACGCTGGAGCCGGACGGCGGGGTCATCGTGCGGACGTACAACGCCGACAACCAGCTGCTGACCGAGGCGCGCGACGCCAACCGCGTGCACAATGCCGCCGTGTCCTTCTCCAGCGAGGGCTGGGGCTATCCGTATAATCCGAACAACATCGTCAGCGGGCCGATCACCACCGGGACCGCCGGGGGCAAGAACTTCATCCGGGGCCATTACCGGGCGACGGCGGCCGGACAGGTCCTGTCGATCGGTTCGGCCCCTTTCGCGGTCCAGGGAGGCGAATGGCTCTATGTCGGAACCGGGCTGGAGGCACCGGCGCCGATTGGCAGCATGACGTTGGTTGTCTGGTGGACCGACGCCAGCGGACAGGGGGTCGGCAGCACCGCGATCGCCACGGTGCACGGTGCCCAGCCCTACGACAGCAAGGTCGCCAAGGCGTTCGAGGTCCCGGCGGGCGCGGCCACGGGGCGGCTCGAACTCTACGGCAGCCCGAGCGGAGCGGGCGACGGTCACATCCTGATGGTCGAGCCGACGGTCGTGCGCGTCGCGGCGGGGCGGACCGAGGCACCGGGCTTCGGCGACTATGCCGACGGGGCGGGGCCGAGCGTCACCCGCTATGTCTATGATTCCGCCAAGCGGCTCGCCTATGTCATCGACGGCGAGGGCGGGGTGACGCAGCGCCGCTACGACGCGGCGGGGCAGGTCGAATGGACCGTCGCCTATACCCAGCAGCAATTCTACCTGCCGATGCTGGGCTGGAACGGCGTGCCCAGCATGACGCAGATGGCCGACTGGCTGAACGGGCAGGACCGCAGCGCGGCGATGGTCACCGGCTATCGCTACGATGCGCAGGGCAACGTCATCGAACAGATCGGCTATGGCGGGACCAACGGCGACGGCTTCGTCAACCTGAACGACGGCTACAGCTCGACCAGCTTCCAGTACGACCGCGCCGGGCAGCTGATCGGTCGCACCCAGCGGCGCGGCAGCCTGCAGGCCGATCAGGAAGGGCGGCTGGGGCGGTTCCTCCGCGAAACCGGCGTGCGCGGCGGGACCGGGCCGACGCTCAGCAAGACCTATGTGCTGAACCCGGCAGCCGGGCGCACCACGATCGATGCCGATCTCATCAAGCTCGACACCTGGGACGGGGAGAAGCTGCGCGTCCATCTGAACGGCGCCGTGGCATTCTCGTTCGTGCCCGCGTCGTTCAACACGTCGCAGGACAACTGGTCCGGGCAGATTTCGGTCGGGGGGATCACCGGCACCTGGACGATCGTGTCGAGCGGGAAGGACGGCTATCTCGCCGGACTGGGCAACTACGGCGACCGGGTGTACCGCATGCACCTCGACCTGCGCGGCACCGGCCAGGCGGTCGTGTTCGGGCTGTCCTCGACGCTCGATGAGGGACGCGACAACGAATCCTTCGGCATCGACAATGTCGTGGTCGCGCAGGACGCGGCGTTCGACGATTTCGAGACCGGCACCGCCGGATGGATGCTGAACGGACAGCCCGCCCCGCTGCTGGCGACGCAGCGCACCGATCAGGGCGGGATCGGCGCGGCGATCGGCCCGATCGGCTCCACCGGCGGCAGCGAGGCGCTGACCAAGACCTATTCGCTCAACCCCGCCCAGCCGCGCACCAACGTCGATTTCGAGTTCATGCGGCTCGACAGCTGGGACGACGAGACGCTGTCGGTGTTCCTGAACGGCAACCGCGCGTTCGACGTGCAGCTGCGCATGTTCACCGATGCCCCGACCCGGAACGGCAGTTTCACCTTCGGCGGCCTGCGCGGCAGTTATCGCGTGACCCCGCTGGGTGCCGAGCGCCAGATCGTCGGATCAACGGTCTATCCGGACCAGAAGTATCGCGTCGAGATCGAACTCGAAGGGGCGGGCGGTTCGCTGCGCGTCGGCTTCGGCGCGGCGTTCGACGAACCCGCCCATAATGAATCCTTCGCGATCGACAGCGTGCGCGTCGGCCAGCCCGCGATCGTCGATACCTTTCAAACGAGCGACCTTGCGGGCTGGAGCGCGTCGTCGGGCACCCCCACGATCGAGGGCAGCGGCAGCGGCGATCCGAGCGCGCTGCCCGCGCAGGAACGCTTCGTCTATGACGGGCTGGGACGGCTGATCGCCTCGACCGATGCGCAGGGCGCCACGACGCGGATCGTGTTCGACGATCGCAACGCGCGCACGATCATGGCGATCGGCACAGGGCTGACGACGGTATCGACCTACAACCGCGCCGGGGAACTGATCGCCAGCAGCCGGTCGGGCAGCGCGATGGTGAACGGGGCGGAACGCTTCGTCTACGACCCGCTCGGGCGACCGCGGATGCGCGTCGATGCCCTCGGCAACGCCAGCTACTGGCTGTACGACGATGCCGGGCGCAAGGTGGCCGACATCGCCCATGGCGGGCAGATCACCGAATATCGCTACAATCCCGCCGGGCAGCTGACCGCGACGGTCCAGCACGGCGCCGCGGTCACGCGCGCGTGGCTCGATACGCTGGCGGGCGGCGGACGGGTCGACATCGCCCAGATCCGCCCGGCAGCGCATGCCGACGATCTGGCGACGTGGAACGTCTATGACGGCAAGGGGCGGCTGACCGGGCGCGCCGACAGCGCGGGCAGCGTCGTCGAATATGGCTATACCATCAACGATCAGGTGGCGTGGACCCGCCAGTATCGCAACCGGCTGGACGCCGGCACGATCGGCGCCTTCTTCGGGAATCCGCCGGCCGGACTGGTGCGTCCGGTGCCCAGCGATCAGGATGCGGTGGCGCGCAACTTCTACGATCGCAACGGGCGGCTGATCGGCGCGCTCGACGCCGAGGGCTATTTCCGCCGCACCGAATATGACGCCGCCGGGCGTAAGGTCCGCGAACTGGCCTCCGCCACCGCCACCACCGCCACGCTGCGCGCGACCGGCTCCTATGCCCAGCTGGCGGCGAGCACCGGCTATGCCGCGCTCGATCACGACCGCCGCTATTTCTACGACAATCAGGGGCTGCTGCGCTTCACGGCGGACAATGCCGGTACCCTGATCGAATATCGCTACGACAGCGGGGAGGGCGCGGCCTCGCCGGGCGGACCGGTCCAGACGATCCGCTACGCCCTGTCGACGGGTGCGCTGCCGGTCTATACCTATGCCTCGGTCCGCGACGCGGTCGCGCAGCAGGGGCTGGGGAACCTGCCCGGCAACCGGTCGAGCTTCGCGGTCTATGACCGCGCCGGGCGGCTGGCCTATGCGATCGATGCCGAAGGCGCGGTCGTCGGCCATGGCTATGACGCGCAGGGCCTGCGCATCCGCACCACCGCCTATGCCAGGCGGCTCGCGACGGCCAGCGTGCCGTCGAAACTGTACATGGACCAGTGGGCGCGCACCAATGCCGCCGCCGACGACCGGACGGTCCGATCCTTCTACGACGCCGCCGGGCAGGAACGCTATTCGATCGACGGCGAGGGCTATGTCACCGGCAGCGAGCGCGATGCCGACGGGCAGGTGCTGCGCACGATGCGCTGGGGCAACCGGGTCGTCGCCGACGATTCCTCGACGATCGCGGGTATCGCCGCGCAACTCGGCACGCCGGGCGTCACCACCAGCTACGGCTATGACACGCTCGGGCGGCTGGTCGAGGCGGTGGACGGCGAAGGCATCCGTACCCGCAGCGTCTATGGCGCGAACGGCCTCGTCCAGTCGGAAACCCGCGCCTACGGCACCCCGGAGGCGGTGACGACCACCTATGCCTATGACGGCGCGGGGCGGGTGCGCAGCCGGACGCTGGCCGCGGGAACGGCCGCTGCCGCGACCACCAGCTTCGAATATGACGGGCTGGGCAATGTCGTCGCCGAGGTCGATGCGCTGTCGCGCCGCACGGTGCACGGCTATGACCGGGCGGGCCGCCGGACCAGCACGACCGATGCGTTGAACGGGACGGTGCGGTTCGAGCATGACGCCTTCGGCAACGTCGTGCGGACGGTCGATGCGCGCGGCAACGCGACCTATCGCTATTACGACAAGCTGGACCGGCTGGTCGTCGAGCGCGATGCCGAGGATTATGTCACCGAGACGAGCTACGACCTGCTCGGCGACATGGTGGCCGTCACCCGGCGCGCCAATCGCGCGACCAACGCCGCCGCCGTCGGCACGCTGCCGAGCGTCGCGGGCGATGCCGGGGACGCGACGACCCGCTTCCGTTACGACCGGCTGGGCCGGGTGATCGCGACGACCGATGCCGAGGGCGGCGTCGAGCAGCGCTGGTACGATGCGTTCGGCAATGCGGTGCAGTATCAGGACCAGCGCGGCGGCATCTCGCGCAAGGCCTATGACCGGCGCGGCCTGCTGGTCGGCGAATCCAGCGCGGGCGGCGCGAACGGCGCCGATGCCTCCGTGTTGCAGCAGGAGGCTTCGGCGGTCGATCTCGACCTCGCCTATTATCGTTCGACCAATTCCGATCTTGCCGGGGTGAACGACACCGACCTGCGGTGGCACTGGACCAATCACGGCTGGCGCGAGGGGCGCAGGCCCAACGCCTTCTTCGATCCGGCCTATTATCTCGCCAACAATGCCGACGTGCGGGCCGCGAACATGGACCCGCTGCAACATTACGAACAGTTCGGCGTGTACGAGGGGCGGCGGCCGTCCGCCGATGCCTCCGCCCGGCCGATCGCGTCGGACGGCGGCACGCTGACCCGCTACGAATATGACGGGCTCGGCAACATGCTCCGGCGGGTCGAGGCCGCCGGACAGGCGAGCGAACGCAGCACCTGGTACGGCTACGACCGGCTCGGACGATTGGTCGAGCGCCACAGCATGCCGGTCGAATCGGTCGATGCGAACTTCGCCGTCCAGCCGCCCGCGCCGCCGATCGAGCGTTTCGTCTACGACCGGCGCGGCAATGTGATCGAGCAGACCGACCCGCGCGGCGCGCGGACGCTGCGCTGGTACGATGCGCTGGATCGCCAGGTCGCCGAGGTCGACGCGCTCGGAACCCTGTCGACGTGGCGGTACGACGCGAACGGCAATCTGACGTCGGCGAAGATCTACGGCACGCCGATCGCGCTCCCCGCCGATGCGCGCGGTGCCGTGCCGGGCGCACCGGGCGGCGAGGTGCGCGAGACGCTGTACTTCCACGACGCGCTGAACCGGGTCGAGGCGCAGGAAGTGGTCGGCGTGCTCTCGGGCAGCGGCGGCGCGGGCAGCTTCGCGACCGGCGTGGGGAATCTGCGGACCAGCTTCCGCTACGATGCGAACGGCAATGTCGTGCAGACGGTCGATCCGACCGGGATCGGCACCTATGCGGTCTACGACCGCGCAGGGCGCAAACTGCGCCAGACCGACGGCGAGAACTATGTCACCGAATGGCAGTATGACGCCGAATCGAACGTCGTGCGCGAACGGCGGACCGCCGACCGTGCGACCGTCGACGCCGCGGGCGGTTTCGCCGCGCCCGCCGCATCGACCGACGATCGCGTCACGACCTTCACCTACGACCGCAACGGTCGCCGCACCAGCGAGACCCGGCTGGGGGTCAAGGCCTATGCGGTCGGGGCCGAGGGTGTCATCACCGAGCTGACCGGGACCGGGGAGCGCGACCAGAGCGTCCGCTACGCCTATGACGCCAGGGGGCAGGTCTATGCCAAGACCGAGGCGACCGGCGACGTCACCCGCTACGGCTACGACCGCGCCGGGCGATTGCGCGCCGAGATCCGCGGCGGGTTCACCGATCACAGCGGCGCGACCACCGAGCCGCGCGTCAGCTATTTCTACGACGCGCTCGGCAACCTGATCCGCACCGATCAATGGACCGGGAGCGGCGCGACCGCGACGTTCCGCACGACGCGCCATAGCTATGACGCGGGCGGACGGCTGAAGACCACGACCGATGCGGAGGGCAACGTCACCACCCGGCGCTACAATCTCGCCGGCGACCTGATGATCGAGGAGGGTATCCGCAACGAGTTGAACAGTGCCGGCACGGCGGTCCCCACGACCGAGGCGACGCTGTACACGCGCGACGTGCTCGGTCGGGTGCTGAGCGAGGGCCGGGCCTATTGGACCGGAACGGAGTGGAAGCGCAGCCACAAGGAAGGGAACGACTATGATGTCGTTCGCACGACCTACACCGGCTTCGGCGAACTGAAGACCCGGAGCATCGGCGGCGGGACGGGCACGGTGCCCGCGCAGGAACAATATCGCTACGACAATGCCGGGCGGCTGGTCGCCACCAACGCCGGAGACGGCGTGTGGCGCTACACCGTCCACGACAAGGCGGGGCGTCAGACGCTGACGATCGCCAATCTCGACCTTGCCGATCTGGTAGGCGCGACGCTGGACCAGGCGCTGGCCAAGGCGAAGGTCGGCAACGCGGCGATCGGCGGCACCCATGTCGCGGGCCTGTACATGACGTTCCAGGCGAGCGACGGGCGCGGGCAGGTCACGTCGATCACCGAACCCTTCGCGGAGAACGGCAGCTACACCGCGGGTGCCAACGACACGCGGAGCTATAGCCGCCAGTCGCGGTCGCGTTCGATCACCTACAATGCGTTCGGCGAGGTCGCGTCGGAAACCGACTATCTGAACAACAAGACCGAATATGCCTATAACGCCATGGGCCGGTTGATCCGGCTCCAGCGTCCGCAGATCGACGTCCATCGCGACGCCAAGATCATCGGCCTCGGCACCCCGACCGACCAGTATTTCTACGACCGGTCCGGGCGCAGGATCGGCAGCGAGGACGCGCTGGGCCGGCGCGAAAGCCGGCTCCTGCTGGCGGGCACCGGCTATGGCGGTGCCGAGGCGATGGTCACGGAGCAATGGCACGCCGACGGCACCAGCGTCAGCATGGTCTATGACGGCTATGGCGACCTGCGGCAGAGCGTCGACGAGCTCGGGCAGCAGACCGACATGACCTATGACCGGATGGGTCGGCTGATCGAGATTCAACGTCCCGGCGGGATCGCAGAACACTATCGCTACGACGAACGCGGCAACCGCACGCTGCACTGGAATGCGGTGCAGACCCAGTCGCAGGCGGCGGTTTCCAAATATGACGCGCAGGGCCGGGTGTATTTCGCGCGGAGCTTCGGCGGGAGCGAGGCCGACATCACCGTGACGCGGCGCGTGTGGAACAGCGGGTCTTCCGACCCTGCGACCTATCCCCATGGCTATTGGGAAGAGACCGCCACCACGTTCAATCCCGCACTCGGCGAGTCCGACGACGTCGTGTTCTCCAAGGCGCAGGTGACCGAAACCGATGCCTTCGGTCGCGTGCTGCTGACGCGGGACATGGGCGGCATGTTCACCCGCAACACCTATGACCGGGGCGGTCGCCTGACCGCTTCGACGATCCGGACCGAACGGTCGGGCGGGACCGTCAAGCGCCAGACGACCTACACCACGCTCAATACCGGGCTGGTCGCAACGGTACTGCGCGAGGACCAGAGCGGCACCACGCTCCAGAAGGCGTTGCAGACCGACGCCGTCTACGACAGCAACGGCCGCAAGACCTCCGAGAAGTCGTGGCGATGGGAGGGAAATCCCCGGGTCCAGGTCCAGTTCCAGAACGCGACCGCGACCTATAACGCGCTGGGCTGGCGCACGGGCTGGGAGGAAGCGGGCGGCACCGCGACCGCCGCCGCCAAGGTCACGCACACCCATGACGCGGTCGGCAACATCCGGTCGACCGAACGCACCGCGAAATCGCTGGTCACCGCCACCACGCAGACCACGACGGAGCGGTTCGGGTACGACGCGCGCAACCGGGTGACGCTGCGCGGCGGTCTTGCGGTAAAGGTGTCCGCCCCCGACGCGCCCGAGGCGTTCAATCTCTACGCCGCCGACGGCAGTACCCGGATCACCTACGACGCGCTCGGGCGGCAGGAAACCGTCCAGCGCTTCCGCGAGACGACGAGGACACGACAGGTCAATCAGGGGAGCGGGCCGCCGCCGACCGTGCACGACGGCGGCAACACGACGGTCGAACAGGAATTTGATCCGGACCCGCCGCAATATGAGACGTACAACGTCGGCCTCGTGGAGCGCGAGGATTACCGCTACGCGGCGTCGGGCGGCGTGCTCGACGTCAGGTTCACGACCACCGAGAAGAAGTATCAGGCGGACAGCAAGCCGCACGAGCGCTACACGGCTGCCACCGACGCGGGCGGCACGATCGCGCGCTATGGCTATGACGCGCTCGGCCGGCTGACGACGCAGGTCGAGTTCCGCGGCGACGGGCAGGACGTCATCCGGCAGCGCTCGGTCGGCTATGACGATATGGGGCGCATGTCGAGCGACACGACGGTCCTGGTGCAGTACAGCACCTCGACCAATGCGCAGGACCGGCCGATCACCCGCTCGGTGACGACGTTCGCCTATGAGCGGGGCGGCGACTATGCGTTCGGCAACGCGATGACGACGACGGTGGCGAGCTATACCGTCCCGTCGACGGCCAACACCGCGACGACGACGGAGATCACCGCGCCGGGCACCTGGTCGGGCACAACGACGACCGAGAACTACTACGACTGGTACGGTGGCCCGGTGCTGTCGTCGACGAGCGTGACGACGACCGGCCAGAGCGGGCGCTCGACGAGCCATGGCTACGACACGACGGGCGTGCTGGAGTCGGTGACGATCAGCGACGGCCGCCCGCGGACGGTGACGTATCGGACCGACCTCGCCGGTCAGGTAGTGGAGCGCAAGGAGGCGGTGACGTCGGGCAGCACGATGCCGCACGAGGTGACCTACCGTTTCGACGGCGAGCAGCAGTTGCAGGTCGGCAACGACGGTACGAGCGCGGTGAGCTACGACGAGTCGCTGAACCGGCTGCAACGCAACGGCTGGACCGGTCCGTTCCGGGACGGCGACTATGGCCCGAGCGACTACCGGCAGGCGGGCCAGTCGCCGGACGTCCTCAACGCCTACAACCAGGGTTCGTCGGGCGGCAGCTATGCGGCGCGGGGCGGTGAGACGCTGGCGGACGTGGCGCGTGCGCTGTGGGGCGATGCGAACCTGTGGTACCTCTTGGGTCAGGCGAACGGGCTGACCGCGGGGGCGACGCTGTTCGAGGGGCAGCGACTGACGATCCCGGCGGGGGTGACGCGCAACGCCAATGCGGCGACGAGCTTCACGCCCTACGACCCGTCGCTCGCGATCGGGGAGGTGAGCGCGAGCGAGGCGCTGAACCCGACGAGCGCGGCCCCGCGCGGGCGACGCAACAAGTGCGGCGCGCTGGGGGCGGTGCTGGTGGCGGCGGTGGCGATCGTCGCGGCGGTGCATCTGAGCCCGGCGGTGGCGGGCGCGATCAAGGGGCTGTTCGGCGCGGCGGCGACGGCGACGGTCGCGACGGCGAGCGGCACGGCGCTTACCGCGACGGCGGCGGCGATCGGGACCTTCTCGACGATCGCGGGCGGCGCGCTGGCGGGTGCGGCGGGCTCGATCGTGGGGCAGGGACTTGCGGTGGCGACGGGGCTGCAGGACCGGTTCAGCTGGAAGGGGGTGGCGCTGGCGGCGATCGGCGGCGGGGTCGGCGGCGCGGGGCTGCTGGGTTCGTCGAGCGGGGTGCTGGCGGGGATCGGTCGCGGGGTGCTGGGCAATGTGCTGACGCAGGGCACGTCGCTGGCGCTGGGGTTGCAGCAGCGCTTCGACTTCGTGGGGCTGGCGGTGGCGGGCGTCGCGGGCGGCGTCGGCGACCTGGTGAGCGATGGCAAGACCGGCACGTGGCGGCAGATCAAGGCGGGTGCGGCCTCGGCGATCGCGGGGGCTGCGACGCGCTCGATCGCGACGGGCACGAGCTTCGGCGACAATGTGCTGGCGGTGCTGCCCGATGTGATCGGGACGACCATCGGGCGGGTCGTGGGGGCGAGCGTGGCTGCCGCCGTCGAGCGGCGGGCACTTGCGCGCGCGCAAGCCAGCGCTCCGCGCCTGACTGCCGATGTCGGCGCGTTGTTGCAGGATAGCGGGGTGACAGGTGGCGGCGGGCCCCCGCCGCCGCTGTCCCCGAACTCGCACGCGGGTTTCCATGCGACCGGCAACGCGCCGGGGCGACCGGCCCTGCGCGGAACCGTGACCGTCGAGGATCCCGAGACGATGCCGCTCGGCTCCGTTTCGGAAATCCCGCCCGCACGCGATCTCATGACATGGGCGCTGCGCCGGGAGAATTTTGAAGCGGGCAAGCTTCCCGGCTACGACTATTCGCCTTGGGAAGAAGCGTTCAGCGAGAACTTCCGCAACATTCTCATGAACGATGCGAAGGCTGCGGGCCAGGTCGCGCAGATCGACCTGATTTTCGGGGGTGCCATTGCCGCATGGATGGCACCGCTCGTGCTACCGGCAATGGTGGAGGGCGGGCTGGTCGGCACCATTGCCGGAATCCTCGATATGTCGGCAAGCCTGAACAATGTCGGCGGTATCGGTACGGCGGCGCTGGGCAAGACGGAGCGGCCGCTCGATCTGGCCTTTGGTGACGGCGCGTCTTCACGGCTCGATCTTGCCGGCGGGGTGATCGGTCTGGGAGCGGGAGTTCGCTTGCTCCGCCAAGGGGCAGGAAGCGCTGTCGGCGACAATCCGATCATCAGCGAGATCGACTCGAATCTACATCGCTACTCGTTGGAGCCCCCGGTTATAGCCGGGTTCGACGCGACGCCTGGTACCATTCGCGCGTTTGCCGCTGAGAGTGAAGCGGCAAAGCTGGTTCCCCGCTTGGGACCGAAGGGCGTCGATCCTCTCCACCACAACGCTAACGTGCTGGTGCGGGACGCATCAGGCAATGTCGTTGCGCACGAACGGTTCGTCAGCGGCAATATGACGCTGGAAGAGCAGGCGCTTGGCTTCCCAAGGAACACGTTGGCGTCGCATACTGAGGCAAGAGCGGTGCGCAGCATGGAGCTTGAGCCTGGTGGTCGCATGACGATTACGGGGCAGAGTCCGCCTTGCCCATCATGTAAGGGGGCGATGAATCGTGCGGCGAGCGAGAGCGGCGCGACGATCAAGTATCAATGGCGTCAAAATGGAAAAACAGTAACCTGGACCGCTACACTGTGGCTTTCAGCGGTAAATGTCACGAATGTCAGCACTAGGTGACGCCGATGACGAGGGTGCTGCGGGCGGCTTCCACGACATCCTCGCTGATGGTTGCGAGGCCGTTGATCTTCAGCACGC
>NZ_JBDZDK010000018.1:0-80494 GCF_040049155.1 Sphingomonas silueang
TGCAAGCTCAAGGAGTTCAAGCGCATCGCCATGCGAGCCTGCAAAACCGACCGCAGCTTCGAAGCCATGATCCACCTCGTCGGCGCCGTCATCAACTCACGATGAATCCCCACAGACCCTAGGCAGCCCCGCCCGCGCGCCACCCACGATACCAGTTCACGAACGCCGCCACGCCCGTCGCGACCGGCGTCTCCGGCACATGGCCGGTCAGCGCGCGCAGCAGCGATGCGTCGGCCCAGGTCCGGCGCACGTCACCCGGCTGCATCGGCATCAGATTGATGTCGGCCTGCACGCCCAGCGCCGTCTCCAGCGTGCGGACATAGTCGAGCAGCGGCACCGGCTGCCCGCCCGCGATGTTGACGATGCGGAACGGGGCGACCGGCGACAGCGTGTCGATCACGCCGTCGGCCAAGACCCGATTGTCTTCGCCGGGCACCACCGCCGCCAGCCGCACGATCGATTCGACCAGATCGTCGACATAGGTGAAGTCGCGCGCCATCTGCCCGTCGCCGTAGACGTCGATCGCCCGGCCCGACAGCATCGCATCGGCGAATTTGAACAGCGCCATGTCCGGGCGGCCCCACGGGCCATAGACGGTGAAGAAACGGAACGCCGTCGTCGGCACGCCGAAGAGATGGGCATAGCTGTGCGCCATCCCCTCCATCCCCTTCTTGGTGGCGGCATAGAGGCTCATCGGCGAATCGGCCTGCTGATGCTCGGCGAACGGCATCGCCGCGTTCGCGCCATAGACCGAGGAGGTGGATGCCAGCAGCAGATGGCGGGGCCGCACCTGCCGCGCATATTCCAGCACCGCCCACGATCCGGTCAGGTTGCTGTCGACATAGGTGCGCGGCGCTTGGATCGAATAGCGCACCCCCGCCTGCGCGGCGAGATGGACGATGATCTCCGGCGCCGAGTCGCCGCATGCCCGCGCCAGTGCGCCGTCGTCCTCCAGCCGCCCGACGACATGGGTATAGCCGGGCAGCGCCGCCAACCGCGCGACCCGCGCGCGTTTGAGCGCGGGGTCGTAGTAATCGGTCATCGCATCGAACCCCGTCACCCGGTGCCCGTCGGCCAGCAGCCGGTGCGACAGGTGATAGCCGATGAACCCGGCCGATCCGGTGACGAGGATATGGCTCATGCCGTAGCGCCGGGCCGCCCGATGCTGGTGTAGCGG
Organism: Sphingomonas silueang; assembly: GCF_040049155.1. Lineage (NCBI taxonomy): Bacteria > Pseudomonadati > Pseudomonadota > Alphaproteobacteria > Sphingomonadales > Sphingomonadaceae > Sphingomonas > Sphingomonas silueang. The sequence continues at coordinate 1,178 of NZ_JBDZDK010000018.1, forward strand.
AAGCCCGCACGCGCCGCCTCATCGGCACGGTACACGTTGCGCAGGTCGACCAGCACCGGTTCAGCCATCGCCGCCTTCAGCCGGGCGAGGTCGAGCGCGCGGAACTGGTTCCATTCGGTCACCAGCACCACCGCTGCCGCGCCCTCGGCGGTGGCATAGGCATCGTCGACATAGGCGATGTCGCCCAGCACGGCTCGCGCCGCGTCCATCCCTTCCGGATCATAGGCGCGCACGATCGCGCCCGCATCGGTCAGCGCCTGCACGATCGCGATCGACGGCGCGTCGCGCATGTCGTCGGTGTTGGGCTTGAAGGTCAGGCCGAGCAGCCCGATCGTCTTGCCGCGCACGTCGCCCCCGACCGCGGCGATGATCTTGCGCGCCATCGCCCGCTTGCGATTGTCGTTGACCGCCACGGTCGTCTCGATCAGCCGCACCGGCGATTCGTGGTCCTGCGCGGTCTTGACCAGCGCCAGCGTGTCCTTGGGGAAGCACGATCCGCCATAGCCCGGCCCGGCATGGAGGAACTTCGACCCGATCCGCCCATCGAGGCCGATGCCGCGCGACACGTCCTGCACGTTCGCGCCGACCTTCTCGCACAGGTCGGCGATCTCGTTGATGAAGGTGATCTTCATCGCGAGGAACGCATTGGCGGCATATTTGATCAGCTCGCTGGTCCGGCGCGACGTGAACAGCAGCGGCGACTGGTTGAGGAACAGCGGGCGATACACCTCGGTCATCGGGCCGCGCGCGCGCTCGTCCTCGATGCCGACGACGATGCGGTCGGGGCGCTTGAAGTCCTCGATCGCCGCGCCTTCGCGCAGGAATTCGGGGTTGGAGGCGACGGCGAAGTCGGCATCCGGGTTCACCTCGCGGATGATGCGCTCCACCTCGTCGCCGGTGCCGACCGGCACGGTCGATTTGGTGACGACGACGGTGAAGCCGTTCAGCGCCGCACCGATCTCGCGCGCGGCGGCGTGGACGTAGCTGAGGTCGGCATGGCCGTCGCCCCGGCGGCTGGGGGTGCCGACACCGATGAACACCACATCGGCGGCCGCGACCGGCCCGGCCAGATCGGTGGTGAACGACAGGCGGCCCGCCGCGACATTGGTCGCCACCAGATGCTCGAGGCCGGGCTCGTAGATCGGGATGCCGCCTGCCTTCAGCTTGTCGATCTTGGCGGCGTCCTTGTCGACGCAGACCACGTCATGGCCGAAATCGGCGAAGCACGCGCCCGACACCAGGCCGACATAGCCCGACCCGATCATCACAATCTTCATACAGCACCCATCAAGGCCGGACGGCGACGCCACCGTGCCGACCGTCCGGCGGTGGTCGACGCCCACCGGCTACAACCTCGCGCGGGCAGATCAAGCCATTCTTTCCGTGTCCGTGCGGGACAATGGACCCACCGGCCCGCTTGCCGCGCCGGTGCAAGCGAGTAGAACGACGCAATTGGGGGCCGAGTACCAATAATGAACGATAATCGGAGCCGGACAGCGGCCGTATCGGGGACGGGGATGACAAGGCGCAGGCCGCCGCACCGGGTGGCGCGCATGCGCTTCTCGCTGCTGCTGATGACGCTCGACATGGTGGCGATCGTGCTCGCCTTCGCGCTGGCGGGCTGGGCGGTGCCGAACGCGCCGCCGGAGCGGGCGACGATCGTGATCGTCACGCTGCTGCCGCTCTACCTGCTGGCCGCGTTCGGCACCCACAGCTATGACATCGACCTGCTCGACCGTCCGGCGACGGCGCTCGCCCGCGCGATGAAGGCGTTCGTGTTCGCGGCGGGGGCGGTGCTGTTCGTCGCCTTCTATCTGCGGGCCAGCGCCGAATTCTCGCGCGCGCTGTTCATCACCGGGTCGATCGGTGCGGCGTTGCTGATCCTGATCGCGCGGATCGCGTGCATCCGGGCGGCCCCCGCGATCCTCGGCGGGGAGCCGTTCTACACCATCCTGATCGCGCAGGACCCGGCAATGCCGCTGGGCGCGGCGTTCAGCCGGGTGATCCCGGCCGACCGGTTCCACCCCGAACACCATGATCCGGCGATGTACGACCGGCTGGCGGTATCGCTGCATGGCGCGGACCGGGTGGTGGTGTGCTGCGCGGCGGCGCAACGCGAGGCGTGGGTGCATTTCCTGCAAGGGGCCAATGTCCGTGCCGAGCTGTTCGTGCCCGAACTCGATTCGCTGGGGGCACTCGGCGTCGGACGGGTCGCGGGGGGGACGACGCTGGTCGTCGCCGAAGGGCCGCTGAACCTGCCCGACCGGATCGCCAAGCGACTGTTCGACGTGCTGCTCGCCGGGCCGGTGCTGCTGTTCCTCGCGCCGATGATGGCGCTGGTGGCGCTGGCGATCAAGCTCGACAGTCCGGGGCCGGTGTTCTTCGTCCAGACCCGCATCGGGCGCGGCAACCGCATGTTCCGGATGCTGAAGTTCCGCAGCATGCACAGCGCGCTGAACGATTCGGCGGGCACCGACTCCACCCGGCGCGGCGACGCGCGGGTGACGCGCATCGGCCAGTGGATCCGGTCGACCAGCATCGACGAACTGCCGCAGCTGATGAACGTGCTGGCGGGCACGATGAGCATCGTCGGGCCGCGCCCGCATGCGCTCGGCTCCCGCGCGGAGAACCAGCTGTTCTGGGAGATCGACGGGCGCTACTGGCATCGCCATTCGGTGAAGCCGGGCCTGACCGGGCTGGCGCAGGTGCGCGGCTATCGCGGGGCGACCAATCACCGCAGCGACCTGCTCAACCGGCTGCAATCCGATCTGGAATATCTGAACGGCTGGACGATCTGGCGCGACGTGGTGATCCTGTTCCGGACCTTCGGCGTGGTGGTGCACCACAACGCCTTCTGATCCGGGGGAGCCTGCTGCCGGTGCCTGCCTTGCTCTTCGCCGTTCGGGTCGGGCGCGGTCCAGACATCATGCGCCGTGCGTGCGGCATGTCCTGAGCCCGATCGGCATTCCGTTCGCCGGAGCAGGAAAACCGATCCGCTTTCCTGTCGTCACTCCCGCGCAGGCGGGAGTCCATATGCGCCAACGTCGCGGATCCGGTCAAAACGTCAGCGGTTATGGATTCCCGCCTGCGCGGGAATGACGAGAATCCATGCGTATCGATGAAGGTCGATCGGTCCTGAACTGCATTCGGGACGAACGGGATCGCCGCTTGTGCGACGCGCAAAAAAATAGCGGCCCGAAGGCCGCTATTTCCTCATCCGGCCGAAGCCGAGACGATCTTAGTTGCTGTCCGCGTCGTCGTCGCTGTCGGCGACAACCACGATGCCGACGACCACGGCGGCCGCAGCGAGCAGCGCGACGATGATGCCGCCGCCAGCCAGCTCGTTCTTGCCGGCGGTGGTGCCCGCGGCGCGAGCCGACTTGGCGACCGACAGGCTCGACGCGACGTTGGCCGGAGCCGCAACGGCCGGAGCAACCGCCATCGAAGCGGCGGCGGCGGCGAGGACGATCTTACCAAAACCCATAATCTACTCCCTTCACGCTCAATTTGCCGCTCCCTCCCACAAAAGTATGTGATTGGCAAGCGGTACGATCACAGCCGGAAACCTTCGTCCCCGATTGTTGCCGACAGGTCGCAGTTACCTGTGGAAGTCAGCCTATAGCATCGAAACATGACTTTCCACAGACAGTCCGCAGAAATCTGCCGCGATGCACAACGATCAGACGCTCTGAACGATCCACCGGTCGCATCGCTCGAGGCCCAGCGCCGTCAGGACACCGCTGCGATAGGCGCCGGTGTCGATGCCGATCCGATTCGACCGGAACTCGGGTTCCTCGGTGACGGTATGGCCGTGGACCATCATCTTGTCGTGCGGGCGAGGGTGGTCGAGGAACGGGTTGCGCATCCAGCGCAGGTCGCCGGGGCGCTGCCGCTCCAGCGGGATGTTCGGGCGGATGCCCGCATGGACGAACGCATAATCGCCCGCGACGACGTAATTTTCGGTGCTCTCGAGGAAACGGCGATGCGATTCGGGCACCGCCGCGACCATCAGCGCATGCAGCTCGTCGAAATCGGCGCGTTCATAGTCGGTTTCGCTCACGCCGTAGCTGAGGATCGTCTCGCGCCCGCCGATCCGCGCGAACAGGCGCAACGCCTCGCGATCGCCCTCCAGCGCGGCGAGCATCACCTCCTCGTGATTGCCCATCAGGAAGCGCGCCTCGACGCCGGGGATCGCCAGCGTGCGGCAGCGTTCGACCACGCCCGCCGAATCGGGGCCGCGATCGATCAGGTCGCCGAGGAACACGATGGTCCGCGCCGCCGCGCCGCGTCCGGCGTCGTCCGCCTCGATCCTCTCGAGCAGCCGGTCCAGTTCCGCCCGCATCCCGTGCACGTCGCCGATGGCATAGAGGCGCTGACCGTCCGGCAGGGCGGCGGGCGGGGTCGCCGGTTGGGATTGACCGAAAAGACGCTTGAACATGCAGTGCCCGGCTAATGGAAACGACGCACGCAGATAGGTATGGTCAAGACACAGGGCAATGGTGCGGTTCGTTGACGTCCCGTTCGTTTTCCGGTGCACTATCGGCGACGGCGCGATATGGGCGGTTCCATCAGCAGCCAGGATAGCAACAACATGACCATCCAGCGTGTCCGCAAGGCAGTGTTTCCCGTCGCGGGTCTCGGCACCCGCTTCCTGCCCGCCACCAAGTCGATGCCCAAGGAGATGCTGACGGTCGTCGACAAGCCGTTGATCCAATATGCGGTCGAGGAAGCGCTGGAGGCGGGGATCGAGCAGATCATCTTCGTCACCGGTCGCGGCAAGGGCGCGCTGGAGGATTATTTCGACGTCTCGTTCGAGCTGGAAGCGACGATGAAGGCGCGCGGCAAGTCGATGGCGATCCTCGACGGCATCCGCCAGAAGCCCGGCTCGCCGGTCTATGTCCGCCAGCAGGAGCCGCTGGGCCTTGGCCATGCGGTATGGTGCGCGCGCGAGATCGTCGGCAACGAGCCGTTCGCGGTGCTGCTGCCTGACGAGCTGATGGTCGGCGGGTTCCTCCGGCAGATGGTCGAGGCGTATGACAAGGTCGGCGGCAACGTCATCGGCGCGCTGGAAGTGCCCGACAGCGAGACCGACAAATACGGCATCATCTCGCCGGGCAAGGTGGACGGCAAGCTGACCGAAGTCACCGCGCTGGTCGAGAAGCCCAAGGGCAAGGCGCCGTCCAACCTGATGATTCCGGGCCGCTACATCCTCCAGCCCGAGGTGATGGCGATCCTCGACGCACAGGAGCCGGGTGCTGGCGGCGAGATCCAGCTGACCGACGCGATGGCCAAGCTGATCGGCACGCAGCCATTCCACGGCTTCACCTTCGACGGCAAGCGCTACGACTGCGGCGACAAGGCAGGCTGGGTCCAGGCGAACATCGCGCTGGCGCTGGCGCGTGCCGACATCGGCCCCGCCGTGCGCGCCTTCGCCGAAGAGGCGCTCGCGGCGAAGTAACGTTCGATCCGCTCACGCGGATGCGGCACCGGGCCGCTCCCCCTCCCGGCCACCCACGCAAGTATCCTGATGGGTGGCCGGGCGGGGGGGCGTGCCGGTGCCGCAAAACGCGCCCTCGGCACGTTTTCAAACGGACTCTCAGGCGAGGACCAGCCGATCCTCGCCGAGCGTCGCCAGCAGTTCGATCATGCCGCCGCCGGTCGCGCCGATCGAGTCGGCGGCGATGCCCGCCAGCGCGAGGCCGGTCTGGCAGGCGATCACCGCGACGCCGCTCTCCGCCGCGGTGCCGCGCAGATCGGGCAGGGTGGGCAGCCCGGCGGGCACCGCGCCGCCCGTGCCCGCGAATGCCGCCACCGCGCGCTCGTGCAGATACAGCCGCGTCCGAGCGCCCAGCGCCGCCGCCGCGCAGGCCATCGTCAATGCCGCGCGCAGCCGGTCTTCGTCCGCTGCGGCGACGACGACCGTCAGCCCGCGCATCGGCAGCCGGGGTCTTTCGGCAGCGCGAGCGTGCGGAAGCGGAAGCCGAGCAGGTCGGCGATCAGCACCCGCCCCGCCGGGTCGTCGCCGAAGCCGACGATCGCGCGCATCGCCTCCAGCGCGGCCATGCTGCCCATCACCCCGGTCAGCGCGCCGAGCACGCCCTGGTCGGCGCAGCTCGTATCGGCGCGCGCCGGATCGTCGCCGACGAAGCAGCGGTAGCAGGGACGCCCCGGCTCCCAGGCGCGGAACACGCCCAGCTGCCCCTCGAACCGCCCGACCGCCGCCGACACCAGCGGCACCCGCGCCGCCAGCGCCGCATCGGCGACGGCCAGCCGCGTGGCGAAATTGTCGCAACCGTCGACCACCACATCGGCGCCGGTCAGCAGGGCCGGGGCATTGGCGGCGTCGATCCGCGCGGCGACCGGCTCGACGCGGACGAACGGGTTGATCCGCGCCAGCGCATCCGCCGCCGCCGCGACCTTCGCCCGGCCGATATCGCCTTCGCCGAACAGCGTCTGGCGTTGCAGGTTGCTGGCATCGACCGTGTCGTCGTCGATCACCACCAGCGTGCCGACCCCGCCCGCCGCCAGATACTGCAACACCGGCGACCCGATCCCGCCCGCGCCGATCACCACCACCCGCGCCGCCTTCAGCGCCGCCTGTCCCGCACCGCCCACCTCGTGCAGCACGAGGTGGCGGGCATAGCGATCGAGTTCGGCGTCGGTGAAGTTCATGCCGCCCGGAAGCTCACGCCGCCCAGTCGAACATCAGCGAGGCGCGGTACCAGCCGCCCTCGCTGACCAGCCGGGGGATCAGGTTGCCGCGCGCGAAGCTGACCACCAGCCCGGCGGCATATTGCTCGACGGTCGGGCAGTTCATCGCGCGCGGGATGGTCGCGCGGACCATGCCGTCGCCGCCGATCAGCACCGCGACATCGACCTGCACCTGCACCTGCCCGCCGACCGGCACGGGCAGGGGGCAGGCGGCGCGGTGCATCTCCGCCGCGACGAAGCCGGTCATCCCGCCGGTCACGTGCGGCGTGCGGCGATAGGGGAGCGGCGGCAGCGCGTCCCAGTCGATCGGGCGGGCGGGGGCCGTCACCGGCTGCGGATCGGGCGGCGGGGGTGCTGCGCCCGGCTGCGCCGCCGCCAGCAGGGCGAACGCGATCATCGTCCGGTCGACCCGAACCCGCCGCTCCCGCGCGGCGTATCGTCGAGCGTGTCGATCTCGATCACCGCCGCGCGGGTGACGGCGGCGGGGACCAGCTGCGCGATGCGTTCGCCGCGCACCACGGTAAAGGGTTCCTGCCCCAGATTGGCGAGGATCACCTTCACCTCGCCGCGATAGTCGCTGTCGATCGTGCCCGGCGTGTTGAGGCAGGTGATGCCGTGCTTCAGCGCAAGGCCCGAGCGCGGGCGCACCTGCACCTCATAGCCCTCCGGAATCGCCATTGCGAAGCCGGTCGCCACCGCATGGCGCGCGCCGGGCGGCAGTTCGACCGTCTCCGCCGCCACTACGTCCATCCCCGCCGCCCCGGCGGTCGCGTATACGGGCAGCGGCAGGTCCTGCCCATGCGGCAGGCGTTTCAGGTGCAAAGCGATCATGGGTTCACCATCGCATTCTGGGCAGGCGCATTCCGGGGAACGGGCGAGGCGATGCGCCGCACCGCCTCGATCAGGTCGCCGTCGCCGAGCAGGTCGTGCCCACGCCCCGGCAGCACGCGGTAATCGGTCGCGATCCCGCGCAGCGCCAGCGCCTCGGCATAGGCGCGCGAGAAGCGCTGCGGCGTCTCGGCATCCTCGGCCCCGACCAGCACCGCGACCTTGGTCGCAGGCGCGATGCCGCCGACGGTCAGCAACGGATCGAAGCTCGTCACCGGTACGCGGAACCCCTGGCCGCCGTGCCGCGCGCGATATCGGCGCCATTCGGGCAGCATGCACGGGCATCCCGCCAGCACCACCCCGTCGACAAGGCCCGGCCGCAGCCCGGCGAGCAGCGCCGCCATCGCCGCGCCGCCCGACTGGCCGATCAGTACGGTGCGGGCATGGGGATAGCGCGCACGCCACGCGGCGATGGTGTCGGCCACCGCGTCCAGCCGGTCGCGGGTCCAGGCGTCGCCGGTCGTGCCGCCGCGAACGCCGGGCGCGCTGTTGCCCGCGCCGTCGGCATAGCCCGGGCGCAGCAGCGCCACCGCGCGGGTGCCGGGAATCGCCGCGGCGATCGCCTGCGTCGCCTCGGCAAAGGCCGCCGGGACCACGGTGTCGCCGTCGCCGTGCAGGACCAGCGCCAGCGTCTTCACCTCGCGCGTGCCGTCCGGTCCGAACGCCTGCGCGCCCGGCGCCGGGGCATGCGCCATCCTGCCCCCGCCACAGGCGGCGAGCAGCGCGAGGGGGAGGAGGCTAGGCCAGCGCATCGGCGATCCGATCGGCCAGTTGCCCGGCGACCACGGCCTTGGGCGCATCGGCCCATGTCTCCACGCCCGCGGCGGTGACGATGTGCACCTGGTTGCGCTCGCCGCCCATCACCTCGCCCGACACGTCGTTGGCGACGATCCAGTCGGCGTTCTTGGCGGTCCGCTTGGCGGCGGCATGGCCGAGCACGTCGTCGGTCTCGGCCGCGAAGCCGACCAGCAGCCGCGGGCGGCGCGGCGACCGGCCCAGCATCGCGAGGATGTCCGGATTGGGCTGGAGCGTCAGCGCAGGCGCGCCGTCGCCCTTCTTGAGTTTGGACGGGGCCGCCTCGACATGCCAGTCGGCGACCGCCGCGACCATCACCGCCGCATCGGCGGGCAGCGCCTGCGCCACGGCATTGGCCATGTCGCGCGCCGTCTCCACGTCGATCCGGTCGACCCCGGGGGGGGTGGGCAGCGCGACCGGCCCGGCGATGAGGCTGACCCGCGCCCCGCGCGCGGCACAGGCGGCGGCGATCGCGAACCCCTGTTTCCCCGACGAGCGGTTGGCGAGATAGCGCACCGGGTCGATCGGTTCGTGCGTCGGCCCCGCCGTCACCAGCACATGCCGCCCGGCGAGCGTCTGCGCGGGCGCGCGATACCCCTCGATCGCGGCGAGGATCGCGTCGCCTTCGGGCAGGCGGCCGGGGCCGTATTCGCCGCACGCCATCGGCCCTTCGTCGGGCTCCATCACCGTCACGCCCCGCGCGCGCAGCGTCGCGACATTGGCGACCGTCGCGGCATGCTGCCACATCCGCACGTTCATCGCGGGCACCGCCAGCACCGGCTTGTCGGTCGCGAGCAGCAGCGTGGTGGCGAGGTCGTTGGCAAGGCCCCCCGCCATTCGCGCCAGCAGGTCGGCGGTGGCGGGCGCGACGACCACCAGATCGGCCTGGCGGCTGAGCTGGATATGGCCCATCTCCGCCTCGTCCTTCAGATCCCACAGGCTGGTATGGACCGGCGCTTCGCTGAGCGCCGCCAGCGTCATCGGCGTCACGAACTGCGCGCCGCCGTCGGTCAGCACGCAGCGCACGCCATGTCCCGCGCGGCGGAGGCCACGGATCAGCTCGCACGCCTTGTACGCCGCGATGCCGCCGCCGACGATCAGCAATATGCGTGTCATCGAACGATCCTCTGCACCCTTATCCGCCGCCTGTCGAGCAGCCGGGCGCGCAGGTCGCGCAACCCGTCCGGCAGAAACGCCAGCCCGACGAGGAAGGCGGGGGCGGCGGCAAGCACCCAGTAGAAATTGTCCGCCCGCGCCAAGGCCGCCACCGCCAGCGCATAGCCGCCGAAGGTCAGCGCGGCGCGCAGCCCCGTGCCGCCCGGCGCCGCCGCCCAGCCGGTCAGCGCCAGCATCGCTACCGGCGCGCCCAGCCACCACGGCAGCAGCGTCAGCACCGTCGACTTCGCCATCGCATCGGCGAACAGCCCCGGCCCGTGCAGCCCGCTCCACCCCGGCGATACCGCGTCGAGCGGCCCCGCCGCCATCTCCGCCGCCCGCGCATGGAGCGACAGGATCGCGACGAACACCAGCAGCACCGCGCCCCAGCCGAGCGATTCGCGCCGCCGCCGCTCGATCAGCGCCGCCGCCAGCATCGCCAGCGCGTGCAGCGCCGCCGTCTCGCGGATCAGCATCGCCGACAGGGTGATCGCCGCCGCCTCGATCCAGCGCGACTCGCTGCGCAGTGCGATCGACCATGCGATCAGCAGCCCGGCCCAGATTTCGTGAAATCCGACCAGCCCCGGCTGGACGAAGGCGACCATGCCCCCGGCGAGCAGGAACAGCGCGACCCAGCGCGCAGGCCTGCCCACGAACCAGGCGTTGATCCGCGCGCGCCATGCGATCGCCACGCCCGCGGCGACTCCGGCCAGCAGCGCGAGCATCGCGACGGCGGGCAGCGTAGCCTGCACCACCGCCAGCGTCGGCAGGCGGAAGGTGAGGAAGGGCTTGAGCGGATAGCCCCCGGCGCGCAGCGCCTGTGCCGCGACCGAATAATAATCGCCGCCGCTGCGGATGCCGCCGACGATCGCGGCATAGAGGCCAAGGTCGGTCTGCCCCGTCACCGGTGCCGCCGCCTCGCCCCCGCCCGGCACGATCCATGCGGAGAGCAGCAGCACCAGCGCCGCCACTGCGACGGCCAGCGCGGCGCGCGGCGGCAGCGCGGCGAACCGGCTCGGACCCGCCAGCCACAGCGGCTGCGCCCGGCGGCTCATCCCAGCAGCGCGACCAGCCCGGCGCCCAGCACCCCGCTCGCCAGCGCGACGACGGCATAGCGCCAGCCGCCCTGCCGCTCGACCACCACTTCGCGAAGCGGCGGGGCGGGGGGCGCGCCGCCGGGCGAGGGATAGCGCGCCTCGATGTTGCGGATCAGCTCGGGCAGGCGGGCGAAGGTCCGGAGGTCGGTGACGATCCGGTCGGCGACCATCGCCTCCGGCCCCAGCTCGTCGCGAATCCAGCCGCGCACGAACGGCGCCGCGGTCTCCCACAGGTTGATGTCGGGATCGAGCGCGGTCGCCACCCCCTCCACCATCACCATCGTCTTTTGCAGCAGCAGCAGGTGCGGCTGGGTCTGCATGTCGAAGTCGCGGGTGATGTTGAACAGCGAATCGAGCATCATGCCGACCGACATGTCCTTGACCGCCAGCCCCCGCATCGGCTCGCCGACCGCCCGCAGCGCCGTCGCGAACTCGGCGACGTTATGGTGCGCCGGGACATAGCCCGCCTCGAAATGAATCTCCGCGACCCGGCGATAATCGCCGGTGATGAGGCCGTAGAGGATTTCCGCCAGCCACACCCGCGCCCGCCGGTCGATCCGGCCCATGATGCCGAAGTCGATCGCCGCGATCCGCCCGTCGGGCAGCGCGAACAGATTGCCCTGGTGCATGTCGGCGTGGAAGAATCCGTCGGCGATCGCCTGCCGCAGGAAGGCGCGGACCAGCCGCGTCGCCATCGCGTGCAGGTCGTGCCCCGCCGCGATCAGCGCGCCGCGATCCGACAGCTTGATCCCGTCGATCCATTGCGTGGTCAGGATGCGCGAGGTGGTCCGCTGCCAGTCGATCGCGGGCACGGTGAAGTCGGGCTCGGCCTCCATCCCCTCGGCCAGTTCCGACGCCGACGCCGCCTCGCGCCTGAGGTCCAGCTCGCGCGCGGTCCAGCGCTTCATCGTCTCGATGACGAGGCGCGGGCGCAGCCGCTGCAACTCGCCGCCCATCGTCTCCAGCTTGGCGGCGGCCCATTCATAGGTCTCGATCGCGTCGAAGAACTGCGCCTCGACGCCGGGGCGCAGCACCTTGACCGCCACCTTGCGCCCGTCGGTGGTGACCGCGCGGTGGACCTGCGCGATCGAGGCCGCGCCGACCGGCGTCTCCTCGATCGAGGCGAATTTCGATTCGATCGTGGCGCCCAGCCCCGCCTCGATCGCCGGACGGATCACCTCCCACGGCAGCGGCGGCAGCCGGTCCTGCAGGCTCAGCAGGTCCTGCGCCACATCCTCGCCGACCAGGTCGGGGCGGGTGGCGAGCGTCTGTCCCAGCTTGATCGCCGCCGGGCCCAGCGCGGCGAACGCCTCGGCATAGCGCGGCACCTTCGGCACGCGCGCGCCGAGCCGGGCGAGGCGCACGACGCGCCGCAGCCGCGCCGGGCTGCGCGGATTGCGCTCCAGTTCGACCAGCGCGCCGTGGCGGGCAAGCGTGCGCCCCCATTTCAGGATGCGCCAGTAATGGGTGAGGGCGGCGGTCATGCGAATCTTTGTTCTGGACCCCGGCCTGCGCCGGGATTTGATGCCTGCGGCATCAAATCTTCCACCCGCTGTGGATCGCGACCAGCCCGCCCATGATCGGCTCGACCCGCGTCCGCACGAAGCCCGCATCGGCGATCATGCGCTCGAACGTCGGCATGTCGGGGAAACGGCGGATCGATTCGATCAGATAGCGATAGCTGTCCTCGTCGTTCGCCAGCAGCTTGCCGAGCTTCGGAACCAGCCTGTGCGAATAGGCGTCGTACACATCGGCGAACCCCGGCCACACGACCGTCGAGAATTCGAGGCAGAAGAACCGCCCGCCGCGCTTCAGCACCCGGTGCGCCTCGCGCAATGCCCTGGGGATGTCGGTCACGTTGCGGATGCCGAACGCGATCGTATAGGCATCGAAGCTCCGGTCGTCGAAGCCCAGCACCTCGGCATTCTGTTCGGACCAGACGAGGCCGTCGATCCCGCGCTTTTCCGCGCGTTCCATGCCGACCGCCAGCATCGCCGGGTTGATGTCGGCGACCGTGATCGCCGCCCCCGATTTCGCCATGCGGAACGCGATGTCGCCGGTGCCGCCCGCCATGTCGAGGATGGTGTCGCCGAACTGCGGCTTCACCCGCGCGACGAACCGGTCCTTCCACAGCCGGTGCATGCCGCCCGACATCGCATCGTTCATCAGGTCGTAGCGCGACGCGACGCTGGCGAACACGTCGCCGACCCGGCGGGTCTTCTCGGCGGGGGCCACCTGTTCGTAGCCGAAGGATACCGTTTCGTTCATGGGGATCAGCCCTAGCCGCGCCTTGTGGCGGGAGCAAACCGAACCTAGCTGTTTGTGCGTCTTGTGAGGCGGTACCGGCCCGCTCCCCCACGGGTCCCAGCAAAGTAGTACTTTGCTGGGCTGCCCCCGCCCGACCACCCACGCCAGTATGTTGATGGGTGGTCGGGTGGGGGAGCGGGCCGGTACCGCTTCCGCGTCAGCGGAACCGAACCATGCCCGAACTGCCCGAAGTCGAAACCACCGTGCGCGGCCTGACGCCGGTCCTGTCGGGGCAGCGCCTGACCCGCATCGTCGCGAATCGCGCCGACCTGCGCCGCGCCTTTCCCCGCGACCTCGGCCAGCGGCTGACCGGGGCGACCGTCACCGCCCTGTCGCGGCGCGCCAAATACGGGCTGATCGCGACCGATCGCGGCGATACCCTGGTCTTCCACCTCGGCATGTCGGGCCGCTGGCGGGTCGATCCGACCGATCGGCTGGTGCACGACCATCTCGAGATCACGACCGGGGCGGGGCGACAGGTGGTGCTGAACGACCCGCGCCGATTCGGCTCGATCGACCTCCTGCCCACCGCCGACGTGCCCGTATGGCCGCCCTTCGCCGCGCTCGGCCCCGAACCGCTCGGGCCGGACTTCACCGCCGATCATCTGGCGGCGCGATTCGCCGGGCGGATCGCCCCCGTTAAACTGCTGCTGCTCGACCAGCGAATCGTCGCGGGACTCGGCAACATCTATGTGTGCGAGGCGCTGAACATCGCAGGCATCCCCCCGACCCGCCCCGCCGGGCAGATCGCGCCTGCCCGGCTCGCCGCGCTGGTCGATGCGGTGCGCGCGGTGCTGCTCTCCGCGATCGAGGCGGGCGGATCGAGCTTACGCGACTATGCGCGTCCCGATGGCGAACTTGGCTATTTCTCCAAGCAATTCCGTGTCTACGGCCGCGAGGGCGAGGCGTGCCCGTGCGGCGGCACCGTCGAGCGGCGGGTGGACGGCGGGCGCTCCACCTTCTGGTGCGCCGCCTGCCAGCGATAGTTGACCGCCGGGCACCAAAAGTGTATCGGCGCACCTTCTCCGGTCGGGGTGTGCCCGATCGAACCCTATTCATTCGAGAGATATCGAGGACGGCATGGCGAATACGCCACAGGCGAAGAAGCGTATCCGGCGCAATGCGCGTCGCGCGGAAATCAACGGGGCGCGCATCGGCCGCATCCGTACCTTCGTGAAGAAGGTCGAGGCAGCGATCGTCGCCGGCGACCGCGAAGCCGCCACCAGCGCGCTCGCCAGCGTCCAGCCGGAACTGGCCCGCGGCGTCGCCAAGGGCGTGCTGCACAAGAATACCGCGTCGCGCAAGTTCTCGCGCCTGACGAAGGCGGTCGGCGCGCTCGCCTGACCCCTGCCAGACGTTGCAAGACGGCGTTCACCCCGCCGGCCACCCAGGCCGGCGGGGTTTTTCGCGTGTCCGTTCGGCAGGATGATTAACCCCTCGAAAAGGTCTTTGGAACGTCTCGGCAACATCGCCGAAGTTCCCCGAAACGGCCCCGAATCAGCCTCCCGTGAAATGGCTGATTTCTGCGGATTCGTTTGATTCTCTGTCGCAACGTTTCGATAAGACACTGATATATAACGATAAAAAATAAATCTGACGGGTTTCTGCGCCGCAGTGCGTGTCAACCGGCTTTATTTCCGTTTCGTGACTTGATCCCCGTCCGCTCCCATTCCTAAACAGCACTCCCGCCGCGGTGATTCCGCCGCGGGACCCGCGCGGGCTTCGCGTGCGGTCGTCCGACGGGCGATCGATTGGGGGTATTTTTAAACGACGGTTTCTGGGGCCGAAGGAGTGCGCTTCTTCGGGCGGGAGAGGTGTGTTCGGTGACGGTTGCGGTGGATCACGCTCGGGTGGAGGTGGCGGCGGCATGGGCCCGCGTGCGCCAGACCCTGCGCGCGTCCGCCGGACAGCGGCTGTTCGACCGCTGGCTGAAACCGATCGAACTGGTCGACGATGCGGACGGCGACGTCATCCGCCTGACGCTGCCGTCGGCGTTCATGACCGACTGGGTGCGCAACCATTATGCCGAACGGCTGACGCACGCCTTCCGCGCCGAACTGCCGCATGTGCGCGAGGTGCTGGTCGAGACCGCACGCCCGCTCCAGTCGCGAATCGTGCCCGCCGCCGCGATCGGCGATTCGGACGAGGATGTCCCGGCCCCCGCGCCCCGCATCGCGGGCGAGCGCTTCGCCTTCGACCCGCGCTACCGCTTCGACACCTTCGTCGTCGCGCCGTCGAACCGCGTCGCGTTCAACGCGGCGAAGGCGCTGGCGCAGCCGGGCACGCCGCGCTTCAGCCCGCTGTTTCTCCACAGCGGCACGGGCCTCGGCAAGACGCATCTGATGCACGCGATCGGCCATGCCTTCCTCGAATCCGACCCGGCGGCGAGCGCGATCTACCTGCCCGCCGAACGCTTCATGTTCGAGTTCGTCGCGGCGATGCGCGCGCGCGACACGCACAGCTTCAAGGCGCGGCTGCGCGGCGTCGACCTGCTGCTGATCGACGATCTCCAGTTCGTCGCGGGCAAGGACGCGACGCAGGAGGAATGCCTCCACACGATCAACGCCTTCATGGACGCGGGCAAGCGGGTGGTGATCGCCTGCGACCGTTCGCCCGCGCTGCTCGACGGGATCGACCCGCGGCTGGTGTCGCGGCTGGGCGGCGGGCTGGTCGCCGATATCAAGGCCCCCGAAGACGAGCTGCGCCACGCGATCCTCGCCGCGAAGCTCGCCGATTCGCCGGGCGTCACGGTGCCCGAGGACGTGCTCGAACTGCTGGCGCTGCGCATCCGCGGCAGCGTGCGCGAGCTGGAGGGCGCGCTCAACCGCCTGCTCGCCTATGCGCAGCTGACCGGCGAGACGATCGACATGCCCTTCGCCCATGCGACGCTGGGCGAGATGCTGGCGGGCCCGGCGCGCCGCGTGACGATCGACGATATCCAGCGCGCGGTATCGGCGCATTTCGAGGTGAAGCAGCTCGACCTGATCTCCGCACGCCGGGCGCAGGCGATCGCGCGGCCCCGGCAGGTGGCGATGTATCTCGCCAAGAAGCTCACCACCCGCTCGCTGCCCGAGATCGGCCGCAAGTTCGGCAACCGCGACCATTCGACCGTGATCCACGCCGTCCGCCGCATCGAGGGCCTGCGCGGCACCGACCGCGAGATCGACAGCGCGGTGCGCACCCTGCTGCGCGCGCTGGAGGCCTGACCCCCCTCTTCGTCCTTCCGGCGCAGGCCGAACCAGACGACCCCCACCTTCGTCATTCCGGCGAAGGCCGGAATCCATACACGCCGACGATTCGGATCGATCGATGCCGGTCGTTGCCCGGCGGCGTCGGGAAAAAGGAAGAAGGTTGGTTCGCGCGGAGGCGCGGAGGCGCGGAGGGGGTGCGGCTGATGCGACGTCCCCCGCGCCAGCGGTCTCACCCCG
This sequence comes from Sphingomonas silueang, assembly GCF_040049155.1. Lineage (NCBI taxonomy): Bacteria > Pseudomonadati > Pseudomonadota > Alphaproteobacteria > Sphingomonadales > Sphingomonadaceae > Sphingomonas > Sphingomonas silueang. The sequence goes on from NZ_JBDZDK010000018.1 coordinate 17,559, forward strand.
GCGGCAACCGCAGGTACGAACGTCTCCCGATCGCGAAGGGGGTGGCAGCGAACGCAACCCCTCCGCGCCTCCGCGCCTCCGCGCGAACCAACCTTCATCTGTCGCGCCATTGCCGTCCTTCCGGCGAAGGCCGGAATCCATACACGCCGAAGATTCGGATCGATCGATGCCGGGCGTTGCCCGGCGGCGTTGAGAGAAGGAAGGAAGGTTGGTTCGCGCGGAGGCGCGGAGACGCGGAGGGGGTGCGGCTGACGCGACGTCCCCCGCGCCAGCGGTCTCACCCCGGCGGCAACCGCAGGTACGAACGTCTCCCGATCGTGAAGGGGGTGGCAGCGAACGCAACCCCTCCGCGCCTCCGCGCCTCCGCGCGAACCAACCTTCCTTCCTCTTACGTCACCACGTCCGGCGCACTCCGCCCGGTATGCTCGACGATCGACGCCACCGTCTCCGCCGCCGCCACCAGCGGGGCCAGCGCATCGCCGGTCGCCTGGTCGAGATCGCCCTCCGCCGGCTCGTACCGCTCGATATACACGCGCAGCGTCGCGCCCTGCGTCCCCGTGCCCGACAGGCGGAACACGATGCGCGATCCGTCGGCGAACAGGATGCGGATGCCCTGGTTGCGGCTGACCGAACCGTCGGTGCTGTCGTGATAGGCGAAGTCGTCCGCCTCCGCGACCGTCAGGCCCTCGATCGCGGTCCCCGGCAGCGACGCCAGCCGCGCGCGCAGCGACGCCATCAGCGCATCCGCCCCGGCCTGCGCCACGCCTTCATAATCGTGCCGCGCATAATAGTTGCGGCCATAGCGCGCCCAGTGATCGGCCATGATCTCGGCGACCGGCTGCCGCCGTACCGCAAGGATGTTGAGCCACAGCAGCACCGCCCACAGCCCGTCCTTCTCGCGGACGTGGTTCGATCCGGTCCCCGCGCTCTCCTCGCCGCAGATGGTGACGAGCCCGGCGTCGAGCAGGTTGCCGAAGAACTTCCACCCGGTCGGCGTCTCGTAGAGCGGCACGCCGAGCGCCTGCGCCACCCGGTCGGCGGCGGCGGAGGTCGGCATCGACCGGGCGATTCCGGCGATCCCCCCGGCATAGGCGGGGGCGAGATGCGCATTCGCCGCCAGCACCGCCAGCGAATCGGACGGGGTGACGAAGATGCCGCGCCCGATGATGAGGTTGCGGTCGCCGTCGCCGTCCGACGCCGCGCCGAAATCGGGGGCGTCCGGTCCCATCATGCGCTCGTAGAGTTCGTGGGCGTGGACCAGATTGGGGTCGGGATGATGCCCGCCGAAGTCGGGCAGGGGGGTACCGTTGACCACCGTGCCGGGCGCCGCGCCCAGCCGCCGCTCGAGGATCTCGGTCGCATAGGGCCCGGTGACGGCGCTCATCGCATCGAACGACAGGCGGAACCCGCCCGCGATCAGGGCGCGGATCGCGGCGAAATCGAACAGCCCCTCCATGCACTCGGCATAGGCGGCGACCGGATCGATCACCTCGACGGTCATGCCGTCGACCACCTGCTCGCCCGGCGAATCGAGGTCGATCGCGCCCACGTCGCTGATGACGTACCGGTCGATCGCGCGCGTGCGGGCATAGAGCGCGTCGGTGAAGCTCTCGGGCGCGGGGCCGCCGTTCGACACATTATACTTGATGCCGAAGTCCTCGTCCGGCCCGCCGGGATTATGGCTGGCGGACAAGACCAGCCCGCCGATCGCGCCGCGCGTGCGGATGACGTTGGAGGCGGCGGGGGTGGAGAGGATGCCGCCCTGTCCGACGATGGCGCGCGCGAAGCCGTTGGCGGCGGCCATGCGGATCGCGGTCTGGATCACCTCGCGGTTCAGATAGCGTCCGTCGCCGCCGATCACCAGCGTGGCTCCCGCCTTGCCCTCCACCACGTCGAACACCGACTGGATGAAATTCTCGGCATAGTTGGGCTGCTGGAATACCCGCACCTTCTTGCGCAGGCCCGAAGTACCCGGCTTCTGGTCGGCGAACGGCGAAGTAGCGACGGTGGTACTGGGCACGAAAACTTCCCCCATTGATCTGCAACAGGGGTCGCATATCGCGAGCGGCTACGCTCCGACAATGAAATTGCGAATCACACCTGCAATCCCAGTGCTTCCTGCGCCTGGCGGAGGGTCGGTCGCGCCAGCGCCTCGGCCTTGGCCGCGCCCTGCTGCAACGCCGCGCCGACCGCCGCGCGATCGTCGAGCAGCGTCACCAGCCGGTCGCGGATCGGCCCCAGCACCGATACCGCCAGATCGGCGAGCGCAGGCTTGAACGCGCCGAAGCCCTGACCGCCGAACTGCGACAGCACGTCTTGCGGGGTTTGACCCGACAAGCCGCCGTAGATGGTGACGAGGTTGCGCGCCTCGGGCCGGTCGGCCAACCCGGCGATCTCGGACGGCAGCGGCTCTGGATCGGTCTTGGCCTTGCGGAACTTGGTCGCGATCAGCTCGTCCGAATCGATCAGGTTGATCCGGCTCATGTCGGACGGGTCGGACTTGGACATCTTGGCCATGCCGTCGCGCAGGCTCATGATCCGCGGCGTATCCTCGGGAATCAGTGGTTCGGGCAGCGGGAACAGTTCGACCCCGAAGTCGAGGTTGAACTTGGTCGCGATGTCGCGCGCCAGCTCGAGATGCTGCTTCTGGTCCTCGCCCGTCGGCACATGCGTGGCCTTGTAGGCGAGGATGTCGGCGGCTTGCAGCACCGGATAGGTGAACAGCCCGACGCTGGCGCCCTCGCGGTTCTTGCCCGCCTTGTCCTTCCACTGGGTCATGCGGTTGAGCCAGCCGACCCGCGCGGTGCCGCCCAATATCCACGCCAGCTCGCTGTGCGCGGGCACGCGCGCCTGGTTGAAGAGGATCGACCGGTCGGGATCGATCCCCGCCGCCAGCAGCGTGGCGGCCATCTCGATCGTGTTCGACGCCAGCGTCGCCGGGTCCTGCGTCACGGTCAGCGCGTGCAGGTCGGCGAGGAAGAACAGGCAGGTGTCGTCCGCGCCCATCCGGTCCTGCAACCGCACCCAGTTGCGGATCGCCCCCAGATAATTGCCGAGGTGCAGGTTGCCGGTGGTCTGGATGCCGGAGACGACGCGCATAGGTTAATCCTTCAAGCGGCGCGCCGCCGCAGCAGCGCGCGAAGATCGGCCAGCCGGAACGCTCCGGTGGCAAGACAGGCGAGGCCATAGACGATCGCACCCGCGCCCACGAGTGCCACCATGCCGATGACGCGGGTGACGACCGCACCCGTCGTCCATGGCGCGACCAGCGTGTCGGCGAAGAACAGCGCCGCCCCCATCAGCACCGCGGCGACCGCGAAGCGCGGCAGGCGGTGCGCCAGCTGCCGGTCGAGCGCGAAATGCCCCCGCCGCTTCAGCGTCCAGTACAGCATCGCCACGTTGATCCATGCCGACACGGCGGTCGCGAGCGGCGGGCCGACATGCGCCAGCGTCGGGATCAGCGCCAGATTGAGCGCGATATTGACCGCGATCGACCACATGGCGAAGCGCACCGGCGTCCGCGTATCCTGCCGCGCATAGAAGCCGGGCGTCAGCACCTTGATCAGCACATAGGCGGGCAGCCCCAGCGAAAAGGCGGCGAGCGCCTGCGCACAGCGGACCGTGTCCTCCGCACCGAACGCGCCATGCTGGAACAGCGCGCGGACGATCGGCGCGGCGACCGTCAGGAACGCGATCGTCGCGGGCAGGGTGAGCAGCAGCGCCAGCTCGATCCCCCGGTTCTGCGTGTCCATCGCCCCCGCATCGTCCTTGCGGGCCAGCTGGCGCGAGATGGTGGGGAGCAGGATGGTGCCAAGCCCGATGCCGATCAGCCCCAGCGGCAACTGGTTCAGCCGGTCGGCATAATAGATATACGAGATCGACCCCGCGTCGAGCAGCTTGCCCGACAATGCGGTCGATACGACGAGGTTCACCTGCATCGCCCCCGCACCCGCGGCGGCGGGCAGGATCAACCGCAGCAGCCGCCGCACATCGGGGGTCAGCCGCGGTCGCTTCGGGCGCAGCGAGATGCCGGAGCGGTGGCAGGCGAAGAGCAGCCAGCCGACCTGCAACAGCCCGCCCGCCGTCACCGCCCATGCCTGCACCTGCGCCGTGGCATAGGGGTCCGGCCCGTGGAACAGCAGCAGGCCGCCGACCATCGCGACGTTCAGCAGGATCGGTGCGGCGGCATTGACCCAGAATTTGTCGAGCGAATTGAGGATCGCGCCGAGCAGCGACACGATCGAGATCAGCAGCAGATAGGGCGTCGTGATCCGCGACAGCATCACTGCATAGGCGAACTGGTCGGGCGTCGGATCGTTGAACCCGCCCGAGAGCAGGTACGTCAGCGGCCATGCCGCCGCCAGCATGACGGCGGTGAACACCAGCAGCACCGGCAACAGCACCGACAGCACGTCGCGCGCGAAGGCGATGCCCGTGGGCAGCCCGTCGCCCTCGGCCACCTTCCGGTTGAACAGCGGCACGAAGGCGGCGTTGAACGCCCCTTCGGCGAACAGCGCACGGAACATGTTGGGCAGGCGGAAGGCGACGAGGAACGCATCCGACGCGAACCCCGCCCCGACGAACGTCGCCTGGAGCGAGTCGCGCACCAGCGCCAGCACCCGGCTGACGAGCGTCAGGGAGCCGACCGAGCCCAGCGACTTGGCGAGTTTCATGCGCTGCGCCCCGGCCCGCTAGTCGGCTCAGGCGTGGCCCGCGACCTCGCCGATCGCGCCCTGGCCCTCGGCCTGCGACAGATACAGCTGCGCGAAGTCGATCGGTTCGAGCATCAGCGGCGGGAAGCCGCCGTCGCGCACCGCATCGGCCAGCACGCGGCGGGCGAAGGGGAACAGGATGCGCGGCGCCTCGCCCAGCAGGAACGGCTGGAGATGCTCGGCCGGAATGTTGCGCAGGCCGAACAGCCCGGCGAACGACAGGTCGACGAGGTACATCACCTGCCCCTCGATCTCGGCGCGCGCCTCGATCTTCAGGACGACTTCGTGCACATCCTCGCCCACCTGGCCCGCGCCGATGTTGAACTGCACGTCCAGCTTGGGCTGGCCGCCGAGCTGGTAGACGCCCGGCGCGTTCGGATTCTCGAACGACAGGTCCTTCACATATTGGGTGATGACATTGACCGCGGGCTGGCCGTCGTCGCCGCCGGTGAAGGCCTGCGGGTCGATCGCGTCGTTCTGTTCGTCCATTTACGTCATCCTGGCCCATGGGGTACGGAAAGCTTTGCGGCTTTCCGCGTTCTTAACTCTGTCGGCGCGCCTAGCAGCGGCGATGGTGCAGTTCAACGGGTGGCCCCGCGCAAACACCGGCGGAATGCGTCACGCCGTTTGAAACCTCGCCCGTTCGGGCCTATGTCCGTGCGATGGAAGGAAGTGAAGGCATGGTGGTTTTTGTCGTCCTGCTCGCAATGGTCGCGGCGTTCCTCGCGATGCGGCTCTATGCCGTCCTCGGCAAGCGGACGGGTCATGAGCCGCTGCCCCGCACCGCGGAGGAGCGGGTCGGCACCCCGCCGGTCGCCCGTCCGGTGGAGGTCGCGCCCGAGGCCCGCACGCTCGGCCCGCGCAACGTCGAGGGCGGGGCGGAAAGCGGCCTGCGCGCGCTGATCGCCGCCGATCCGTCGTTCGACGTCGCCCAGTTCGTCGAAGGCGCCAAGTCGGCCTATCGCATGATCCTCGAAGCCTTCTGGAAGGGCGACGAGGCCGCGCTCGAACCGCTGGTCGAACGCGACGTGCGCGAAGCCTTTGCCGAAGCGATCGCCGATCGCAGGGCGGCGGGCCACACGCTCGACAACCGCCTCGTCTCGATCGAGCGCGCGGTCATCACCGAAGCCTCGGTCAACGCCGGGCTGGCACGGGTCGCGGTGCGCTTCGATGCCGATATCGCCGCGATCACCCGCGATGCCGACGGCAACATCATCGCGGGCACGCTGTCGGATGCGGTCGAGACGCATGACGTCTGGACCTTCGTCCGCGCGGTGCGCAGCGACGATCCGAACTGGAAGCTCGCCGACACCGACGAAGCCTGACGTCGATGCGCAAGGGGGGGATGGCGGCGCTGGCCGCCGCGCTGCTGCTGGCGGGCTGTTCCAACGCGATCGTGCCGCGCGGTGCCGAAACGGTATCGACGCGGCCGGTGTCCGAACGCGGGCCGCCTTCGGGCCGTCCGCCGGTCGTGCGCCCGGTGCCGGTGCGCCAGCCGACCGCCGCCGTGCCGCTGCCCCCGATCCTCGGCGTCGAGACGGTCGCCGGGGCCGCCACTGCGCGCAGCGCCGGGGTGGTCGCCGGACCGCCGGTCGCGACGCTGCCGATCGCCGACGATGCCGCCGCGCGCGCGCTCCTCGCCTTCCGGACCAGCTGCCCCACGCTGGTCCGCCGCGTCGACCCGACCGGGCTGACGCAGGGCCGCGACTGGCAGAGCGCGTGCGACGCCGCCCGCGCGACCGACACCCGCGACGCCCGCGCCTTCTTCGCCCGCTGGTTCGAGAGCGTGCAGGTGGGCGACGGCAAGGCGTTCGCCACCGGCTATTACGAACCCGAAATCCATGGCTCGCGCGTCCGGCGCAGCGGCTATGACACGCCGATCTACGGCGTGCCCGGCGATCTGGTCGAGGCCGACCTCGGCCTGTTCTCGACCGACCTCAAGGGCAAGCGCATCCGCGGCCGCGTCGATGGGACAAAGTTCGTCCCTTATTACGATCGGACCGCGATCGAGGAAGGCGCGCTCGCCGGACGGGGGCTGGAGATCGCCTGGGCCGCCGATCCGGTCGAAATCTTCTTCCTCCAGGTGCAGGGATCGGGGCGGCTGCTGCAACCCGACGGCAGCGTCATGCGCATCGGCTATGCCGGGCAGAACGGGCGCGACTATACCGGCATCGGCAAGCTGATGTGGGATCGCGGGCTGCTTGCCCCCGGTCAGGCATCGATGCAGGGGATCATGGCGTGGCTGCGCGCCAATCCGGAACAGGGCCGCGCGATCATGCGCGAGAACAAGAGCTTCGTGTTCTTCCGCGAGCTGACCGGACCGGGGCCGCTCGGCGCGATGGGCCTGCCGGTGGTGGGGCAGGCGAGCGCCGCGGTCGACGTCAAGTTCGTGCCGCTCGGCGCGCCGGTGTTCCTGTCGATGGACCGCACCGACGCCACCGGGCTGTGGATCGCGCAGGACACCGGCGGCGCGATCAAGGGTGCGAACCGCTTCGACACCTTCTGGGGTGCGGGCGACGATGCGCGGGCGATCGCGGGCGGCATGAGCGCGCGCGGCACCGCCTTCCTCCTGTTGCCGCTCGGCACGCTCGCACGGCTGGCCGGTGGCACCCCGGCGCCTTGATCCGGGCGAGGCGGCGCTGTGGGCGCGGGTCGTCGCGGCGGTAAAGCCGCTGCCCGGCAAACGCCCGCTGCCCATGCCGCCGCTGGCCACGCTGGAAAAGCACGGCGCGCCCGCCCCCAAGCCCGATCGGCTGCGGCCCGCCCCGCCCGCGCCCGCGATCCCCCGCAACCGCCAGCCCGGCGCGACGCTCGACGGCGGCTGGGACCGGCGCATCTCGCGCGGGCTGGTCAGCCCCGAATCGACGATCGACCTGCACGGCCATACGCTGGCCTCGGCGCACATGCTGCTCGACCAGGGGCTGGCGCGCGCGATCGCGCGGGGCGACCGGGTGCTGCTGCTCGTCACCGGCAAGCCGCCGCGCCCCGAATCGGAACGCCCGCACGCGCGCGGCGCGATCCGCGCCGCCGTCACCGACTGGATCGCGGCGGGCCGCCACGCCGACCGCGTCGCCGCGATCCGCCCCGCCCATCCGCGCCACGGCGGGCAGGGCGCGCTCTACCTCGTCCTCCGCCGCGATCGCGAGCGATAGGGGCGATCGACCCGCAACAGCACGGCAGCTGAACCCGCTTCCTCCCGCATCGGGATTGCGCTGTGAAAGCCTTCCTATCGTACCCCGGCGAAGGCCGGGGGCCAGTCGGGGGACGTTGGCAAGGTACGGAAAGGTCATGCCGACTGGAACCCGACCTTCGCCGGGTACGGGGCGTTTCGGGTAACGCTCCTGAACCGATCGACCTTCAGCGATACGCATGGTTATCCGTCATTCCCGCGCAGGCGGGAATCCATAGCCGCTGACGCTTCGACCGGATTCGCGACGCTGGCGCATATGGACTCCCGCCTGCGCGGCAGTGACGGCAGGAAAATGGCGCGATTTTGCTGCTTCAGCGAACGGAAGGTCGATCGGGGCTAGGAACCCCGGGAGGGGCGGTGCGGCTTCTTGGCGGACGCTACTCTCTCTCGCAAGCCCGCCCCCCGTTCGTGTCGGGCGCCGTCGAGACACCATGCGCAGCGCGCCGGGCACGTCCCTCGACTTCGCTCGGGACGAACGGGACGGACCGGGCAGGCGCTCCCGGCCTTCCCCGATGGCGCGCCAGCCGCTACCCCATGCCCATGCCCATGCCCATGCCCATGCCCATGCCCATGCCCATGCCCATGCCCATGCCCATGCCCATGCCCATGCCCATGCCCATGCCCATGCCCATGCCCATGCCCATGCTCGCCCGCCTGCTGTTGCCGTTCGCCCTGTTCGTCACCGCCGTGCCCGCCATGGCGCGCGACCTGACGGTGATGACCCTCAACATCCGCCTGCCTGCCGGGGGCGACGGCATCAATCGCTGGGCGGTGCGCCGCGACCTGACGATCGATACCATCGCGCGCGCCGCGCCCGACGTGATCGGCACGCAGGAACTGTTCCGCGAACAGGGGGAGGATATCGTCCACGCGCTGCCGCGCTATCGCTGGATCGGCATCGGGCGGCGCGGCGACCGGCGCGACGAGCATATGGGCATCTTCTACCGCGCCGATCGCCTGACCGTGGAGCGCTGGGGCAATTTCTGGCTGTCCGACACGCCCGAGGTGCCCGGCAGCATTACGTGGGGCCATCCCTATCCGCGCATGGTCACCTGGGCGATCTTCCGGACCAGGAAGGGGCGGCGCTTCGCCCATTTCAACACCCATCTGCCCTATCGTGCGGAGGACGAAGGCGCGCGCGAAAAGGGTGCGGCCTTGCTGGCGGCGCGCATTCCCGCGATCGCGGGCGACCTGCCGGTGGTGCTGACCGGCGACTTCAACACCGATGCCGCCGGCCCGACCCACCGTCGCCTCGCCGCCATGCTGGCCGACGCATGGGAAGTCGCGCCGAAGCGCATGGGGCCTGCGGAGACGTTCCACGGCTTCACCGGGCGTACCGACGGTCGCCGGATCGACTGGATCCTGACCCGCGGCTTCGCCGTCCGCCGCGTCGCGACGATCGACACCCGGCGCGGCGATATCTTTCCGTCCGATCATTATCCGGTGGTCGCGGTGCTCGGCGAAACCGGCGGCTGAGGACGGCGCTGTCCTACACCCGCCCGGTGCGCAAGGGTCGCCCGGTTCTTTCGATCGTCCAGCCCCGCGCCGCCCGCCGAAGGTTGCACGCATGCAGCCCGCAACATGCCGTATGGTAAGGAAATAATCGCCCCTCCACCGCCGGGGCGACGCGGCGTGTCAACTTCCGCGCGCCGGTGTTCCGATCAAGCATCTGTAAAGCAAGACGATATCCGCGAAAGCAGGGCCACGTCCCGCAACCTTCGCGACCTTACCGCACCACCCGCGCGGCCCAGGTGCGGATATAGTCGATGCTCCCGCGGCATTCGGTCATCTCGCGCTGCTCGATCAGGCGGAAGCGGGCGCCGTCCCATGCGAAGCGCTGTGCCACGCCGCAATCGCCCAGCCCGCGCCCCTTGGCGTCGCTGGTCAGCACGCCGTCGGCGAAGTCGCCGTTGACGACATCGGCGACGCCCGCCGCCATCTCGACATCGCCCGGCGCGATCCCCGAGGGCGCGTCGAACTGCGCCGGAGTCGCCTTGCCGCGCTCGACGACGAACACCGCCGAGACGAGGTTATAGGCCCCCAGCACGCACGGCACCAACGCCAGCGTCCGCCCGCCGCCCAGCGGCCTCGTCGTCACTTCGGGCAGCTGCTCGCCCCCGCATCCGGCGGTCGCCCGCATCGTCGTGACCAGTTGCGGGTCGAGCAGCGCCGCCTCGCCCCGGATCACCGGTGCCTGCACCACCGGCAGCGCGGGGGCAGGGCGGGTGTCGGGGCGCTTGCCCCGTGCCACGATCGCGCCGACCGTATCGGCGCGGCCCTGCTGCGCGTCGATCCAGCGCAGCGCCGCCGCCGCGCCGGTCAGCGAGATGCTGCCGATCGCCTCGCCCGTGCCGTCCGCGACGCCCAGCCGCTTGCCCGCAGCGATGCGTCGGGCGAGCGTGGCAGCGGGTTCTCCGGTCAGCGCGACGAACTCGCCCGCCGCCTTGCCGCCGCGCGCCACCGCCTCGCCGTCGACCGCCAGCGTCAGCGGCAGCGCGGTCGTGCCCTCGCGCTGGAGCCGCAGCGTGATCGCCCCGTCCGGCCCCGCCGCGCGCTCGATCGCGACCAGCACCGGCGGGGCGGGATCGTCCTCGCCCAGCAGCGCGTTCGCCTGGCACGTGCCGCCGTTGTCGCACCCCGCGGTCCAGTCGCCGAAGGTCCGGAGCGCGGTCGGCTGCGGTACGGTGTGGCTGTCGCCCGTCGGCAGCGATGCGGCAGGGGAGCGGTGCGCGGCGGGTTCGGCGGCATTGCCCGCCGGATCGTCCGCCCCGCTACACGCGAGGAGGGGCAGGGCGAGGAACAGGGACAAGGGGGCGCGCATGGCGGCATGCGATACCCACATGGACGAACGATCGAAACCCGCTATCGCGGGCGACAGACAGATTGAACGAGAGAGGTAGGGCCATGCAGACGGTTGGAGTGATCGGCGCGGGACAGATGGGGGCGGGCATCGCCCAGGTATCGGCGCAGGCGGGCTATGCCGTGCTGCTGTCCGACGTGTCGGTCGAACGGGCGCAGGCGGGCAAGGACGGCATCGCGAAGCAGCTGGCCCGCGCGGTATCGAAGGAGAAGCTGACCCCAGCCGACGCCGATGCCGCGCTCGGGCGGATCGAACCGGTCGGCGATCTCACTGCCATGGCCCCCTGCGACCTCGTGATCGAGGCGGCGACCGAGCGCGAGGGCATCAAGCGCCAGATCTTCGAGACGGTGGGCAAGGTACTGTCCGACACCGCGATCCTCGCCAGCAACACCTCGTCGATCCCGATCACCCGGCTGGCGCAGGCGTCGCATGACCCGGCGCGCTTCATGGGGGTGCATTTCTTCAACCCCGTGCCGGTCATGGGCCTGATCGAGCTGATCCGCGGCCTCGCCACCAGCGACGCGACGGTCGCTGCGGTCGAGGCGTTCGGCCAGCGCCTGAACAAGCGCATCGTCCATGCCAATGACGCGCCCGGCTTCATCGTCAACCGCGTGTTGATGCCCATGATCAACGAAGCCTGTTTCGCGCTGGGCGAAGGGGTGGCGACCATCGCCGACATCGACGCGGCGTGCCAGCTGGGCCTCAACCACCCGATGGGGCCGCTGACGCTGGCCGACTTCATCGGGCTCGACACCTGTCTGGAGATCACCCGCGTCCTGTTCGAGGGAACGGGCGATCCCAAGTTCCGCCCCGCGCCGCTGCTGATCAAATACGTCGAGGCGGGCTGGTACGGCCGCAAGGTGAAGCGCGGCTTCTACGACTATTCGGGCGCCGAGCCGGTCCCGACGAGGTAAAGGACGCTTGACGTAAAGCGTGCTTGTCATGTAAAGCATCCTTCACAACCTGTGGAGGATGCTTTCCGATGGAACGACGCAATCCGGCGCAACGCCGCTACCTGCTCCGCTTCATGCCGCTGATGGTCGGCTATGCGCTGATCCTGATCGGGGTCAGCGCGGCGCAGCGCCACGGCCATATCGCCGGCGCGACGCTGGGGCTGATGTCGGTGCTGCCCGCCATTCCCCTGGTCGGGGTCATCATCGTGATGGGCCTGTACCTGCGTGAGGAGCGCGACGAGTTCATCCGCAACCGGCTGGTCATGGCGATGCTGGGGGGTACCGGGCTGCTGCTGACCGCGACGACGGTGTGGGGGTTCCTTGAGAACAACGGGGTCGTCGGCCATCCGCCGACCTTCCTCGCCTTTCCCTTCTGGTGCGGGGCGATGGGGATCACCCAGTGCGCGATGGCGCTGCGCGACCGGCTGACGAGCCCGGCGGAATGAACAATCACCTCAAGGCCCTGCGCGCCGGGCGGGGCTGGTCGCAGCAGCATCTTGCCGAGCGCCTCGAAGTGTCGCGCCAGAGCGTGAACGCGATCGAAACCGGCCGCTACGACCCCTCGCTCCCGCTCGCCTTTCGCATCGCCGAACTGTTCGACCTGCCGATCGAGGCGGTGTTCGTCAGCCCTTCCCGACAGGAGATCGCATGATCCGCCTCGCCCTCGTGCTCGCGACCCTCGCTACCCCCGCCCTTGCGCAGACGCCGCCGCCCGCGCAGGCGACGACGCCGGCCGTCCAGTTGCCGCACGTCTCGATCACGTCGATGGGGAAGGGGCCGCCGGTGATCCTGATCCCCGGCCTGTCCACCCCGCGCGCGGTATGGGACGGCATCGCTCCGGTGCTGGCGCGCGACCACCGGGTGCTGCTGGTGCAGGTCAACGGCTTCGGCGGCGACGATCCGCGCGCCAACCTGACCGACGGGGTGCTGGGCGGCATGGTCGCCGACCTCGCCGGATATATTGCGCGCGAGAAGCTGGCGCGGCCCGCCGTGATCGGCCATTCGCTCGGCGGCCTCGCGGGCATGCTGCTGGCGGCGCGGCATCCCGACGGCGTGGGGCGGCTGATGGTGGTCGATGCGCTGCCGTTCATCGGCACGATCATGGCGCCGGGCATGACCGCTGCCGAGGTGGCCCCGCGCGCGGCGGCGATGCGCGATGCGGTCGCCGCGACCCACGGCACGGCGCGCCCAAGCGTTACGGCCGATCCCGGCGGCATCTGGTCGAACACGGCGGCGGGGCGCATCCGCGTGGCGAACTGGTCCAATGCCGCCGACCAGCGCGTCGTGGCGCGCGCGCTCTACGACGACATGACCACCGACGCTACGCCCGAGGCGAAAGCCATCCGTGCGAAGCCGTTCACCGTGCTCTACGCGACCGGGGCCGGGCCGATGGCGACCGCGATCTGGACCCGCGCCTATGCCGGCACCCCGGCCGTGCTGGAGCCGGTCGCCGACAGCTACCACTTCATCATGCTCGACCAGCCCGCCGCCTTTGCAGCGGCGGTGGAGCGGTTCCTCAGATGAAGGTCGCGACGGTGGCGCGATAGATGGCGGGCAGGATGATCCCCTGCACGATGCCGATCAGCACCAGCACCACGAACGGCGCGAAGTCGAGCGCACCGAAATCGGGCAGGATGCGGCGGATCGGGCGATAGATCGGCTCGGTCACGGTCATCAGCCCGCGATAGAGCGAACGGATCATGTCGTTATGGGTGTTGATGACGTTGAACGAGATCAGGATCGACAGGATCGCCTGCACGATGATGATCCACCACAGGACGTTCAGCAGCACCTGAATGATATCGAGCAGGACGTTCAACACAGCACCTTTCCAATGACCACCCGACTATAGGGAGCGCGGACGCGCGCTCCAAGCCTCAGGCGTGGACCAGCGTGCCCGCGCCCTGTTCGGTGAAGATCTCCAGCAGCATGCCGTGCGGCACCCGCCCGTCGAGGATCACCGCCGCGTCCACGCCCTGCGCCACCGCGTCGACGCAGGTCTCGACCTTGGGGATCATCCCCCCCTTGATCGTGCCGTCCGCCTTCAACTCGGCGATGCGCGCGGCGTTGAGGTCGGTCAGCAACTCCCCGGTCTTGTCGAGCACGCCCGCGACATCGGTCAGCAGGAAGAATCGCGACGCGCCCATCGCGCCGGCGATCGCGCCCGCCATCGTATCGGCGTTGATGTTGTAGGTGTGCCCGTCCGCGCCCAGCGCCACCGGCGCCACGACCGGGATGAACCCGTCGCGCGCGAGGCTGTGCAGGATCGTCGGGTCGACCGCGACCGGCGTGCCGACAAAGCCCAGATCGACATGGCGCTCGATCCCCTGCGTCCGGTCCGGCTCGTTGCGCGCGACCTTCTCGGCGGTGACGAGATGTGCGTCCTTGCCCGAGATGCCGACCGCCTTGCCGCCCGCCTGCGCGATCCAAGCGACGATTTCCTTGTTGATCTTGCCCGCCAGCACCATCTCCGCCACCTCGGCAGTGGCGGCGTCGGTGACGCGCAGGCCGTCGACGAAGCGCGACTCGACGCCGAGGCGCTTGAGCATCGCCCCGATCTGCGGCCCGCCGCCATGGACGACGACCGGGTTGATCCCGACCTGCCGGAGCAGCACCACATCCTCGGCGAAGTCGCGCGCCAGTTCGGGATCGCCCATCGCATGGCCGCCGTATTTCACCACGAAGGTACGGCCCGCATAGCGTTGCAGATAGGGCAGCGCCTCGGTCAGCGTTTCTGCCTTCGCGAGCATCTTGGGGTCAGGGGCGTTGGTCATGGGCGCGCCTTTAGCGGGGTATCGTTCCGGAAGGAAGAAGTGGGGTTCACGCGAAGGCGCGGGGGAAAGAAGAGAGTCATTTTCGCGCAGAGACGCAGAGGCGCAGAGGAGTGGTGGAGCGGGCCAGTTCAGCCTGTCTGGCGAAGCCTCCTCTCGATCTGAGGCAGATGCAGGAGAGCCGCTGTCGCGGCGAGTGCTGCCGCTCTGCGCTCTCTGCGCCTCTGCGCGAACAAATCTCTTTTCTCGCTTCGCGCCTTCGCGTGAACCAGAAATCCTTCAGCGCGCCCGGTCCAGCCGCCGCCCGAGCGCGACGAAGGCATAGATCAGCGGCGGGACCAGCACGATCGACAGCACGACCTTCGCCAGCATCTGCCCGACCACCAGTTCGCCGATCGGGAACACGCCATAGAAGGCGACCGAGATGAAGATCAGCGTGTCGACGATCTGCGACAGCACGCTGGCGATCGCGGCGCGCAGCCACAGCAGCTTGCCCTGTCCGCGCTTCAGCCAGTCGAAGATGGTGACGTTCAGCGTCTGCGACACGCCATACGCGATGATCCCCGCGCCCCAGATGCGCGGCGTGGCGCGCATCATCAGGTCGAACGCCGCCAGCCGGTCGGCCTCCATCGATGCCGAGGGGGGCACCGCCAGCACGACCAGCAGCAACAGGATCGAGGTGACGAGCGGCACGAAGCCGAACTGCACCAGCCGGTTGGCGATCGCACGCCCGTGCAGCTCCGCCACCGCGCTCGACACCGCGACCAGCAGCAGGAAGGCGAAGATCCCCGCCTCCACCGCCAGCGGGCCGATCGCGACCTGCTTGTTGCCCAGCACCCCGGCGATGCACACCATCCCGCCGTAGAAGATCGAGAGCAGGAACAGCGACCGTGGCACGTTGACGTTCATGGTGCCGGGCGCGGGTGCGGGGGAGGGTGTCGTCATTCCCCCTGCTATCGCCCGAATCGCCCATATGCAAAAGCGTTTGTCGCGGCTGGCATGATCGGCATCGTCATGGCATGTCACGGGGGTTCGGGGCCGTCCGGGGCGGGCGGCGGGGTAGGATAGTACAGCTTACATGACACGGTTCCTGATCGGCATCGCCGGCATTGCGGTGATCCTCGCCATCGCGGTGGCACTGTCCACCAATCGCCGCGCGATCCGGTTGCGCGTGGTGGGCGCCGCCTTCGCATTGCAGGCGGGGATCGCGGTGCTGGTGCTCTACACCCCCTGGGGCAAGGGCGTGCTCGGCTTCCTGTCGGGCGGGGTCGCAAATCTGCTGGGCTATGCCAATGCAGGCACGTCGTTCCTGTTCGGGCCGCTGGCCAAGCCGGAAATCGGGGGCACCAGCTTCGCCATCGCCGCGCTGCCGGTCATCATCTTCTTCGCCTCGCTGGTGTCGATCCTCTACTACCTCGGCATCATGCAGCTGGTGGTGCGCTGGATCGGCGGCGGCATCGAAAAGGTGATCGGCGTCAGCAAGGTCGAATCGCTGTGCGCCGCCGCCAACATCTTCGTCGGCCAGAGCGAATCGCCGCTCGTCATCCGCCCCTATCTGGCGGGCCTTACCCCGGCGCAGCTGTTCACCGTGATGACCAGCGGCATGGCGGGCGTGGCGGGGACGATCCTCGCCGCCTATGCCTCGATGGGGATCCGCATCGACTTCCTGCTCGCGGCCAGCTTCATGGCCGCGCCCGGCGGCATCCTGATGGCCAAGATCATCATGCCCGACACGCCGCTGCCGCCCGCGGGCGAACTGCCGCTCGGCGACGCCGACGGTGCCGGGCGCGAGGCGCATGCGATCGCGCTGGCCGAGGCGACGCATGACGAGGAACGCCCCGCCAACATCATCATGGCGGCGGCACAGGGCGCGCAGACCGGCGTGAAGCTGGCGGTGGCGGTCGGCGCGATGGTGCTGGCGTTCGTCGCGCTGGTGGCGCTGGCCAACGGGCTGCTGGGCGGCATCGGCAACTGGTTCGGCGTCGCCGACCTCAGCTTCCAGCGGCTGCTCGGCTATGTCTTCGCGCCGGTCATGTTCCTGCTCAACGTGCCGTGGAGCGAGGCGGGGATCGCGGGCGGGCTGTTCGGGCAGAAGGTCGTGCTGAACGAATTCGTCGCCTATATCTCGCTCGGCGAGGCGGGTGCCGCGCTGTCGCAGCGGACGGTGGCGATCATCACCTTCGCGCTGTGCGGCTTCGCCAATTTCTCGTCGATCGCGATCCAGATGGCGGTGACGGGCAGCCTCGCCCCCAACCAGCGCCCGATGATCGCCAGGCTCGGCGTGCGCGCGCTGGTGGCGGGGAGCCTCGCCAATCTGATGTCGGCGGCGCTGGCCGGGCTGTTGATCGCCTGAGGCATCGTAACGCTATGTTTACCGGCGCTTCGATAGCGTCGGACGACAGGGCGCACGGGTGTTGGGGCGTATGGACCACGAACTGATCGATCAGGCAGTGCTGGCGGCGGCGCGGGCCGAGCTGGGCGCGAACTTCGTGCGTATCCTCGGCTATTTCCGCGAGGACGGCACCAAATCGGTATCGGCGATCGAGGCGGCGATGCGCGAGGGCAATGCCGCCGCGCTGGTCCTGCCCGCGCATACCTTGAAGGGCGAGGCCCGCCAGTTCGGGGCGGAAGTCGTCGCCGACCTTGCGGAGGGAATCGAGACGATCGCGCGGCACTGCGTCGAGACGCGCGACGAGCCCACCGAGGCGCTGGAGCATGTCACCCGCTTGCGCCCGGTGTTCGAGCGCACCCTCGCCAGCCTCGAGCGCAGCAGCAACCCGCTGGCCACCCGCCGTCCCGCGGGCTTCGGTCGCCGCGTCGCGGCGGTGTGAAGCCGCGGCGGGGATCCATGCCCCCCGCCGCGATCCGGCCCGTACTCAGCCCTCCAGCTTGTCGTATTCCGACTTGGCATTGAGCTGGATATAATTGTGGATGCCCATGCGTTCGATCATCTCGAACTGGGTTTCCAGCGTGTCGATATGCTCTTCCTCGTTCATGAGGATTTCGGCGAACAGGTCGCGGCTGACGAAATCGCGCACGCTCTCGCAATAGGCGACCGCCTCGCGCAGCTGCGCCACCGCCTCGACCTCGATCGCGAGATCGGCCTTGAGCACTTCCTCGACCGTCTCGCCGACGCGCAGGCGCCCGAGCAGCTGGAAATTGGGCAGCCCGTCGAGGAACAGGATGCGCTCCGCCAGCCGGTCGGCGTGCTTCATCTCGTCGATCGATTCGTGGCGCTCGAACTGGGCGAGCTTGTAGATGCCCCAATGGTCGAGCAGGCGATAATGCAGCCAATATTGATTGACCGCCGTCAGCTCGTTCTTGAGCGCTTCGTTGAGAAACTCGATGACCTTTGCGTCGCCCTTCACGGATGCCGTCCCTTATATGATGATCGGGGCGATCCTACCCCGTTCACGTCGGGAACGACAGCCGGAAATTGGCGGAAATCCGCGGGTTTGTGCAGATGCGAACGCTACGCAGCCGCGCGCTCGGCCTCGATAATGGCTCGCGCAAACGGGACGCACTGGCCGCATTTCGCCTGGCATCCAAGCTGTCGATACGCCTGACAGGCGGTATTCGCCCCGCAGCGCGCGGCCTGCCGCACGTCTCGTTCCCGGATGGCATTGCACACGCACACGACCATGGATGACCCTCGCTCCGATGCGATAGTCATAGGGCTAGTGAAAATCGTTCGCAACAATTATTGCGTGTCAGTCGCAACAGCTTGTCGCGCCGTGCCCCTCGCTTCGACGCGCAGCGGCTGCCATTGCCAGCGGGCGAGCGAGCGCCACGCCCACTCGAACGGACCGTAGCGGAAGCGGGCAAGCCACAGCGGCGACCACCACAGCATGCCGATGCACATCCCCGCGACCGGCAGGTAGAGTTGCGCGCGCGAGAGATGGCCGTACAGCCCGAAACCCCAGCCGTAGAACAGCGCGCACATCGCGATGCTGGTCGCCAGATAGTTGCTGAGCGCCATCCGCCCGACCGCCGCCAGCCGCCGCCCCGCCGTCCCGCCACCGCGCGTCGCCAGCACGATCAGCGCCGCCCAGCCGGGGATCATCGCGATGCGCAGCGGCCCGCCGAGCACCAGCGGTCCGCTGGCGACGGCGAGGCTGTCCAGCCCGCGCGCCGCCATCCATGCCGCGAGCAGCGCATAGCCGCCCCCGCCGACGCCGAGGCCGACGATCGCCCAGCGCCGATAGCGCGCGCGGGGCCATGCGCCCGTCAGCAGCCCGGAGCGGAGCGCCGCCATGCCGAACAGCATATAGGCCAGCGTCTCGAACCCGACGACGAAGGTGTCGGACAGGACATCGGGCATTTCGCGCAGGTGAAACGCGACGATGCCGCCATAGCCGCCCCGGAACAGCGCCAGTTGCCGGGCGATCGTCGCGGGGTCGGGAATCCCGAACGCCTCCTCGAATGCGTGCAGCTTTGCCGCCGCGCGTGCGCCGCCCTCCGCCTGCATCGCCAGCCACGACAGCGGGATCGTTCCCATCAGCAGCAATTCGACCAGGGCGAAGGTGAGGCCGAACAGCATCAGCTTGCGCACCGGGAAGTGGCGGAAACCATAGGCCAGCGATCCGATGATCGCATAATGGAGCAATATGTCGCCGAGCCACAGCAGCACGGCGTGGGCGAGTCCGAACAGCGCCAGCCACGCCATCCGCCGGTAATGGATCGCGGCGGGGTTCGCGCCCGCCGCCTCCGCCCGATCGACGATCAGCAGCAGCGACGCGCCGAACAGGAAGGAGAACAGCCCGCGCATCTTGCCGTCGAACAGCACGAACGACAGATAATAGGCGAAGCGGTCCGCCGGACCCGCCCACCCATAGGCGCGTGGGGAGAGATATGCCGCGTCGGGCATGCCGAACGACACGATGTTGAGGAACAGGATTCCCATCACCGCCACCCCGCGCACCGCATCGATCGCGGCGATACGCGGGGCGGGGGCGGGATCAGGCAAGGGCTGCGTCTGCACCCATCAAGGCCGGGAAGAAGCCCTCGTGCGCGGCACGCAGATCGGCCAGCGGCACCGCGAAATCGCCTTCGGTCAGCTCGAAGATGATCCGGCTGCCGATCGTGCGTCCGATCGGTTCGGCATCGACGCCCGCCTTCTCCGCGCCCTGGAGGAATTCGAGCAGCGCATGGTCGTGGACCGTGACGATATACACGCCCTGATCCTCGGCGAAGAGCGAGCGGGCGATATCGTCGAACGGCAGCTTGCGGTCGAGGATCGCGCCGACGTTCCCCGCCAGCGCCATTTCCGCCACCGTCACCGCGACGCCGCCGTCGCTGACGTCATGGCATGCGGTGATCTTGCCCGACAGGATCGCCTGGCGGATATAGCCGCCGGTGCGGCGCTCGCCCTCCAGATCGACCGGCGGCGGCGGGCCTTCCTCGCGACCGTGCAGTTCGCGCAGCCACAGCGATTGCCCGAGCGGCCCGGTGCGGTCGCCGACGCGCAGGATGATGTCGCCGGTCTGCTTGAACGCGATCGTGGCGGACTTTTCCCAGTTCGCCAGCAGCCCGACGCCGCCGATCGCCGGGGTCGGCAGGATCGCCGAACCGCCCCCGGTCGCCTTGGATTCATTGTAGAGCGAGACGTTGCCCGACACGATCGGGAAGTCCAATGCGCGGCACGCCTCGCTCATGCCGTCGAGACAGCCGACGATCTGGCCCATGATCTCGGGCCGCTGCGGATTGGCGAAGTTGAGGCAGTTGGTGACGGCGAGCGGCGTCGCGCCCACTGCGGTCAGGTTGCGATAGGCTTCGGCGATCGCCTGTTTTCCGCCCTCCACCGGATCGGCGAAGCAATAGCGCGGGGTGCAGTCGGTGGTCATCGCCAGCGCCTTGCCGGTACCGTGCACCCGCACCACCGCGGCGTCGCCGCCGGGGCGCTGCACCGTGTCCGCGCCGACCATGTGGTCATATTGCTCCCAGATCCACCGGCGCGAGGCGATGTCGGGCGATCCCATCAGCTTGAGCAGGTCCGCCGCCGGATCGGTGCATGCGGGGACGTCGGTCAGGTCGGCGGGCCTGGGCGTCGGCACATGCGGCCGGTCGTAGAGCGGGGCTTCGTCGGCCAGCGGGGCGAGCGGAATGTCCGCCACCACCTCGCCCTGCCACTTCAGCACCATGTGCCCGGTGTCGGTGACATGGCCGATGACCGCGAAGTCCAGTTCCCACTTGTCGAAGATCGCGCGGGCGAAGTCCTCGCGGCCGGGCTTGAGCACCATGAGCATCCGCTCCTGGCTTTCCGACAGCATCATCTCGTACGGGGTCATGCCGCGTTCGCGCTGCGGCACGTCGTCCATGACCAACTCGATGCCGACGCCGCCCTTCGACGCCATCTCGACCGAGGAGGAGGTGAGGCCCGCCGCGCCCATGTCCTGGATCGCGACGATCGCGTCCGATGCCATGAGTTCGAGACACGCCTCGATCAGCAGCTTTTCGGTGAAGGGGTCGCCGACCTGCACGGTCGGGCGCTTCTCCTCGGCATCCTCGCCGAAGTCCGCCGACGCCATGGTCGCGCCGTGGATGCCGTCGCGGCCCGTCTTGGACCCGACATAGACGATCGGATTGCCGACGCCCGACGCCGCCGAATAGAAGATCTTGTCCTGGTCCGCGATGCCGACCGTCATCGCGTTGACGAGGATGTTGCCGTCATAGGCGGGGTGGAAATTCACCTCGCCGCCGACGGTCGGCACGCCGACGCAATTGCCGTAGCCGCCGATGCCATGGACCACGCCCGCGATCAGGTGGCGCATCTTCGGATGATCGGGCCGCCCGAAGCGCAGCGCGTTCAGGTTCGCGATCGGCCGCGCGCCCATGGTGAACACGTCGCGCAGGATGCCGCCGACCCCGGTCGCCGCACCCTGATAGGGTTCGATGTACGACGGGTGGTTGTGGCTCTCCATCTTGAAGATCGCCGCCTGACCGTCGCCGATGTCGATGACGCCCGCATTCTCGCCCGGACCGCAGATGACCTGCCGCCCGGTGGTCGGCAGCTTCTTCAGGTGGATGCGGCTCGACTTGTAGCTGCAATGTTCGGACCACATGACCGAGAAGATGCCGAGTTCGGTCAGGTTCGGCTCGCGCCCCATGGCGTGGAGCACGCGGTCATATTCTTCGGGGCTCAGGCCGTGTTCGGCGACGATCTCGGGCGTGATCTGGGTCATGGGCGCTGCCTCTAGCGCGGGCGCGCGGGCGGTGCCAGCCGCTTTCGCGGGGCAGGGGCCGGGCATGCGTGTTGTGCAGCCGCGACATGGATCGTGCTGCGATGCCGTGCCGCACCGGTCGCAGCGTGGCGGCAAAGCCACGGCGGCGCGACAATCGCGCGAATCATGGCGGATTTCGGGCAATGCGATTGTTCTTCATGCGGAACCGTTTAAGCGTGGAATCGTCGGTATCCGACGCCGCTTTCCGCTGCGTCGGGCCGAAGCAAGGGAGATTGCACCATGGTTTCGAAGTTCCTGACTGCGTTTGCTGCGACTGCGCTCGTCGCCGCCCCGATCGCTGCCAACGCCCAGAATGCGTCGGCGCTGTCGGTTGCCGCCGCGCGCACCACCACCTCGGCGAAGGCGCAGAACAAGCTGGCCGGCGGCGGCCTCGTGTTCCTGCTGCTCGCGGCCGCGATCGTCGCGGGCGGCGTGTACATCGCCGTCGACGACGACAACTCGGACAGCAACTAAGCCTGTTCGCGGCGGGGGGCCGATAGCGGTCCCCCGACGTTCATTGCTTCGCGCCGCCGTCGCGGCGTTGCCACGCCTGCCACAGCATCATGCCGAGCAGCGTGCCCCCGGCCACCGCGCCGCCCACCGCCACCGCCGTCACCACCGGGGACAGCGTGTCGTCCGCCCGGTGCAGATGCGGGCGATGCTTCGCCAGCCGCTTGAGCAGCGGCGTACGCTGCGACAATGCCTCGAACATCTCGCCCGGCCCCTCGGGGTCGAGGATCTTGTTGTCGGCCAGCCATTCGGTGACCGCGCCCAGGTCCGGCACCTGATAGGGGCGCAGCGAGCGGCCTTCCCCGCGCAGTTCCTCGATCGTCGCGATCAGCGAATCGGTGCGCGTCAGCGTCGCCTGCACCACTTCGCACGTCGTTCCCAGATGCTCGGCCAGCAGCGAATCGCGGATGCCCGCGATGGTGCGGCGTTCGTCGGCATTGGCGTGGCGGGTCGCATCGACCGTCACGTCGCATTCGGTGTCGAGCCGCAGCGAGCGGTTGTTGAAGTTGGACGAGCCGACCCGGAGCAGCTGGTCGTCGATCACCGTCACCTTGGCATGGACATAGATCGCGGTGCCGCCGCTGGTGAAGGGATGGTAGATGCGCAGCCGGTCGTGCCGGTCGCGTTCCTTCAGCGCGTGGAACAGGCGGGCGCGGGCCGAATCCATCGCGATCGGCTCCAGCCAGCCCTCGGCGGTGGTGGGGTTGACGATGACGACCTCGGGGCCGCCGGGTTCGTCCAGCCGCTTCGCGATCGCCTCGGCGACCTTGCGCGAGGCGAAATACTGGCTCTCGGCATAGATGAAGCGTTCGGCGCGCGCGATCAGGTCGAGGTAGAGCGATTCGATCTCGTGCACCGGTTGCTGGTCGGCCATCTCGGGGATGGTGCGGGCGATCGCGACCTCGATATCGGTGAAGTCGGCGGGCAGCGCGGTCGGCCAGCAGGCGCCGCCGTCGTGCGGCACCGGCAGATCCTCGCCGCCCGAGATCGCCCAGCGCCTGCGGCACATGTCGCCCAGCGCCGCCGCGACCGGCCCTTCCAGCGCGGTCGTCACGTCGTGCCACGGCTGATAGGGGGTACCGTCGGGCTCGATCCGGCGGGGATCGTCGTCGCGGTGCTCGCGCGTGTCCCAGCGGTCGACGGTCATGTCGATCCCGCCGCAGAAGGCGACGTCGTCGTCGATCACCACCACCTTCTGGTGATGCGACCCGGCGACCGGGTGATGCGCGTCGAGGCGGAGATGGACCTGCGGATCGTTGATCCACTTGGCCATGCGCAGCAGGGTGCGGCCGTGGAACAGCGTCTTGAGCGCGCCGGTGTCCCAGCGCAGGATATGGACCTGCAAGCCGGGCGTGCGGCGGACCAGCCAGGAGATGAACGCGCCGACCCGTTCGGGGCCTTCGGATGCGGGGTCGGTCTTGAAGCGGATGCGGGCGTCGAAGTCCCAGCCGATCAGCAGGATCTGCTTGCGCGCCTTCAGCATCGCGTCGCGGGCGGCGGCGAAGTAATTGTCGGCGTCGACCAGCACGGTCGCGCGGGTCGCGCGCTCGATCCGCCAGCAGTTGCGGGACGGGTCGAGCGGGGGGTGGTGCTTCGCCATGCCCCCGCCATGGCAGGCATTGGTTACGGTTCCAAGCGATTGCGGTGGGTTAGTGCCGCATCCTGGCGCCAAAGTTTACAAACTTTACACCTGGACGCAGTGTTTGCGCGCATCCGGCGGCCCCGCGTGGCCGGGCGCCGGGGCGGGAGCATGACACATCGCCCCGCTGTAGGACAGCGGCGGTTCAGAGGATGTCGCGGACCCGTTCGGGCGGGCGGGCGATCACCACGCCGCGGTCGGTCACGACGATCGGGCGTTCGATCAGGATCGGGTGCGCGGCCATGGCGGCGAGGATGGTCGCGTCGTCGGCCCCGGCCAGCGGTTTCGCTTCGGTTTCGGTCGTACGCAGCGCGTCGCGGGGCCGGATGTTGGCACGCGCGAACAGCGATGTAAGCGTTTCGATGGTCGGAGGGTTACGCAGATACTCGACGATGGTGACATCCGCGCCGGCTTCCGTCAGCAGGGCGAGCGCGGCGCGCGACTTCGAGCAGCGCGGGTTGTGGTAGATGGTAGCCTTCATTTCCTTGATCCTCCCCGGCACGGGGAGGGGAACCGCGCCCATCGGGCGTGGTGGAGGGGGCTGGCCTGCTTCACCACGGTTGCGTCTGCGGCGACCCCCCTCCACCATGCTGCGGCCACGGCTCGCTTCGCGAGCCGACTTCGCGGCTGCGACTTGCCCCCGGCAAGTCGCTGATCGCCGCTACGTCCCCCTCCCCGCGGAGCGGGGAGGATCGGGACGGTCAGTCGTTGTTGGCCAGCCATTCCTCCAGCCACTTGATCGTATAGTCCCCGGTCTGGAACTGCGGATCGTCGAGCAGCGACTGGTGGAGCGGGATGGTGGTCTTCATCCCCTCGATCACGAATTCCTCCAGCGCGCGGCGCAGGCGCATCAGGCAGCGTTCGCGGGTGGTGCCGTAGACGATCAGCTTGGCGATCATGCTGTCGTAATAGGGCGGCACCCGGTATCCCGCGTACAGCCCGCTGTCGACGCGGACGTGCATGCCGCCGGGCGCGTGGAAATGCTTCACCGTGCCGGGCGAGGGGGCGAAGGTGCGCGGGTCCTCGGCATTGATGCGGCATTCGATCGCATGGCCGTGGAAGCGGATCTGGTCCTGCGTGCAGGTGAGGCCGTGCCCCTCCGCCACGCGAATCTGTTCGCGCACCAGATCGATGCCGGTGATCATCTCGGTCACGGGATGCTCGACCTGCAGCCGGGTGTTCATCTCGATGAAATAGAACTCGCCGTTTTCCCACAGGAACTCGATCGTGCCTGCCCCGCGATAGCCCATGTCCGCCATCGCCTTGGCACAGACCGCGCCCATGCGGTTGCGCTCGGCCTCCGACAGGACCGGGGAGGGGGCCTCCTCCAGCACCTTCTGGTGGCGGCGCTGGAGCGAGCAGTCACGCTCGCCCAGATGGATCGCATGGCCGTTGCCGTCACCGAACACCTGGAATTCGATGTGGCGCGGGTTGCCGAGATATTTCTCCATATAGACGGTCGCGTCGCCGAACGCCGCCTTCGCCTCCGACCCGGCCTGCTGCATCAGCGTTTCGAGCTGGTCCTCGGACGTACACACCTTCATGCCGCGCCCGCCGCCGCCCGACGCCGCCTTGATGATGACCGGATAGCCGATGTCGGCGGCGATCTTCTTCGCTTCGGCGACGTCGGTGATCGGGCCGTCGGAGCCGGGGACGAGCGGCAGGCCGAGCGCACCCGCGGTGCGCTTCGCCTCCACCTTGTCGCCCATCACCCGGATATGTTCGGGTTTGGGGCCGACGAAGATGATGTTGTGCAGCTCGACGATCTCGGCGAACTTGGCGTTCTCCGACAGGAAGCCATAGCCCGGATGGATCGCGTCCGCGCCGCTGATCTCCGCCGCCGAGATGATGTTGGGGATGTTGAGGTAGCTGTCGGTCGCCGACGGCGGGCCGATGCAGATCGCCTCGTCCGCCAGCCGCACGTGCATCGCATCGGCGTCCGCGGTCGAATGGACCGCGACCGTGCGAATCCCCATTTCGTGGCAGGCGCGGTGGATGCGCAGCGCGATCTCGCCCCGGTTGGCGATCAGCAGTTTCTTGATTTCGGGCATATGTCTGTTCCTGTACGACGCATTCACGCCAAACCGTTCGTGCTGAGTAGGGGCTGAGCGAAGGCGAAGACCCGTATCGAAGCACCTGTCCTTCGATACGCCATTTCGACTTCGCTCAATGGCTACTCAGGACGAACGGAGCGCGTCGGAAAGGCGTGGATTATTCCACCACGACCAGCGGCTGGTCGAACTCGACCGGCTGGCCGTTCGATACCAGTATCTGGGTGACGGTGCCCGCGGCGGGCGCGACGATCGGGTTCATGACCTTCATCGCCTCGATGATGACCAAGGTGTCGCCCGCCGCGACCTTCTGCCCGACCGCGACGAACGGCTTGGCCTCCGGATTGGCGGCCAGATAGACGGTACCGACCATCGGCGACGTGACCGGCGGCACGCTGCTGGCCGGGGCCACCGCGCCTGCCTCGATCGTGGTCGGCGCGGCGGGGGCGGCGAGCTGCGGCGTGGCGGCGGCGGGCATATAGGCGGGGGCGGGGGCATAGCCCTGCGCGGCGACCGGTGCGGGCTTGCGCACCACGCGCACCTTGCGCGCGCCGTCCTCCACCTCGACCTCGGTCAGGTCGGTTTCGTCGAGCACCTGCGCCAGCGCGCGGACCAGATCGATGTCGACGCGCATCGCGTGGCTGGTGAACGGCGTCCCTTCGCCCTGATTGTCGTCTGCCATGCCTACCCCTTTAAAGTCGGATTCTCGGAAAAAACCGCGCCTGTGTCAGATGCGGGCGGCCGCTTCAAGCGCGACCAGATAGGAGAGCGCGCCGAACCCGGCGACGGTGCCGCGCGCGGCGCGCCCGATGAAACTGATGTGGCGGAAGTCCTCGCGCCGGTGCGGGTTCGACAGATGCACCTCGATCACCGGGGTCGTCACCGCCTTGATCGCGTCATGGATCGCCACCGACGTATGGGTATAGCCGCCCGCGTTGAGCAGCACCGCCTTCGCGCCCTCCGCCTGCGCCTCGTGCAGCCAGTCGACCAGATGGCCTTCGTGGTTCGACTGGCGCATGTCGATCACCATGTCCAGTTCGCGGGCGCGATCCTCCAGCATGCCCGCGATATCGTCGAGCGTGTCCGACCCGTAGATCTCCGGCTCGCGCAGGCCCAGCAGGTTCAGGTTCGGGCCGTTCAGGACATAGACGGTGGCAGGCAAGCGGACAGGCTTTCGGTTGCGGGTGCGTGGGACGCTTCCCTATATGCACCGCACCATACCCGGAGCGGGCGGCCCAAGTCGAGACACTGGCGCGGCCCGGCAGGAGACGACATGCATAGCGACGGCACCATCACCATCACGGTCAACGGCGAGCACAAGCGCGTGCGCGGCGGGATCACGCTCAGCGAACTGGCCGCGCAGATCGGACTGGTGCCGGAAAAGGTGGCGGTCGAGCGCAATCTGGAGGTCGTGCCGCGATCGACGCTGGCAAGCGTGGTGGTGGAGGACGGCGACGAGCTGGAGATCGTCCACTTCGTCGGCGGCGGCGACCATCCGGTCGCGGGGGGCGGCGGCGACCATCCGGTCGCGGGGGGCGGCGGCGACCATGACGATACGTGGAGCGTGGCGGGGCGCACGTTCCGTTCGCGGCTGATCGTCGGCACCGGCAAGTACAAGGATTTCGAGCAGAACGCCGCCGCCGTGGCGGCTTCGGGCGCGGAGATCGTGACCGTGGCGGTGCGGCGGGTGAACGTGTCGGACCCCAAGGCGCCGATGCTGACCGACTATATCGACCCGAAGAAGATCACCTACCTGCCCAATACCGCGGGTTGCTTCGATGCGGAGAGCGCGATCCGCACGCTGCGCCTTGCGCGCGAGGCGGGCGGCTGGGACCTGGTGAAGCTGGAGGTGCTGGGCGAGGCGCGGACGCTCTACCCCGACATGGTCGAGACGCTGCGCGCGACCGAGGTGCTGGCCAACGAGGGCTTCAAGCCGATGGTGTATTGCGTCGACGATCCGATCGCCGCGAAACGGCTGGAGGATGCGGGGGCGGTGGCGATCATGCCGCTGGGCGCGCCGATCGGCTCCGGCCTCGGCATCCAGAACCTCGTCACGATCCGGCTGATCGTCGAGGGGGCGAAGGTGCCGGTGCTGGTCGATGCGGGCGTCGGGCAGGCGTCCGACGCGGCGGTGGCGATGGAGCTGGGCTGCGACGGGGTGCTGATGAACACCGCCATCGCCGAGGCGAAGGACCCGGTGCTGATGGCCGCCGCGATGAAGGCGGCGGTCGAGGCGGGGCGCATGGGCTATCGGGCGGGACGGATGCAGCGGCGGCGCTATGCCGATCCGTCGAGCCCGCTGGCGGGCCTGATATGAATCAAGTTTAATGGAACCGGCGGCGGTGGCTGCGGATTGTGTCTTCGCAATCCAGCGAGGGCAAACCTCGCCAAACCGCAGGAGCATATCATGGGTGAATTCACCGACAAGCTCGCCGCCGCCGGCAACAAGATCGCGGGCAACGTCAAGGAAGCCGTGGGCAACGCCACCGACAACGAGCGGCTGGTCGCGGAAGGCGAGGCGCAGCAGGCCAAGGGCACCGGCCAGGACGTGAAGGGCAGCGTCAAGGGCGCGCTGGGCGACAAGATCTGACGGGTTCGTGCCGCGTATCGCCGCTGTAGGGCGAATGGCATGACGAAGGGCCGCTCCGGTGACGGGGCGGCTCTTTTCGTTTTTCCCTGGTGGGTGTGTTCGCACGACGAATAGGGGAATCGTTTGCCGAAAGATCGACGCACATTCGGTAGAGGCGGGGATGAAATTGCTCCCTTCCCTGGCAGGGAGGGGAGAGGACGAACCCATTAATGAATGTTGTTTCGACTGCCGCGCCATGCGCCTGAAGGGGGCTGCACAGCATCATGCCGGTCCGGCAAGGCGCAGTTCGCGCCGGTCCAAATGGTCGGGGAGAGAGGATTCGAACCTCCGGCCCCTGCCTCCCGAAGGCAGTGCTCTACCAGGCTGAGCTACTCCCCGACGGAGTATCGGCGGGCCGCGAAGGGGCCATGCCGTTGCTTGGAGGCGCGCCTATAGCGGGGCGTTTGCGGCGCTGCAAGCGGCTTTTGTGCGTTGCCGGCATCTGACCCGGGAAAGCGGGATCCGGGCGGGCCGGTGCCGCTTCCACGCAAGTGGAACAGACGCCGGTTTGGCTTTGGCCGGGAAACTGCTACGGGACCGCTCGACCCTCTCCTTACCGAATGTGTGACCGTGGCCACTCCGCTCGACAAACTGCGTAATTTCTCGATCATCGCCCATATCGACCATGGCAAGTCGACGCTCGCCGACCGGCTGATCCAGCGCACCGGCGGCCTCGCCGAGCGCGAGATGTCGGCGCAGGTGCTCGACAATATGGAGATCGAGAAGGAGCGCGGCATCACTATCAAGGCGCAGACCGTGCGGCTGGAATGGAAGGGCCATGTCCTGAACCTGATGGACACGCCGGGGCATGTCGACTTCGCCTATGAGGTGTCGCGGTCGCTGGCGGCGTGCGAGGGCGCGCTGCTGGTGGTCGATGCGGCGCAGGGCGTCGAGGCGCAGACGCTGGCCAATGTCTACCAGTCGATCGAGCATGACCATGAGATCATCCCGGTCATCAACAAGATCGACCTGCCCGCCGCCGAGCCGGAGAAGGTGAAGGCCGAGATCGAGGATCTGATCGGGCTCGACACGTCGAACGCGGTGCTGGCGTCGGCCAAGGCGGGAATCGGCATCGACGACATCCTTGATGCGATCGTGGAGCAGATCCCGCCGCCCAAGGGCGACGCCAATGCGCCGCTCAAGGCGATGCTGGTCGACAGCTGGTACGACCCGTATCTGGGCGTCGTCATCCTGATCCGGGTGATCGACGGATCGATCCGCAAGGGCCAGCAGATCAAGTTCATGAACGCCGACACGACGCATCTGGTCGACCGCGTCGGCGCGTTCCGCCCGAAGATCGAGCAGCTCCCCGACCTCGGCCCCGGCGAGATCGGCTTCATCACCGCGCAGATCAAGGAAGTGGCGCAGACGATGGTCGGCGACACGATCACCGATGCGAGGCGCCCGACCGCAGAGCCGCTGCCCGGCTTCAAGGAAGTGCAGTCGGTGGTGTTCTGCGGCCTGTTCCCGGTCGATGCCGCCGAGTTCGACAAGCTGCGCGAATCGATCAGCAAGCTCAGGCTCAACGACGCCAGCTTCACCTTCGAGATGGAAAGCTCGGCGGCGCTGGGGTTCGGTTTCCGCTGCGGGTTCCTCGGCCTCCTGCATCTGGAGATCATCCAGGAGCGACTGACCCGCGAATACGACCTCGACCTCATCACGACCGCGCCGTCGGTGGTGTATCAGATCGAGTTGACCCATCCCGATCCGGCGGGGGTGACGCAGATCGACCTGCACAATCCCGCCGATATGCCCGACGTCAACAAGATCAAGACGATCAGCGAGCCGTGGATCAAGGCGACGATCTATGTCCCCGACGAATATCTCGGCGGCATATTGAAGCTGTGCCAGGACCGGCGCGGCATCCAGCTGAACCTGACGTACGTCAGCGGGCGGGCGCAGGCGACCTATGAACTGCCGCTCAACGAGGTGGTGTTCGACTTCTACGACCGGCTGAAGTCGCTGTCGAAGGGCTATGCCAGCTTCGATTACGAGCAGATCGGGTATCGCGAGGGCGACCTCGTCAAGATGAGCATCCTCGTCAACGAGGAGCCGGTCGATGCGCTGAGCATGATCGTCCACCGCGGCACCGCCGAGGTGCGCGGGCGCGGCATGGTGGAGCGGTTGAAGGAACTGATCCCGCGCCACCTGTTCAAGATCCCGATCCAGGCGGCGATCGGCGGCAAGGTGATCGCGCGCGAGACGATCAGCGCGATGCGCAAGGACGTGACCGCCAAATGCTATGGCGGCGACGCCAGCCGCAAGCGCAAGCTGCTCGACAAGCAGAAGAAGGGCAAGGCGAAGATGCGCGAATACGGTTCGGTCAGCATCCCGCAGGAGGCGTTCATCGCCGCGCTGCGCATGGGCGACGACAGCTGAGGCCGGGCGGACGCGCCGCGGGCGGAGGCGCGTTGCCGGGGTGACGCAGCCGGAACCGGCGGTCGGGCCCGACCCAAGGAAAACGGCTCCGGTGCGGGGGATGCACCGGAGCCGTTTCTGCGTGAAGGGTTAAAAATCAGGCGACGGCGTGCATCACCAGGCTGACGGCCAGTGCGACCCCGGCCCAACCCATCGCAGTCATGCCCGCGATGGTGGCAAGGGCGGTGCGACCCGAATATTTTGCGTGCATCCTCTGCTCCATCTGTCGTTGTCCCGGGCATAATGTTCGATTTGCGCAACGATTGCAAACCGGAGTTTCAAATCTCTGTGATCGATTTGGTGCATGACCGGGGTTTGCACCCTTAGATGTTGCGATGCGACGCGGCGGCGGCGATCCGCTGCGATTGAATTTGCGCCGCGATCAGCCGTGTACCGGGTGCGTCCATGTGTTTCATGCTGCGATGCGGCAGGGGAACCATCTTTGGTATTACTGCCGTCGATCTACCATTCGGCGGGCCGCTCCGGGGCGTGATCCGGCGCCCGCCCCGATTCGCCGGGGCGGGAAAGGAACAAACCCGATCTTCAAACGTCGCCCCGGACAGCGAAATCCGCGTTCAAACGGATAGGATGGGAGAGCGAGATGGCTGACGACGGCACCGGCGGTTCGCCGATGGAACAGACGGCCGACGCGATGCGCGCGGCGGGCGAGCGGATGCGGACGGCGGGCAGCGCGATGGCGGACCAGGGATCGCAGCTCGGCCTGCGCATCCTGAGCCAGGCGGAGGCCAATACGCAGGAGGCGTTCCGCGCCATGCGGGCGGCGGCGCAGGCCAACGACCTGAACGAGGTGATGCGCATCCAGTCGGAATATCTTCGCGAGCAGGGCGCGCGATCGATGGCGCAGGCCCGCGAGGTCGGCGAGCTGATCGCCGAGTTCGGCCGCAACGCGCTGGGCACGATGCGCGGCGGGAGCTGACGCCGCACGTTCCGGCAGCGAAACCGCAAGCCGTGCGTTGTCGCCACCGGTCGCCGCCGCCTATGGTGCGGCGGCATATCCGGTCGGGGGGCAAGATGGTTCGGTTTCTGGGGTGGCTGGCGCTGGTGACGGCGTGGTTCGGTTCGCCGGTACAGGCGCAGCCGCGCCCGCCGGTGGTGCTGGCCGCCGCCAGCCTTCAGGAATCGATGAACGCCGCCGCCGATGCCTGGGCGCGTGCCGGGCATCCCCGCCCCGTGCTGTCGTTCGCCGCCAGTTCGGCGCTGGCGCGGCAGGCGGCGGCGGGGGCACCGGCGGACCTGTTCGTGTCCGCCGACCTCGAATGGATGGACGACCTCGACAAGCGCGGACTGCTGGCGCCGGGCACGCGCGCGACGCTGCTCGGCAACCGGCTGGTGCTGGTGGCACCCGCCGGGCGGGCGGTGCGCGTGGCGCTGCGACCCGGCGGCGACCTGCTGCGCGCGCTGGGCCGTGACGGGCGGCTGGCGATGGCGGACCCGGATGCGGTGCCCGCCGGACGCTATGGCAAGGCGGCGCTGGAGCGGTTGCGGATGTGGGCGGCGGTCGCGCCGCGCGTGGTGCGGGCCGAGAATGTCCGCGCGGCGCTGGCGCTGGTCGAGCGCGGCGCGGCCCCGCTGGGCGTGGTCTATGCCACCGACGCGCGCGCATCGGCCAAGGTGCAGGTGGCGGGCGTGTTCCCGGCGGCCAGCCACCCGCCGATCGTCTATCCGATCGCCCGGCTGAAGGCGTC
Source organism: Sphingomonas silueang (assembly GCF_040049155.1). Lineage (NCBI taxonomy): Bacteria > Pseudomonadati > Pseudomonadota > Alphaproteobacteria > Sphingomonadales > Sphingomonadaceae > Sphingomonas > Sphingomonas silueang. The sequence goes on from NZ_JBDZDK010000018.1 coordinate 50,218, forward strand.
GCGCAATCCGGAGGGCGAGGGGTTCCGCCGCTTCCTGACCAGCCGGGCGGGCAAGACGATCTTCCTGCGCTACGGCTTTACCCCGCGCTGATGCCCGATGCCGCCGAATGGGGGATCGTCGTACTGTCGCTGAAGATCGGCGGCGTGGCGATGCTCGCGACGCTGCCGGTCGCCTATGCGATCGCATGGGTGCTGGCGCGCGGGCGGTTTCCGGGACGGGTGGTGCTGGATGCGATCGTCCACCTGCCGCTGGTGTTGCCGCCGGTCGTGACCGGCTGGCTGCTGCTGCTGGCGTTCGCGCCCGCCGGGCCGGTCGGGCGGGTGCTGGACGACTGGTTCGGGGTAAGCGTGCTGTTCCGCTGGAGCGGGGCGGCGATCGCGGCGGGGGTGATGGCGCTGCCGCTGATGGTGCGCGCGATCCGGCTGTCGATCGAGGGGGTCGATACGCGGCTGGAGAGCGTGGCCAGGACGCTCGGCGCATCGCGGGCGCGGGTGTTCTGGAGCATCACCGCGCCGCTCAGCCTGCCGGGCGTGCTGGCGGGGATGGTGCTGGGCTTCGCGCGGGCGCTGGGCGAGTTCGGGGCGACGATCACCTTCGTCTCCAACGTGCCGGGCGAGACGGCGACGCTGCCGCTCGCCATCTACAGCGCGTTGCAGGTGCCGGGCGGCGAGGGCAGCGTGGTGCGGCTGGCGGCATGTTCGGTCGCGCTGTCGCTGGTCGCGCTGATCGCGTCCGAATGGCTGGTCCGGCGCGGCGGGCGGCGCATCCATGTCCTTTGACATCGACGTATCGGTGCGGCTGGGCGAGGCGGTGGTCGGCGCGGTGGTGCCCGACGACGGGTGCCCGAGCGGGCTGACCGTACTGTTCGGCCCGTCGGGGGTCGGCAAGTCGAGCGTGCTGAACATGGTTGCCGGGCTGCTGCGCCCCGCGGCGGGCCATGTGCGGGTCGGCGGAGTCACGCTCTTCGATGCGGCGAGGGGGATCGATGTGCCCGTGGCCGATCGGCGTTCGGGCTATGTGTTCCAGGAGCCGCGGCTGTTTCCGCACCGGCGGGTGGCGGCGAACCTGCGCTACGGCATGGGGCGCGGCGACGCACCGATCGGCTATGACGACATGGTGGCGCTGCTGGGGCTGGGCCGGTTGCTCGACCGCTGGCCCGCGACGCTTTCGGGCGGGGAGGCGAAGCGGGTGGCGATCGGGCGGGCGCTGCTGTCGGGCGCACGCTTCCTGCTGATGGACGAGCCGCTGTCCTCGCTCGACCGTGCGCGGCGCGAGGAGGTGATGGCGACGATCGAGCGGCTGCGCGACGCGCTGGCGCTGCCGATCCTGTATGTGACGCACGACATGGGTGAGGCGGAGCGGCTGGCGACGCGCATCGTCCGAATGTGACCATGGTTCGGCCATGATCGACGGTCATTCCGATGCCGTATCGATCGGGAGTGTGCAGCATGCGATGGACGGCGTTGGCGATGGTGGCGGCATGGGCAGCGCCCGCGACGGCGCAGGAGCAGGAGCAGGAGCAGGCGCAGGCGCCCGACGAGATCGTGGTGACGGCGCAGGGCAAGCCGATGCGGGTCGATGCGAAGATACTCCGCGTCGCCGCGCGCCGCTTTGCCGGGGACCGTCCGGCCTATGCGCCTGCGGGCGTGCTGCGCTTCGAGTTGTGGCGCGGGGGGCAGCGGTTGCGCGGGGATGCGGTGCCGCTGACGCTGACCGACGGGACGCGCACGCTGCCGATCGCGATCGGGGCGGACGGGCGCATCGCCTTTCCGGCGATTCCGGAGGGCAGATGGTATTTGCAGGGTCCGGCGTCGGCGCGGCCGATCACGCTGCGGCCGATCGTGCTGTCGCAGGGGACGAGCGAGGCCGACCGGCGGCTGGGCGACCTGCGCGCGCAGTGCCGGGTGATGGTGGCGATGGGCAAGGCGCAGGCGTCGCTGCTGGCGTTCCCGCTGATCGGGATGTTCGATCTCGCCGGGGGCTGCGCCAGCCGACGGTTCGGCTTCTATTACCGGGCCGAGCAGCCGCTGGCATCGGCGATGGTCGGCACGCGGGCGCTGAAGCTGTCGGCGAAGGCGACCAGCTATGAAGCGCCGCTGTCGGATCGCAGCCTGACCAACGAGGCGCGCATCCGGCTCAGCTATCGCTGATGGAAAGGGGCACGCGGACGCTCTGCGCGCCGCGGGTGAAATAGGCGGCATCAATCGCGAGGGCGCGCAACTGCCAGCCGTCGATCGAATCGCCGGGGGCGAGGGTGCGGGTGCCGCCCGCTCCCCGCACCAGCGCCACCGCGTCGCGGTTCAGCCGTCCGACGATGCCGAGCAGCTGCGGCGCATCGGCGGGCAGGTCGGCGGCGGCGGGCGCGGCGAACAGCGGCCGGGCGAAGGCGGCGCGCAGCGGGGCGGGCGCGGCGGGCGGTGCGAGTGGCCGATCCGGTGCGGGCGGTGTCGCGAGGGGGCGTGCCGGGGCGAGCAGCCACGACGGCAGCGCCACCGCGATCCCCAGCGCCGCGAGCGGGGGCAGCACGCGGCGGTTCATCCGCGCCACGGCGCGACCGCCTGCGCATCCAGCCGTACGCCGCCGGGCGTGGGGGTGAGCCGCCATGCCCGGAACCGGACCGGTCGGGCGCCGCGCTCGAGCGCGTCGGCGAAGGCGATGAGCGCCTTTTCGGGGCCGGAGGCGGTGAGCGTCAGCGCGGCGAGGCCGGGCGGCACCGCGCCGTCGCCCGCGATCGATTCGATCAGCACGCCGCCCTGCACCGCCTGCGCGCGGATCTGCGCGGCGAGTCGGCGGCGGGCGTCGGCGGCGTCATCGGCGGGGAAGGCGGCGGCGGGCAGCGTGACCGGCCCGGCAGGCGCGGCGGCGAGATCGGCGGCGGCGGCTGCACGCGCGGCGCGGGCGTCGCCCAGCCGATCGACCGCCGCCAGTGCGGGCCACAGCAGCGCCAATGCGGCGATCCCGCCCGCGACCGGCCATGCGCGGTTCAACGCGGTTCCTCCAGCGTCACCCGCATCCCGCCGTCGCCGGGGGTCTGTGCAGCGGTGCGCAGGTGCCCGAGCGCGCCTTCGCGGCGCAGCGCGGCGGCGAGTCGCTCGGGATCGGGGGTGGCGACCTCGAGCCTGAGCGCGCCGTCCGCCGGACGTTCGACGCGCAGCAGGCCGGCTTCGGGCGGCAGCGCACGGGCGATCGTCTCCACCGTGGTGCCGAGCGTCGGCTGGTCCCATGTCGCCGCCAGCATCGCGCGGGCGCGGGCGTCCGCCATGCGCGCGGCGATGCGCGGCGCGGCGCGGGCGGCGAGGGCGGCGGTCTCGCGCCGGACCTCGCCGGTCCACAGCGTCGCGAGCAGCCAGGTGGCGAGCGGCCCGGCGACGAGCAGCAGCGCGGTGGCGATCGCGGCCCGGTCCGCCGGGCGGCGGGGGGCGCCATTTGGTGCCGGATCGGGTGCGGGGCGCGGGCGCGCCGCCCCGACCGCGCGATCGAACAGGCTGGGGCCGATGGCTGCGGAGTCGTTGGCGGGGCGGGGATCGGCGGCCATCGCCTGCGGCCCTACGTGCCGACGCGCGGCTGGACAAGCGTGTCACGAAACCGTCGCCGTTTCGCCATCGCCGCGTCGCCGAAGCGCAACCGCCGTGTCGCAGAGTTCGGTCAACGCAGGGGGCGGGGAAGGAAGCCGGAACATACCGGCATATCCTGATCATGCGGGGAATATCATGCAGTACACCGATCCGGCCCTCGGCTATTCCGACGGCGACATCGAAACCAATCCCAGCGGAGGCCTGAGCCTGCACGATCTGGTCGAGCAGCGCTATTCGCGGCGGCAGGCGCTGCGCGGCGGTGCGTCGACGGCGGCGGTCGCGGTGTTCGGCGGCGCGCTGCTGGCGGCATGCGACGACAAGACGCAGGGGATCGACAACATCCCGCCGGTGGTCGCCGGGCGTTCGAGCGGCGCGACCAGCGCCGGGCGCGTCGTGACGCTGACCGGTACCGTGACCGACGACAATGCGATCACGTCGCAGGCCTTCACCCAGGTGTCCGGCCCGACGGTCGCGTTGTCGGGGGCCAATACCGGCACCGCGACCTTCATCGCCCCCGCGGTCGCCGCGACGACCAACCTCGTGTTCCGCTATGCGGCGACCGATGCCAAGGGCGCGGTCAGCACCACCGACATCACCGTCGCCGTATCGCCCGCGACGCTGGGCTTCAACGCGGTGGCCAAGAGCCTCGCCGACACGCTGGTCGTGCCGTCGGGCTATACCGCGACCGTGCTCTATCGCCTCGGCGATCCGCTCAACAGCGCGACGCCTGCCTATGCCAACAACGGCACCGACACCGGCTTTTCGGCGCGCGCGGGCGATCATCATGACGGCATGAGCTATTTCGGCCTCGCCGCCAGCGGCACCGCGCAGGATTCGACCAACTCGACGCGCGGCGTGCTGGTGATGAACCACGAGAATATCTCGGAGCAATATCTCCACCCGAACGGCGTGACGCTGACGAACGGCGTCCGCCCGACCGCCGAGGTGGTCAAGGAGATGGAGTGCCACGGCGTGTCGGTGGTCGAAGTCACCCGCGCGTCGACCGGCGCGTGGAGCTATGTCCAGTCCTCGCCGCTCAACCGCCGCATCACGCCGTTCACCCCGACCAGCTTCAGCGGCCCGGTGCGGGGCAGCGCGCTGCTGTTCACCGCCTATTCGCCCGACGGCACGGCGGGGCGCGGCACGATCAACAACTGCGCCAACGGCCATATGCCGTGGGAAACCTACATGACCTGCGAGGAGAATTGGGCAGGCTATTTCCGGCGCGAGGCGGGCGACAATGCCCGGCGGAGCGCGGCGCTGGGCGCGAAGGCGGTGCAGGCGTTCGCCCGCTACGGGCTGAACACGGCGAGCGGCGATACCCTGCGCGGCGGCAACTACGGCTGGACCACCGCCGCCGAGCAGGTCGCCGGGCAGACGCTGATCCGCAAGTTCAACGCGACCGTCGATGCGTCGCAGCCGTCGAACGGCACCGGCGACTTCCGCAACGAACCGAACCAATATGGCTGGTGCGTCGAGATCGATCCCTATGATCCGACCTCGACGCCGCGCAAGCGCACCGCGCTCGGCCGGATGAACCATGAAGGCGTGTGGCCGGGCCGGGTGTTCGCCGGGGTGAAGCCCGCCTTCTACATGGGCGACGATGCGCAGAACGAATATATCTACAAGTTCGTGTCGGCCACCCCCTGGGCGGCGGCGGATGCGGGTGCGAGCGACCGGCTGGGCATCGGCGACAAGTATCTCGACAACGGCACGCTGTATGTCGCGAAGTTCAACGCCGACGGTTCGGGCGAATGGATCGCGCTGGTGTACGGCCAGAACGGGCTGAACGCATCGAACAGCCTCTATCCCTTCGCCGATCAGGCCGATGTGCTGACCCATTGCCGTCTGGCGGGCGATGCGGTGGGCGCGACGAAGATGGACCGTCCGGAATGGACCGCGGTCAATCCGGCGACCGGCGAGATGTACTGCACGCTGACCAACAACTCGTCGCGTTCGCCTGCGCAGGTGGATGCCGCCAACCCGCGCTCGTACATCGATCCGCGCGTCAACGGCACGCGCTCGACCGGCAACGCCAACGGCCATATCGTCCGCCTGCGCGAGGCCCGCGATACCACCGAGGCGACGACCTTCACCTGGGACGTGTACGCCTTTGGCGCCGGTTCCGACCTCGATCCGACCAACATCAACCTGTCGGGCCTCGATGCGACCAACGACTTCTCCAGCCCCGACGGGCTGTGGTTCGGTCGCCCGTCGAACGCGAGCGGTCAGGTGACGCCGGTGCTGTGGATCCAGACCGACGACGGGGCGTATACCGACGTCACCAACTGCATGATGCTGGCGGCGATGCCGGGCAGCGTCGGCGACGGCGGCACGCGCACCGTCACCAACACCGGCGTGTCGGCGACCAGCACCGCGACGACCCGCGTCGGCAAGGCGCCGGGCACGACGCTCCGCCGCTTCCTCGTCGGGCCGGTCCAGTGCGAGATCACCGGCGTCGATTCGACCCCGGACGGCCGCTCGCTGTTCGTCAACATCCAGCATCCGGGCGAGGGCGGCAACGCGGCCAACATCACCAGCACCTGGCCCGCGGGCACGGCGGGCAGCCGTCCGCGTTCGGCGACCGTGGTCATCACCAAGGACGACGGCGGCGTGGTGGCGCTGTAGGCGGCACGGGGCGGCGGCCGGTTGGTCGTCGCCCCTTGCGCTCCGTCGAGCAGCTTGATCGATACGTCAGCCGTTCGTGTCGAGCGCAGTCGATATACCGATTGGGGCCGATCGACGTTCAGCGGTCGCGCGGAGGAAACTCCCCTCCCTTTCAGGGAGGGAAGATGCCGGACCAGTTCTGGATATCGCCCCCCTTAGTAAATCCCGTCGATCTCCAGCGTCAGCCGGGGCGCGGGCGGGTTGAGCAGCAGGCTGCGCCGGTCGCCCTGCAGCACCTCGTCCTGGCGCAGCCGGTCGTAGCGGGCGCGCGCCGCCGCCGATGCGTCCGCGCCGTCGCGCAGGATGGTGGGCTTGAGGAACACGAACAGCGTGCGCTTCTGCCGCCGCTCGCTGCGCCCCTTGAACAGTTCGCCGACGATCGGGATGCTGCCCAGTACCGGCACCTGGCTGCGCACCCGGTTGTAATCGTCGCTGGTGAGCCCACCCAGCACGATCGTCTGGCCGTTGTCGGCCAGCACCGTGGTCGTGGTCGAGCGTTTCTGGGTGATGAGGTCGGCGGCGGTGCTCAGCTGCGTGGCGGACAGCGCCGATGCCTCCTGGCTCACCTCCAGCCGGATCGTGTCGCCCGCGTTGATGCGCGGGATGACGCGCAGGGTGATGCCGACGTCCTTGCGCTCGATGGTGGTATAGGGGTTGGCGGTGCCGTTGCCGGTCAGGATCGATCCGGTCACGAACGGCACCTCCTGCGCCACCACCAGTTCGCCGAGCTTGTTGTCGAGCGTGGTGATCTGCGGCGTGGACAGCAGGTTCGCCTTGGTCGAGGTGCTGAGCGCCTGCACGAGGATCGAGAAGTCGTTGCCGATCGTCAGGTTGCCGGTCAGTCCGCCGCTGAGCAACGCCGCGGCGGGAACGCCGAGCACGTTCAGTATCTGGCCGAGCGACGCGCCCGCCGTGCCGAACGAGGTGCCGACGCCGCTGACCTGGTTGAGCGCGGCGCCCGCCGTGCCGATCTGCACGGCGAGCTGTTCGGCATCGTCGCCCGCGATCTCGACGATCGCCGCCTCGATCAGCACCTGCGGGCGGCGCACGTCGAGGTCGGGGATCAGCCGTTCGATCTGGGCGATGGCGGTGGGGGTGCCGCGCACGACGACGGCGTTGATGTCGGGCGCGGGCTGGACGGTGATGTCGGGGGTGGTGAAGCCCTGCGGCGTCTGGGTCGGCTGGTTCTGGCCGATCGGCGCGGTGCCACCGGTGAGACCCGTCGCGCCGCCTGCCTGCGCGGCGAGGCCCGCCGCGCCCGCCCCGCCGTTGGCGATCAGGCCGGACAGCGCCGCCCCGGCGTTGGTGCGCTGCGAGCTGGTCTGGAGGCTGCGCGCGACCGGGTTGGACGCCGACTGCTGTTGCCCCAGGATGCCGCGCAGCACGTCGGTCACGCTCTCCGCATCGGCATAGTTCAGGCGGAACACGCGGGTCGAGAGTTGCGCGGCACCGCCGCGGGCGTCGAGCGACTGGGCGATGCGCCGCGCCTCCGCCACCGCGGCGGGCGTGCCGCGTACGAGGATGGTGTTGCTGCGCGCATCGCCCGCCACGCGCGCGCCGCCGTCGCCCAGCACGCCCTGCATCGCGGCGGCGATATCGGCGGCGTTGCCGTTCTGGAGGGTGATCGTGGTGAAGGTCGAACCGCCGCCCCCGTCCAGCGAGCGGGCCAGCGCCTCGATCCGGCGGACGTTGTCGGCATAGTCGGTGACGACGATGGCGTTGGGCTGGGTCAGCGGCTCGACGCTGCCGAAGCTGGCGACGAGCGGGCGCACGATCCGCGCGGCGTCCGCCGAGGGGACGTTGGACAGGCGCACCATCCGCGTCGTCAGTTCCTGCCCGCCGACGCCGCGCGTGCGCACCCCGCCGTCGCGCACCGCATTCGCCTGCGGAATGATCCGCCATGCCGAACCCGAACGGACGGCGGCGAAGCCGTTGGCGCGCAGCACCGACTGGAACAGCTCCCAGACTCCGGCGGGGGTCAGCGGTTCGGCGGACGTCACCGTCACCTGCCCCTTGACCGTGGGGTCGAGGATCAGCGTGCGCCCGGTGATGCGGCTGATCTGGTCGGCGACGTCGGCGATCTCCACGCCGCGCATGTTGACCACGATGTCGGCAGCCTGCGGAGTCTGCGCGGACAGCGGCGACAGGCTGGTCGCGGCGAGGGCGAGGAACGCGATACGGAGCGGGTGGCGCACGGGATATAGGCCCTAACGAATGGGAACGGTGACGGTGATCGGCTTGCCGTCGCGAAGGATCGTGACCTGCGCCTGGCCGGAGGCGCCGGCGCCGGCGATGGCGGCGTTGACCGCCGACGGGTCGGTCATGGCCGCGCCGTTGACCGACTGGATGACGTCGCCGCTGCGCATGCCCGGCGGGGCGTTGGCCCCGATGGCATAGCCGCCCGCGACCGGCGTGGCGTTGAGGCGCGAGAGTACGGCCTGCGCGCTGGGGGGCGAGGGGGCGGTCGGCGGGGCGAGCGTCGGCTGGCCCGATGCGGGGGGCGCGGTGCCGGGGGCGGGGGTCGCGGTGCCGAACGGATCGGGGAAGGCGAGGAATTCGAGCCGCCCGCCGTTGTTCAGGATGATGCGGTCGCGGCGGATCTCGGTGATCGCGGCACCCGCCACCGCATCGCCGACCTTGAGCGGCTTGGCCGGTTCGCTGCCGAGCGATACGAACGCGACCGAGAGTTCGGCGGGGCGGGCGAACACCACGCCCTTCAGCACCGCCTGGATCGCGGTGGGCGCGGTGGCGTCGGCGGCGGTCGGGCTGCCGAACGGGTTCCACGCGACGGCGGGGCCGCTGTCGACGGCGACGGCGGCGGCGCGCTGGGCAGACGGGATGGTGATCGCGCCGCTGTCGGCATGGCCCGCGATCCGCCAGACGAGTCCGGCGAGCGCGAAGGCGACCGAGACGATCGCGACGCCCGCGAGCACGTCGAGCATCCGGTTGGTGTCGCGCAGGCGGAGGCGTTCGATCACGATCATGCGCCGTCCCCGCGCAGGAAGCCGTCGAGCCGAGCGAGCGGCGCGGACTCCCCCATGGCGGCGACGGTGATCGTCACCCGGTCCAGTTCGGGATCGGTGGTGGGCACGCGGTTCACGCGCACGCTCCAGCGGCGTCCCAGCATGTCGACCTGTTCCCCATTCGCCTCGGGCGTCCCCACTTCCAGATCGGCCAAGCGGTTCTCGGCCACCCACATCGCGACCGCGCGCCGCTCGACGCCGCGGGTCGAATCGATATGCTGCTCGACCGCGCCGATCAGCCCTACCGTGGCGATCGCCAGTACCGCCAGCGCGACCATCGCCTCGATCAAAGAAAAGCCGCCTTCTCGATCCTCCCCGTTCACGGAGTATCGGGTCGGCCATGCCCCGCATGGCCGAGGATCGTCCGGGGGACGATCCGACCCGATACTGGGGACCGTTCGCGCAAGCGAATGGTGGAGGGGGTGCGCCCCGGACGCAACGGTAGCGTGCGCGGACACCCCCCTCCACCATGCTACGCATGGTCCCCCTCCCCGCGGAGCGGGGAGGATCAAGATTGCACCTTCGTCGCGCGGGCGGTGATGCCGTCATAGTCGACGCGCCACGTCTGGTCGCCGCCCCGGATCGTCGCCGACAGCGGCTGTCCGGTGCCGTCGACGCCCAGCACCACCGGGGGCATGACCGACAGCGTCATCGCCATGCCGCCGGGCAGGGTGTGGAACGCCAGCGCATCGTCGGTGCGGGGCACCAGTCCCTTCGGCCCCATCTGCGCAAAGCCGTAACCGTGCGGTTCGATGGTGAAGGCGAGCAGCTGGTCGCCGAGCATCGCATCGTCCGCCGCCGCCTGAAGCCTTGTCGCGAGGCGGTGCGCCTCCGCCTCGACGTTCGGCGCGCGGGTGGCGGCACCGATGCTGAGGCTGACCGCACCCGCCATCACGCCGATGATCGCGAGGACGATCAGCATCTCGATCAGGGTCATGCCGGATTGGGCATGGTCGTTCGTCACCCCCGCGCAGGCGGTGGGCCATTGCCGCTGACGATCGCGATTCGTTCGCGCGCCCAGCGTGTATGGATTCCCGCCTGCGCGGGAATGACGATCCGGGGTCAGGCTCAGCGCGCGGTCCCGTCGATGTCGGCGTCCAGCCCCTCGCCGCCGGGCTTGCCGTCCTTGCCGAGCGACTTGAGCGTGAAGCGCCCGCCGGTCGATTCATAGACGTACGGATTGCCCCACGGGTCCTGCGGCATCTGCGGCAGGTATCCGTCGGGGGGATAGGCGCCGGGCACCGGCGGCTGGGTCGGCTTTTCGACCAGCGCCTTCAGCCCCTGGCCCGTCGTCGGGTAATCGCCGTTGTCGAGCCGGTACATCTTGAGCGCGCCCGAGATCGACTTGATGTCGGTGCCCGCCGTCGTCACCCGCGCCTGATCGGGGCGGTTGATGACGTTGGGCACGATGAGGGCGGCGACCAGCGCGATGATCGCCAGCACGACGATCATCTCGACGAGCGTCAGCCCGGCCTCGCGGTCGGGTACAGAAACCTTGCGGGCGGCGGGGTTCGCGGCCAAGGTGTCACGAAACTTTCGGAATATACTGCGCATCCACGCCCCATGCGTCCACACGATGAAGCCATTGTGACAATCGAACCCGCCCCCGCCGGTCCGGCCGCGGGCGTGTGGGCTGTCGCGGGCGGCGAAGCCATATTAGTCGATGCCGCCGGACCCGCAACCTTGCTCGTGCCGTCCGAAGCGGTGCTGCTGCTGATCGCCGACCTGCCGCTGCCCAGCGCCGCCAAACGGCTGGCCGCGCTGCCCTTCGCGGTGGAGGACCGGATCGCCGATCCGCTGGAGGCGGTGCACCTCGCGCTGGGGCAGGCGGTGGGCGACCGGCGCTACCTCGTCGCCGTCGTCCGGCACGGCGTGATGGCGCAGTGGATCGCGATCGCCGGGGCCGCCGGGATCGGCGGGGCACGCTTCGTGCCCGATTCGCTGGCGCTGTCCGCCCCGGTCGAGGGGTGGAGCGTCGAGTTGACCGGTGCCCGCGCGCTGGTGCGTGCCGCCGACGGTACCGGATTCGCGCTGCCTGCGCCGATGCTGGTCGCGGCATGGGAGGCGGCGGGACGTCCGCCGGTGCAGGCGACCGGCGATCCGCTGCCCGATGCGATGGCGGGGCAGGGTAGCGCCTTTCCGCCCGCGCCGCTCGCCGAGCGGGTCGCCGCCGCGCCGATCGACCTGCGGCAGGGACTCCATGCCCGGCGTCGCGGCCCGCTGCCCAGCGTCGCGCGCAAGGTGGCGATGATCCTTGGGCTGGCCGCGCTGGCGCATGGCGTGATCGCGGTGGCCGACACGCTGATGCTGCAACGCATCGCCGGGCGGCGGCAGGCGGCGCTGCAACAGCTGGTCGCGACCACCGCGCCCAATGTCCCGACCGGCGGCGACGATTTCGCGACGCGCGTCGCCGACCTGCTGCCGCGCGCGACCGGCACCAACCGCTTCGTGCCGCTGCTGTCGCGCGTGGGACAGGCGTTGACCCCGATCGGGCCGGTGCTGGTGGTGCGATCGATGAATTTTGAAGGAAACGTGCTGACCATCGACGCCGAATCGCCCGAAACCGGCATGGCCGACCGGATACGCGCCGCATTGACCGGCGCGGGCATCGCGGGCGAGGTCGCCACCGCGCCGGGCGGTGGCCTGCGCATCACGGCGCGCGGCGCATGATCGTCCTCCGCCGCAACGCCCGGATCGAGGCGGCGCTGGCCCGCTTCGACGGCTGGTGGCAGGGGCTGTCGACGCGCGAGCGCTGGCTGGTCGGCATCCTCGCGGCGCTGCTCGCCGGGGTGGTGCTGGTGTACGGCGTGGTCAAGCCGGTGCAGGCGGCGCGCGCGCAGGCCCGCGCCGACATCCGCCAGGCCGAGACGCTGATGGCCCGCGTCCGCGCCGCCGGGCGGCTGGAAAGCGCACCGCAGACGTTGGCGGCGGGGCCGCCGCAGACGGTGATCGCCAATGCGGCGAGCGCGGCGGGGCTGCAAGCGGTGCTGGGCAGCGGCGGCGCGGGCGTGACCGCGACGCTGACCGATGCGCCCTATCCGGCGGTGGTGACGTGGCTGGCGGAGGTATCGCGTACCAGCACGATCGGCGTCGCCCGCGTGACCATGCAGCGCGGATCGGCATCGGGCCGGGTCAACGCGACGATCGAGTTCCGGCCATGACCGACACGCTGCTCCACGCCGAACCGGTGCGCCTGCCGTACGGCTATGCGCGCAAGGGCGGCGTGCTGATCCGGCTGGGGCCGGGCGGCATGGAGTGTTTGCACCGCGCCGACGCCACGCTCGACGCGATGCTGGAAGTGCAGCGCGTCGCCCCCGGCGTGCCGTTCGTCGCCGTGGAGGACGCGGCGTTCGATGCCGCGCTCCAGGCAAGCTATGGCGGCAGCGCGTCGACCGCCGCCGATATCGAACTGGCCGAAACCGATCTCGCGGCGCTGGCCGACAGTGCGGCGGCGGTCGACGACCTGCTCGACGCGCGTGACGATTCGCCGGTCATCCGCCTCATCAACGCGCTGCTGCTCGAGGCGATCAAGGAAGGCGCGTCCGACGTGCATGTCGAGACGCAGGAGAAGCGCCTCGTCGTGCGCTTCCGCATCGACGGGGTGCTGCGCGACATCGTCGAGCCGCCGCGCGCACTCGCGCCCTTGCTGGTCAGCCGGATCAAGGTGATGGCCAAGCTCGACATCGCCGAGCGCCGCACGCCGCAGGACGGGCGGGTGACGCTGCGCATCGGCGGGCATGACGTCGACGCGCGTGTCTCGACCATGCCGACGCAGCATGGCGAACGGGTGGTGCTGCGCCTGCTCGAGCGCGGCGGCATGATGCTCGACCTCGCGGGCCTCGGCATGACCGGGCGCGACGAGCAGGTGTTCGCGCGGCTGCTGGAGCGGCCGCACGGGCTGCTGCTGGTGACGGGGCCGACCGGCTCGGGCAAGACGACGACGCTCTATACCGCGCTGACCCGGCTGAACGATCGCCGCCGCAACGTCATGACGGTGGAAGACCCGATCGAATATGAGCTGGCGGGCATCGCGCAGACGCAGGTCAATCCGCGTACCGACATGACCTTCGCCCGCGGGCTGCGCGCGATCCTGCGGCAGGACCCGGACGTCATCATGGTCGGCGAGATCCGCGATCAGGAAACGGCGCAGACGGCGGTGCGATCGTCGATGACCGGGCATTTCGTGCTCTCCACGCTGCACACCAACACCGCGATCGGATCGGTCACGCGGCTGATCGACATGGGGGTCGAGCGCTATCTGCTGGCGCCGATGCTGGTCGGGCTGGTGGCGCAGCGGCTGGTGCGGCGGCTGTGCCGGGAATGCGCGTGGCAGGACCGCGCGACCGAGGCGGACAGCGTATTGCTGGGGGGCGCGATCAAGCCGGGCAAGAAACTGTGGCGGAAAGGTGCCTGCGAGGCGTGCCACCATGAGGGCTATCGCGGGCGCGCCGGGCTGTACGAGGTGGTCGCGGTCGATGACCGGTTGCAGGCGATGATCCACAACGGCGCGGCGGAGGCCGATCTGGAAAAGGCCGCGCGGGCGAGCAATCCGTCGCTGCTGGACGACGGGGTGGCGAAGGTCCGCGCCGGGATCACCACCGTCGAGGAGGTCGCGCGGGTCGTGCGGGACGAGGGGTGAGGGCTTCCCGATCCCTTCGCATCCCGTTCGGTTCGGGCCTGCCGAGAACGCATCTCCCCGGGCGGGGCGTTCTCGACGGACGCTTCTCGACAGGCTCGAAGCTGCTCGAACCGAACGGTGGTGGTAGGGGAGAAGCGCCCCCGCCACGTGCCGCAGCGTCGCCCTACCGCCTTCCGTTTGGTTCGAGCCTGTCGAGAACGCATCTCCCCGGGCGGGGCGTTCTCGATACGCGCTCTCGACTTCGCTCGATCGCTACTCGAACCGAACGGGTGGCGTGTGGGGTGGGTGTCGGATGACCGCCTACGCCTACCGTGCCGCCTCCCGCACCGGTGCGACCGTCAAGGGCGTCATCGAAGCCTCCAGCCCTGCCGCCGCGCGCGCGATGCTGCGCGAGCGGGGCGAACTGCCGCTGTCGGTCGAGGAGGCGGCGGAGAAGGGGCCGAAGCTCGGCGGCGTCCAGCTGCCCCGGCTGTTCCGGCGCGGCGTGTCGGGCAAGGCGCTGGCGACCATGACCCGGCAGATCGCGACGCTGGTCGGCTCCGACATCTCGATCGAGGAATCGCTGCGCATCGTCGCGGGACAGGCCGACAATGCGGCGGTGAACGCGCTGTTGCTCGACGTGCGCGCCGCGATCCTCGACGGGCGCAGCTTCGCACAGGGGCTGGCGCGCCACCCCAAGGCGTTTCCGGAATTCTACCGTGCCTCGGTCGCCGCCGGGGAACAGTCGGGCAAGCTGCCCGACGTGCTCAACCACCTCGCCAATTTCGTCGAGACGCGACAGGCCAACGGACAGAAGATGCAGCTGGCGCTGCTGTACCCGGCGCTGCTCGCCACCGTCAGCTTCGGGATGATGGTGCTGCTGATGGTCTATGTCGTGCCCGATATCGTGCGGGTGTTCGTGTCGCGCGGGGCGGAGCTGCCGTTCCTGACGCGCGCGCTGATCGCCTTGTCGGCGTTCGTGCAGGGCTATGGCCTCTATGTCGCGGTGGCCGCGCTGGTGCTGTTCCTCGTCGGTGCGCGCTGGCTGAAGGTGCCCGCGAATCGCCTCGCGCTCGACCGGCGGTTCGCGACGCGCGCGCCGTTCCGCCGCTTCAGCCGCCAGCACAATGCCGCGCGCTTCGCCGGGAGCCTCGCGACGCTGGTCGGCAGCGCGGTGCCGCTGGTCGAGGCGCTGCACGCCGCCGCCGCCGTCACCCCCAACCGCTTCGTGCGCGACAAGGCGCTGACCGTCGCGGCCCGGGTGCGCGAGGGGCTGTCGCTGCGCGCGGCGATGGCGGAGGCGGACATATTCCCGTCGATGCTGGTCGCGATCGTCGCGTCGGGCGAGACCTCGGGGCGGCTCGCCCCCGCGCTCGACCGTGCGGCGGGCGAGCTGGAGCGCGAGCTGGACGCGCTGGTCGCGACGCTGGTGGCGCTGGTGGAGCCGATGGTGCTGCTGCTGATGGGCGGCCTCGTGCTGATGATGGTGCTGGCGATCCTGTTGCCGATCATCAACCTCAACAATCTGGTGTCGATCTGACGATCCGATATGCCGTATCCCCGCGCAGGCGGGGATCCAGAGTCGCGAACGCCATGCCCCGCGGCGCTGGACCCCCGCCTGCGCGGGGGTACGGTTCGCGCGTGCCGGGCTATCGTGCTACATCGGCCTAAACCCTTCATTTCCCAAGGAACGCCCATGACCGACCTCGCCCGCATCGTCGCCGAGGTGACGGAGCATATCACCACCCACGGCCCGGAGATCGAGGCGGCGGCGGAGGCGGGGCTCGACTATCCGCCCGACTGGTTCGGCATGGCGGTGGCGACCGCCGACGGGGAACTGCACCATGGCGGCTATGCCAATATCCGCTTTCCCTTGCAGAGCATCTCCAAGGTCTTCGCGCTCGAACTGGCGCTGCGCGCGTGCGGCGACGGGGTGTTCAAGCGGGTCGGGCGCGAGCCTTCGGGCGATCCGTTCAATTCGATCGTCGATCTGGAACGCAACAAGGGGGTGCCGCGCAACCCGTTCATCAACGCGGGCGCGCTGGTGGTGTGCGATATCCTGTGCGAGCACATGGGCGACGATGCGCAGGCGCGGGCGGTGGTGGATTTCGTGGGCCGCGAAGCCGGGCTGGAGCGCGTCATCCTGAACGACGACGTGCTGGAGACGGGGCGCACCGGCGGCGACCTGAACCGCGCGATGATGAGCTTCGCCAAGCACCACGGCAACCTGCACAGCGATCTGGACGAGGTGATGGAAGCCTATGTCCATCAATGCGCGATCGAACTCGACTGCAAGTCGCTGGCGAAGGCCGGGCTGTTCCTGACCCGCACCGCGCGCACCGGCGATGCGGAGGCCGACAGGCGCGCCAGGCGGACGCGGCGGCTGCTGTCGATGATGACGACCTGCGGGCAGTATGACGGGTCGGGCGACTTCGCCTATCGCGTCGGCCTGCCCGCCAAGAGCGGGGTGGGGGGCGGTATCCTCGCGATCGTGCCGCAGGTCGCGTCGATCGCGGTATGGTCGAACAACCTCGACCGGCAGGGCAATTCGATCCTCGGCGTGCACGCGCTCGAGATGCTGGCGGACCGGATGGACTGGTCGGTGTTCGGCTGAACCCCAACACCCCCCGTTCGGTTCTAGCAGCGTCGAGCGAAGTCGAGAAGCGTCCGTCGAGAACGCCCCGCCCGGCGGAACCGCGTTCTCGACAAGCTCGAACCGAACGGGATGGGTTTGAGGTGGAGGCGGGGCCTTACTGCCCCGCCGCCGCGCCCTTCGGCCCCAGCAGGTCCAGCACCGCCGCCGTCATCGCGATCGTGCCGGTCACGATCGCGGGTTCCGCCGCCACCTTGAACAGCGGCGAATGGTGCGAGGGGATCGGCGCGCCGCCGCGCCGTGCCGCCGTGACCTCCGCCAGCGGCGTGCCGCCGACCGCGAAGTAATAGCCCTTCACCTTGCTGTCGGGCTGGACGAGATAGGCGAAGTCCTCCGCACCCATGCCGCCCTGCTCGAACGGCACGACGTTCGCCTGGCCGAGCGTCGTCGCCATCACCCCGTTCAGCCGGCGGGCGAGCGCGGCGTCGTTGATCGTCGTCGGCGTGCCCTCGATCACCGTGACCACCGGCATCCTGTCGGCGGGCATGCCGTTCAGTTCGCCGACGCCGCGCGCCACGCGGCGGATGCCGTCGAGCAGCTGCTTGCGCGTCGCTTCGTCGTTGGCGCGCACCGTCACCTGCAACTTCGCCTCGTCGCTGATGATGTTGTGCTTCAGGCCCGAATGGAACGACCCCACGGTGATGACGCCGGGGGCCAGCGGCTGGCGTTCGCGGCTGATGAGGCCCTGCAAGGCGATGACCAGCTGCGACGCCATGTACACCGGGTCCTTGCCCGCATGCGGGCTGGCCCCGTGCGCGCCGATGCCGGGCATGGTGATGTCGACCGAATCGGACGAGGAATACTGGATGCCCTCCGATGCCATGACCATGCCGGTGGGCAGCCCGGCGGCGACATGGAACGCCAGTGCATAGTCCGGCTTGGGGAAGCGGGTGTAGAGGCCGTCCTTCAGCATCGCGCTGGCGCCGCCGACCCGCTCCTCGGCGGGCTGGACGATGAACACGACGGTGCCCTGCCACCGGTCCTTCAGCGCCGCCAGCCGCCGGGCGGTGCCGACCAGCGAGGTGATGTGCGTGTCATGGCCGCAGGCGTGCATCACCGGCGCCTCGACCCCGTCGATGCCGACCTGCCGCGCCTTGCTGGCGTTGGGCAGGCCCGATTTCTCCTCGACCGGCAGCCCGTCCATGTCGGCGCGCACCAGCACGACCGGCCCCGCGCCGTTCCGCAGCACGCCGACCACGCCGGTACCGCCGACGCCGGGCGTCACCACCATGCCGGGGATCGCGCGCAGCTCGGTGGCCATGCGCCCGGCGGTCTTCACCTCCTTGAACGACAGTTCGGGGTTGCGGTGGAACCAGTCCCACATTTGCCCGAGCGACGCCTTGTAATCGGCGCGGACGGCGCCCGCCCAGTCGGGTTCGGCCAGCGCGGGCGTGGCGGCGAGCAGGCAGGCAGCGGTCAGGATCGTGCGGCGCATCCGGTAATTCCCCCTTGTCGATGGCGGCGATCCTATGGCGTCGCGGCGGCGCTGGACAGGGGTGAATCGTCGCCCCATTGAGGCCGCCGCCCCGATCGGCTAGGCGCGCCCGTTCACCATTTGCACCAATGCCTGAAGGGACATCATGACCGACAACGTCTCCGCCGAACAACTGCGGCTGCTGATCGAGCGGATCGAGCGGCTGGAAGAAGAGAAGAAGGGCATCAGCGACGATATCAAGGACGTCTATGGCGAGGCCAAGTCGACCGGGTTCGACGTGAAGACGATGCGCACGATCATCCGCCTGCGCCGCATGGAAAAGCATCACCGCGACGAGGCGGACATGCTGCTCGAAACCTACAAGCAGGCGCTCGGTATCTGATCGGGGACGGCGTATCCCGTTCCGTTCGTCCTGAGTAGGGGCTTCGACAGGCTCAGCCCCTACCCGGCACGAACGGTTCCGGCCTAACGCTACCGGGATCGAACGCCGGACGAGGGAACTGAAACATGGCCAGCGTCTTCCATTTCGCGACCCGCCTGCTGAAGGGGCACGGCGACCCGCACGGCGAGGAGGAGGCGCATGTCCTCTCCGCGATCGAACGCGGCACCCCGGTCAGCCGCGATGCCGCCGACGAATCGGACGCGCGATCGACCTTCGGCGACCGGCTGGCGGACCGGGTCGCGGCGGTCGGCGGGTCGTGGGGGTTCATCATCGCGTTTACCGCGGTGCTGCTCGGCTGGATGCTGCTCAATTCCGACGTGCTCCAGCACTTCGGGATGGCGTTCGATCCCTATCCGTACATCTTTCTCAACCTGATGCTGTCGACGCTGGCGGCGATCCAGGCCCCGGTCATCATGATGAGCCAGAACCGGCAGTCTGAGAAGGACCGGCTGGCGGCGCGGCTCGATTACGAAACCAATCTGCGCGCCGAGATCGACATCCTCGCGCTCCACGCCAAGCTCGATACCGACGTGATCGATCGGCTGGCGGCGCTGGAGGCGAAGATCGACGCGCTGGCGCAAAGCCGTTCGCAGGCGTAGAGCGGCGCTACAACCAAGAGGCACCGATGGCAGGCCATAGCAAATTCAAGAACATCATGCACCGCAAGGGCGCGCAGGACAAGAAGCGCTCGGGCATGTTCAGCAAGCTCAGCCGCGAGATCACCGTCGCGGCCAAGATGGGGCTGCCCGATCCGGACATGAACCCGCGGCTGCGCGCGGCGGTGAACGCCGCCAAGGCGCAGTCGATGCCCAAGGACAATATCCAGCGCGCGATCGACAAGGCGTCGAAGGGCGACATGGAGAATTACGAGGAAATCCGCTACGAGGGTTTCGGCCCGGCGGGGGTCAGCCTCATCATCGAGGCGCTGAGCGACAACCGCAACCGCACCGCGACCAACGTGCGTACCGCCGTGTCGAAGAACGGCGGCAACCTCGGCACCGCCGGATCGGTCAGCCACGGGTTCGACCGGGTCGGCCTCATCAGCTATCCTCCACAAGCGGGCGACGCCGAGAAGGTGTTCGAGGCGGCGCTGGAAGCGGGTGCCGAGGACGTGACCTCGAGCGAGGACGGCCACGAGATCTGGACCGCGGTCGGCGACCTGCATGAAGTGGCCAAGGCGCTCGAGCCGGTGCTGGGCGAGGCCGAGGGCGCGAAGCTCGCATGGCGGCCGCAGACGATGGTGTCGGTCGGCGAGGAGGATGCGGCGACGCTGTTCAAGCTGATCGACGCGCTGGACGACGACGACGACGTGCAGACCGTCTGGGCGAACTACGAGGTGTCCGACGAGGTGATGGAGAAGCTGGGTTGACGACCCCGATCCTCCCCGGAACGGGGAGGGGGACCGCCGCCGGAGGCGGTGGTGGAGGGGGATCGCCCCACAGCGCAACGCCTGCGGAAGCCCCCCTCCACCAGCTTCGCTGGTCCCCAGTATCGGGTCGGATCGTCCCCCGGACGATCCTCGACCTTGCGGGGCATGGTCGACCCGATACTCCGTGCCGGGGAGGATCGAGGTCATGCTGATCCTCGGCCTCGACCCCGGCCTCGGCACCACCGGCTGGGGCGTGATCCGCGCCGACGGCAACCGGCTGTCGCACATCGCCAACGGGCAGATTCGCACCGATCCGTCGATGCAGCTGCCCCGCCGCCTCGCGCTGCTCTCCGGCGCGCTGGGCGAGGTGATCCGCACCGAACGCCCGGACGGCGCGGCGGTGGAGGAGGTGCTGGGCAACAGCAACGCCCAATCGACGCTGAAGCTGGGGCAGGCGCGCGGCGTCGTGCTGCTCGCGGCGGCGAGTGCGGGCCTCGCGATCGGCGAATATCACCCGAGCATCGTCAAGAAGGCGGTGGTCGGCACCGGCGGCGCCGACAAGAAGCAGATTCAGGCGATGGTCGGCCACCTCCTCCCCGGCGTGAAGCTGTCCGGGCCGGACGCGGCGGACGCGCTGGCGGTAGCGATCACCCACGCCCACCATCTGGCGAGCGCGCATGCGCGGGCGCGGCGCAGCGGGGTGGGGGCGTGAGGTTCGGTACCGTGGCCCATACCGCCCGTACCCCGGCGAAGGCCGGGGTCCAGTTGCGGGCCGGTCGTACCATCGTCGGAATCCCCCGACTGGACCCCGGCCTCCGCCGGGGTACGGCGAATGACTCCGCAACCCTGTCCGTATCCCCGCGCAGGCGGGGACCCAGTGCCCCACGGGACCACCGTCGCCTGCTGCCCTGGACCCCCGCCTGCGCGGGGGTACGCTTTCCGCAAAGACCCAACCCATGATCGCGCATCTCAAGGGCACGCTGTCCGTCTCCGGCATCGACCATGCGGTCATCGACGTGAACGGCGTCGGCTACCTCGTCGGCGCATCGTCGCGCACCTTGCAGGCGCTGGGGCCGGTCGGCGGCAGCGTGACGATCCATACCGAGATGCTGGTCGCGGAGGACTTCATCCGCCTCGTCGGCTTCGCCAGCGCCGACGAGCGCGACTGGTTCCGCCTGCTGACCGGGGTGCAGGGGGTCGGCGCGCGCGTCGCGCTCGGCATCCTCTCGACGCTGTCGCCCGACGAGGTCCGCACCGCGATCGCCCGCGGCGACAAGGCCAGCATCGCCCGCGCCAACGGCGTCGGCCCGAAACTGGCCCAGCGCATCGCGATGGAACTGAAGGACAAGGTCGGCGGCATCGCGCTCGGCCCCGGCACGGTCGCCCCGGCGGCGGGGGGCGGTGGCGTCGAGGGCGATGCGGTATCGGCGCTGCTCAACCTCGGCTTCCGCCCCGCCGAGGCGGCGACCGCGGTCGGCAAGGCGGCGGAGGAACTGGGGCCGGGCGTCACGCTCGATGCGCTGGTGCGGCTGGCGCTCAGGAAGGCGTCGCGGTAGCGAGGTTTTGTTTACGCCGCGCAGGTACGACAGCACCGGTAGTCCGCAGCAAGGGCGTCGGAATGTCGGAAGCGACCTATGATCGGATGGCGGCGTCGCTGGGATCGCTGCTGCTGCTGTGGGCGAGGATCGAGCGCGCCGCGCAGCAGGAAGTCGTCCGCCGTGGCCGGAGCAAGGTGCCGCCGACGTCTTTTCACGGCGTCGCGAAGGCGTTGCAGGCGTGGCGCGCGACCGTTTCCGACCTGCCGGACGCGGCGTCGCTCAGCACGCGGCTGGCGGACGCACTCTGCGACCGCCTGCAGCGTCCGCGCAACATTCGCAACGGTCTGTGCCACGGCCTGATCGGTATCGTGTCGGCGCACGACGGCCGCCCGGGACGGCTGCTGTGGGAGATGAACGGGGTCGAGAAGTCGGTGACGTGGGAGGAGTTGCAGGAGATGTTCGGCTGGCTCGCCAAGGTGCCGCAGGCGCTCGGCATGATATCGGCCGACCCTCGCCGCAGCCCCTTCGACCGGCGTATCGACAGTCCGGAAAATCGCGAATGGTGGCGAACCGAATTCGCGCTGGCCTTGGAATGACGCCATCCGGCGGGCGTGCACCAACCCCCTCGACGCATCCCCCCGCGAACGTCTAGGGAACACCTGTGACCGACGACCGCATCACCACCCCCATCCGCCGCCCCGACGACGTGGACGCAGCGCTGCGCCCCAAGGCGCTCGACGAGTTCGTCGGGCAGCAGGCGGCGCGCGAGAATCTGCGGGTGTTCATCGATGCCGCGCGCGGGCGGGGCGACGTGCTCGACCATGTGCTGTTCTTCGGGCCGCCCGGCCTCGGCAAGACGACCCTCGCCCAGATCGTCGCGCGCGAGATGGGGGTCGGGTTCCGCGCCACCTCCGGTCCGGTCATCGCCAAGTCGGGCGACCTCGCGGCGCTGCTCACCAACCTCGAGGACGGCGACGTGCTGTTCATCGACGAGATCCACCGGCTCAATCCGGCGGTCGAGGAGGTGCTGTACCCGGCGATGGAGGACCGTGCGCTCGACCTGATGATCGGCGAGGGTCCGTCGGCGCGCAGCGTCCGGATCGACCTGCCGCGCTTCACGCTGGTGGGGGCGACGACACGGCAGGGGCTGCTGACCACGCCCTTGCGCGACCGTTTCGGCATTCCGGTGCGGCTGCAATTCTACACGGTCGAGGAACTGACGCGGGTGGTGACGCGCGCGGCCGGGCTGCTGGGCCTCGGCATCGCCACCGACGGCGCGACCGAGGTGGCCAGGCGTGCGCGCGGCACCCCGCGCATCGCCGGGCGGCTGCTGCGCCGGGTGCGCGACTTCGCCAATGTCGCAGGGGTCGAGATCGTCGATGCGCGCACGGCGGATGCGGCGCTCAACCGGCTGGAGGTGGATGCCAAGGGGCTGGACGCGATGGACCGGCGCTATCTGACGATGATCGCCGACGTCTATCGCGGCGGGCCGGTGGGCGTGGAGACGCTGGCGGCGGGCCTTTCCGAACCGCGCGACACGATCGAGGAGGTGATCGAGCCGTATCTGATCCAGATCGGCATGATCGCCCGCACCGCGCGCGGGCGCTGCCTGAACGCGGGCGGGTGGAAGCATCTGGGGTTCGAGCCGCCTGCGGGCGTGCAGGACGGACTGTTCGATTGAGGATTCCTCTGCGAAAGTCGAAGGCCGGCGCCTGATCCTGCCGTACCCCCGCGCAGGCGGGGGTCCAGAGCGGGGTACCACAACGGCTTGCGTTCGCGACTCCTGGACCCCCGCCTGCGCGGGGATACGGGCAAGGAGTTTCGTAGATGAATCGATTGAGGGGAAGCGGCATGAAGCGCGGCAAATTGCTCGGATCGGCGGCACTGGGGATGATCGCGGCGCCGCTGGGCGCGGAGAGCGCACCGCTGACGGTGCCGGTAGCGATCGCCGCCGACGCCAGCGCGAGGGTCACGATCGGCACGCGGCACTTCACGCTGCCCGACGAACAGGCGGCGATGGCGGCGGCGTTGCAGGCGATGCCGGACAAGGACCGCCCGGTCGTCCTGTCGGTCGGCGGGCGGATCGACACGCCCTATCGCATCGTCGGCGGGCTGATCTATCTGTTCCAGTCGGCGGGGTTTACGAAGGTATCGGTGGTGCAGCAGCCGGGCGATTGATCCCGCCCCCCTTTCCCCCGCCTGCGTCGATGGTTAAAGCGGACCTATGACCGACCCCGACCAGCCGACCGGTGGCCGCTTCGTCGGGCCGGAGCACCGCTTTCCCTTACGCATCTATTTCGAGGACACCGACCTGTCGGGCGTCGTCTATCACGCCAACTACCTGCGCTATTTCGAGCGGGCGCGCAGCGACATGCTGCGCCTGGCCGGTATCGACCAGCGGGCGGTACAGGAAGCGGGCGAGGGCTATTATGCGGTGCGATCGGCGCAACTCGACTGGCGCGCGCCCGCAAGGCTGAACGATGCGCTGGTGGTGGTCAGCCATGTCGCGCGGGTGCGCGCGGCGGCGGTGGATATTCAGCAGACAGTCATCCGCGACGATGTCCTGTTGGCATCGGCGCGGGTCGAGGTGGCGTTCGTGGGCGCGAACGGGCGGCCACGGCGGCAACCGGCGGCGTGGATCGACACGTTCACGCGGCTGGCGACAACCGGAAAAGGGGCATGATGGACGCTTTCGTGAATACCGACGCCGCGACGATGTCGCCGGTCGCGCTCTTCCTTCAGGCCGACTGGGTGGTGAAGGCGGTGATGATCGGGTTGCTGGCGGCCAGCATCTGGACATGGGCGATCATCGTCGGCTTCCTCGTGCGCGCCCGCAAGGTCCGCCGCGACATCGACCGGTTCGAGAGCGAGTTCGAGCGCGCCGAGGATATCGACGCCTTCCACCGCTTGCAGGGATCGCGCGATACCGCGATCGCCCGCGTCTTTTCCTCGGGCGTGCGCGAATGGCGGCGATCGACCGCCGCCAAGACGATCGACCGCGACGGCACACGCGAACGCCTCGCCACCGCCATGGCGTCGAGCGTCGCGGACGAGAGCGAGACGCTGGCCGACCGGCTGAACGTGCTGGCGACGGTCGGGTCGGTCGCGCCGTTCGTCGGGCTGTTCGGCACGGTGTGGGGGATCATGCGTTCGTTCACCTCGATCGCGTCGGAACAGAATACCTCGCTGGCGGTGGTGGCGCCGGGCATTGCCGAGGCGCTGTTCGCGACCGCGATCGGGCTGTTCGCCGCGATCCCCGCCGTCATCGCCTACAACCGCTTCAGCCACAGCGTGAACCGGATCGAATCGCGCCTCAATCGCTTCGCCGATGCGTTCCACGCCACGCTCTCGCGCCAGCTTGAAGGGGTCTGAAGCGTGGGGATGAACCTCCCCTCCGCCCGGGGCAAGGGCCGCCGCGCGCCGATGGCGGAGATCAACGTGACCCCGCTGGTCGACGTGATGCTGGTGCTGCTCATCATCTTCATGGTGACGGCCCCGCTGATGACCAGCGGCGTGCCGGTGAACCTGCCCGACAGCCGCGCCAAGGCGGTGGAGCAGGCGCAGGAGCCGATCACCCTGTCGATCGACGGCGAGGGCCGGACCTTCATCGACGACGTGGAAATCTCTGGCGACAATCTGCCGGGCGAACTCGAAAAGATCGCGGCGGCGGGCGCGGGGGCGACCGAGCCCAGGCAGGTGATGCTGCGCGCCGACAAGAGCCTCGACTATGGCCGGGTCAACCGAGTGCTGGGCGAGCTGAACCGCGCGGGGCTGAACCGCGTGTCGCTCATCAGCGTGGCGCAATAGGGCCATGCAGAAGGCGGAGCGGATCGGGCTTGGCGTCGCGGTCGCGGGGCATGTCGTGCTCTTCGGGCTGCTGTCGGTCGGGTTTCTGGCGACGCCCAATCCGCTGAAGCTCGAGACGAAGCCGATGGACGTGAGCTTCGCCGAGGAGGTCGCGGCCGAGCAGACATCGCCCAATCCGGACGAGGCGCCCGCCGTCTCACAGGCTCCCGAAACCGGCCCGCCCGAGGATGCCGCCCCGCCCGAGGCGGCGAGCGAACCCGAACCCGCGCCCGAGCCGGAACCCGCGCCGCCTGCCCCCGCGCCAAAGCCGCAGCCCGCGCCGCGCCCCGAACCGAAGCCCGCGCCCAACCCCGCCCCCAGGCCGGTGCCGAAGCCGGTCCCCAAGCCCGCGCCGAAACCGGCCCCCGCGCCCGAGCCGAAGCCCGCGCCCGCGAAGACGCCGCCCCGCTCGACGCCCGCGCGTCCGGCGGCGCAGCCCAAGGCGGCACCCGCAAGGCCCGCCGCCCCCGCCAGACCTGCGACCAAACCCGCGGCGACCAAGGGGCAGGGCACCTCGCCACAGGCGACAGCGCAGCGCCCGCGCGGCGGGCGGCTGGGTAATGATTTCCTGAAGGGGATCGCCGACACGCCGACGCCGGGCAAGGCGCAGGCCCCGCGCGCGGCGGCGGTCGGCGCGCAGTCGCTCGCCGGCCTCGCCAGCGCGATCCAGCGGCAGGTGCAGCCGTGCGCCAACCGCATCCCCAATCCGGGGCCGGGTGCCAACCAGATACGGTCGCGCATCCGCCTCCAGATGCGCCCCGACGGCACGCTCGCCGCCAAGCCGCAATTGCGCGGGCAGACCGGCATCGACGGCGAGAACGAACGCTATGCCCAGCGCGTGTCCGAACTGGCGATCGCCGCGATCATCCAGTGCGCGCCCTATGAACTTCCCGCCGAGCTGTACGAGGGCGGCTGGAAGGACATCATCGTCATTTACAAGCTGCCCGGCTGACCGGAGAGACCGATGCACAGACTGATCCTGTCCCTTGCCGCCGCGCTGGCGACGCTCACCGCCGCACCGGCCTTCGCGCAGGTCGAGGTGGATATCGAGGGCGGCATTTCCGAACCGCTGCCCATCGCGGTGCCGGTGATGCCGACGCCCGCCGTCGCGGGCACCCCCGCCGGATCGACGGATGCGCTGGGGCGGCAGCTGGCCGAGATCGTCGCCGCCGACCTGCGCAGCTCGGGCCTGTTCAAGCCCGCCGGGCCGAACGGCCTGCCCGCCGTCGCGATGGGGCAGGTGCAGGCCCCCGATTATGCCGCGTGGAGCGGGGCGCAGGCGCTGGTGCAGGGCTATGTCCGTGCCGAGGGCGACGGGACGCTGACGATCGGCTGCTATCTCTACGACGTGTTCGCCCGCACCGAACTGACGCGGCAGGGGTTCAACGTGGCGCCCGGCGAATGGCGGCGCGCGGCGCATAAATGCGCCGATGCGGTCTATACCCGCCTGTCGGGCGAGGGGCCCTATTTCGACAGCCGCATCGTCTATGTCTCCGAAACGGGGCCGAAGGGCCGCCGGATCAAGCGGCTGGCGATCATGGATCAGGACGGGGCCAACCACCGTTTCCTGACCAACGGCCAGTCGATCGTGCTGACGCCGCGTTTCGCGCCGAACCAGCAGTCGATCGTCTACATGAGCTATGTCAATGAACGCCCCGCCATCTATGTCTATGACCTGGGCAGCGGGCGGCAGCGACTGCTGGTGCAGAACGCATCGCTGACCTTCGCGCCGCGCTTCTCGCCGGACGGGCGCTATGTCCTGTTCTCGATGGCGCAGGCGGGCAACACCGACATCTATCGCGTGCCCGCCGCCGGGGGCAGCCTGCAGCGGCTGACCAACTCGCCCGGCATCGACACGGGGGGCAGCTATTCGCCCGACGGATCGAAGATCGTGTTCGAGAGCGACCGTTCGGGCGGGCAGCAGTTGTACGTCATGAACGCCGACGGATCGAACCAGCAGCGGATCAGCTTCGGCGGTGGGCGCTACGGCACCCCCGTCTGGTCCCCGCGCGGCGACCTGATCGCCTTCACCCGGCAGGGGGGCGGATCGTTCCGCATCGGCATCATGTCGCCTTCGGGGTCGGGCGAGAAGCTGCTGTCCGACGCATGGGGCGACGAGGGGCCGAGCTGGTCGCCCAACGGCCGCGTGCTCACCTTCTTCCGATCGGCGCAGGGTTCGGGCCGGACCGAGATCTGGTCGGTCGACCTGACGGGTTCCAACATCCGCCGCATTCCGACCGCGCTCGACGGGTCGGACCCGAGCTGGGGGCCGATTCGTCCGTAACTTTTCCCAACGGGGGCAATTTCCGCTACAGGGGCATTGTGGTGGATGCGTAACGACCAGGGAGTGACCCCATGAAGCAATTCTCGACCGCATTGATCCTCGCCACCGGCCTGCTGGCGGTGGCGGGCTGCGCCAAGAAGCGTCCCGCCGTGCTGCCGCCCGCGCCCGGCCAGACCGTCGATCCCAATGCCGGTACCGGCGGCACCGGCACCGACGGCGGCGCGGGTACGATCGTCCCCGGCTCCCGCGCCGATTTCCAGCGATCGGTCGCCAGCGACACGATCAACTTCGGGCTGGACCAGTATGACATCGACGCATCCGCGCGGCAGATCCTCGACACCCAGGCGCAGTGGTTGCAGCGCTATCCCAATGTCCGCGTGACGATCGAGGGGCATTGCGACGAGCGCGGCACCCGCGAATATAATCTCGCGCTGGGCGACCGGCGCGCCAATGCGGCGGCCAGCTATCTGGCGGCGCGCGGCATCTCCGCGTCGCGGATCACCACGATCAGCTACGGCAAGGAACGCCCGCTGGCGCTGGGTTCGGACGAAGCCGCATGGGCGCAGAACCGCCGCGCGGTGACGGTGGTGCTCCAGTAGCTGGATCAGGGCGGTGCCGGCCCGCTCCCCCACCCGACCACCCACAGCGTATCCTGAATGGGTGGTCGGGTGGGGGTAGCCCAGCAAAGTACTACTTTGCTGGGACCCGTGGGGGAGCGGGCCGGCACCGCTTCCACGTCAGTGGACAAGACCCTGAACCCGCCGGTCAGGCCAGGGGCCGGGCCGCCGACCATTTGCGCCGTTTCTTGACGAAGCGAGTCTCGTAGCGGCGGATGACCGGATCGTCCGCCAGCATCGCGTCGGCGAAGGCGTTGTACGCCGCCATGTCCTCGACCACGACCATCAGCGTCAGGTCGAACGTCCCCGCGACCTCGAGGATCGCCTGCACCCGCGGATCGGCCTCCAGCCGCCGGAGCAGCGCATCGACATGCGGCAGCGCGTGGCGATCGAGTTGCACATCGACCAGCGCCGACAGGAACGACCCCACCCGGTCGGACACGATCGCCACGTCGGCGACGATCGTCCCGTCCTCGCGCAGCCGCCGCACCCGCCGGGTGATCGCGGAAGGGGAGAGCGCCACGTCGCGCGCCAGATCCTCGGCGGTGCGCAGCGCGTCGCGTTGCAGGCAGTCGAGCAGTTCGCGATCATAGCGATCCAGATCGCGCATTGCCGTCCCCTGTCCCCGTCAGCTTGCCGGATTTCGCCGGTCCGGCCCCCGTCTTTGCCGAAATCGGGCGGGGCGGCCAAGCGATAAGGCGGCTCGTCCAAGGGGAGGGAATATGCGCCGCCGGATCGTTGCTCTGTCACTGTCGCTGGCCATGCCCGGCATCGCCGCCGCACAGGCCCCCGCCGACGATCCCGCCACGGTCGTCGCCGCCACGCGCAAGGCGGTGGCCGAACGCTATGTCCTGCCCGATGTCGCGGCGAAGCTGAGCGCGGCGCTAAGTCAGCCCGAACGCTATCGTGGCCTCACCGGCGAGGCGCTGGCCGAGCGGATCAATGCCGATATGGACGCGGTCACGCCCGACAAGCATCTCGGCATCACGTACAATCCGCAGATGGCGGCGATGCTCGGCAACGAGCCGCTGCCCGACGACGATACGGCGATGCCGCCGGCGATGGCGCGGATGATCGCGCGGCACAACGGCGGCGTGCGCGCGATGGAGGTGCTGCCCGGCAATATCCGGATGGTCGCCTATGACGGGTTCGAGTGGGGCACGCCCGAGGCGGAGGCGGCGATCGCCGGGGCGATGCAGTTCCTGCACGGCGGCGATGCGTATATCATCGACCTGCGCCGCAACGGCGGCGGATCGCCCGGGGCGGTGGCGGCGATGGCCAGCTATTTCGTTCCGCAAGGCACGCCGCTGATGCGCTTCGAGATGCGCGGGCGTCCGGGCGAAAGCACGACCGCGCCGAGGGCGCCGTTCAGCCTCGCGGGCAAGCCGCTCTATGTGCTGACCAGCGGCGGCACGGCGTCGGCGGCGGAGGAGTTCGCGACGCATGTATCGGCGCTGGGCTTCGGCACGCTGGTCGGCGAGCGGACGGCGGGGGCGGGGTTCCGCAACGACCTGCTGCCGATCGGCAAAAGCTATGTGCTGAGCGTGTCGAGCGGGCGCGCGGTCAGCCTCAGGACCGGCAAGGACTGGGAGGCGGTCGGCGTCGCGCCCGCCATCGCCGTGCCGGTCGACCGCGCGCTTGCGGCGGCGCAGGCGGCGGCGATGACCGCGATCGCCACGACCGTCCCCGCCGACGAACGGCGCGAGGTCGAGCGCCTTGCCGCCTTCTACCGCGCGACCGTCACGCCGGTGGCCCCGGCGCATCCGCTCGCCGACTATGCCGGGGTGTATGGCGACCGGCGGCTGGTCGTCCGCGGTGATCGACTGACGACCAGCCGCGGCGGGCGGGCCGCGTCGCCGCTGGTGCCGATCGCGGCGAACGTGATGGTACCCGAGACGGACCCGGCGTCGCGCTTCCGGTTCGTCGAGGAGGGCGGACGGATCGTCGCACTGGAGGTCGAGCGGGTCGACGGATCGGTCGAACGCTTCGCGCGGGGAGCGGGGGTGTGAGGGGGCATCGCCGGAAACGTCGACGACGTTCCTCCCCTCCCTGGAAGAGCGTCGGGCCGGTCATGCCCCCGGCATGACCTAGGGTCTGTGGGGATTCATCGTGAGTTGATGACGGCGCCGACGAGGTGGATCATGGCTTCGAAGCTGCGGTCGGTTTTGCAGGCTCGCATGGCGATGCGCTTGAACTCCTTGAGCTTGCA